>CAMUHU010000156.1 GCA_947088765.1 uncultured Clostridium sp. | reverse complement strand
TTATCTTATGTCCATTTATAGATAATCCTGTATTAAAACAAGGTAAATATATTCAGCTTGGTTTTGATGCTGTTGATGTAGGAAACTATATGGCAAGAGAAATTGAAAATAATTTATTGCATTTACAGTGTTCAGATTATGTACTTACATACTGGAAAGTTGATACAGATAACTGTTGGGACCATAAGTGGCAATTATCAGCTTTATTTCCAAGTATGGGCTTATCAAGGCGTTATCATCATGTATATAGAGATAAAGAAATCCCATATGATGTATGGGCAAATATACATTTTGGAGTGATTGGTAGTAAAATAAACCCTTCTGACTTTATATTATTAAAAGGTGCTGGAACTGAACAAGTTATTTCAGATATTAAGAAATATAAGAACAATATTAATATAAAAGATACCACTATAAGACTTTTAGAAATGAGTGGTGATTACGGAGATAATGAAGGTGATATAGAAGCTATTAAAATAGGTATTCAAGTCTCAAAAAATTATGAAATAAAAACAGTTGATATTATTGCTAATCAGATACTAATTATTTTACAAACATATAGTAGAACACAAAGAAGGTGATTATGTATAGAATTATGAAAAAAATATTAATTATTTTTTATACATTTTTAATACCGCTACC
This sequence comes from uncultured Clostridium sp., assembly GCA_947088765.1. Classification (GTDB taxonomy): domain Bacteria; phylum Bacillota; class Clostridia; order TANB77; family CAG-508; genus CAKPSH01. Next base: position 1,929 of record CAMUHU010000156.1, on the reverse strand, counting down.
TATTATTACTATTATAATGATTAGTATTATATATGATTTACAATATAACAATAGTAATATAGCAGAGACAGTATTCATGGGAATATTTGTTTATATAGCATTTTTACTAAATATTGTTGTATTTATTGTTCATGTAGTTCAGGATGTAGTATTATTAATTATTTTATTAGGTTCATAGTATGGAATACATAAGTATATTAAAGAAATTTTTATGTTGGATATTAGTATTTTGGATTCCTGTTAATATGTTATTAATTCTTATGTATTTTGTTTTTACAGTAGATTTACCAATTTCAGAAAAGAAAGTTAAATTTTTAAATAAGATGCTTAAAGAAATAGAGTATTCATATCATAATCAATATGATAACAAAACATTTTATAAGGATAGAGCATTTGAGATAATGTCATATGATAAATATCTTCAATTTAATCCAGGAACTAATCATTTGTGTAACTTTACAAGTAAAGCTATTGTAAAGTTAAAGGTTTCTGTGGGTAACCGTATATTATATAGAGATACTACTGATAAATGCTGCTATGGGTATTATGAAGTAACATATAATTCTATTGATAATACAGCATTGTGTATATATATTGAAAGTTCAGATGGTATAAATATTGATTTAAGTAGAACAAAAATTATAAAGAAAGTAAGATAAGCTTTATGAAACATATTGAAAAACTAATAATCACTCATTAAGAAAAGTAAGCTTATATTATAAAAAAAATTAAACTTATTTTGTAAATATTTATTATAAGAAAAGAGGGATAATTGTTGTAGTATGTTTTATGAAGCAGTTAAAACAGATAGTTTTTGGGACCATAAGTGGCAGTTATCAGCCTTATTTCCAAGTATGGGCTTATCAAGGCGTTATCATCATGTATATAGAGATAAAGAAATCCCATATGATGTATGGTCTAATATACATTTTGGTGTAATAGGTAAATATTGTAGATTTAGTGAAAATACATTATTAGTTGGAGCAGATTTAGCTCAGAAAGAATCTAATCATTCTTTCACAAAAGGTGATACGCAATGTGATAAAGCAGCTATTAAAATAGGTTTTTCTATATATGATAAATATGTAAAAGGCAGTTTTATAAATGCTTATGATATATTATCATATATAGTTGGTAATGATCTTTTGAAATATTATTTTCAAAATGGAGAGTGTCCAGATGAATAAAATAAAAAATTTTTTTCGTTCAATGTTATTTCAGATATACTATATTCTATTTATATTCATTATTACATCTGATGTCTTATATATAGGTATGTCACTATTTTTCTATACCGATGTAAAAGAATTTATCGTTGGTTTATTAAGCTCTTATATTGCAGTATATGTTGGTAGTATAATTTATATTTATTACAATTTTATTTTATTATTTTGAATGGAGATATATATGCAAAATAGCAAAAAAATAATAGTGAAAATTTTATTTTTAATTATTGCGGTTCCTCCATCAATTTTATTTTGGGGTATTATAATTCTATCTGTAACTAATTCAAATATTAATTTTGGTCCCCACCTTTCTGAACAAACAGTGTTAAGCTTATGTGATAATTTATCTAATTTAGCAATAACAGGTAATTCAAATTTTAAAGATAATAGATTTCATTTAGTATTTTGTGATAATCAAAATAAATCAGGTTGTTTTTATAATTTATTCCGAAATAAAGCCATTGCCTATATTCAATATAAAAATATTTTTTCAATGCCTGTTGATTTTTATCGAATAAAATTTTATTATGATACCATTGATAATTGCACTAAATATTACGAAATATCATATAATCCAAAGTTAAATAAGGCATTGTGTATAGATGGACAAATATCAAGAAGAAACCCCTTTAGTGCAAAGATAATAATGACAAATAAATAAATCTTTTATTAAATTAGTTAGATGAAATGAAATTTTTAATCA
>CAMUHU010000155.1 GCA_947088765.1 uncultured Clostridium sp. | reverse complement strand
TCATTTCCTTCAAATCGCTTTTATATTATATTTTCTCTTATATATATTAAATTTCTATAATCTTCATTTTTCTCTAAAAGTTCTTTATGGCTACCTTTTATAGTTGTTAAGCCATCTATATAGATTATACTATCAACGTATTTTATTATCTCTAAATTATTGCTAATTAATATCATTGTTTTATTATTATACTTATATATTAAATTTGATAATATATTTTTTCTTGTTTTATTATCTAGCTTATTTAGGGCCTTATCAAGTATAAGTATTGGTTTATTACTTGCTATACCTCTTGCCATAGATAATCTCTGTTTTTGCCCTCCAGATAGTTTTGCTCCTTTTTCACCAATCAATGTATTATATTTATCATGAAATTTGTAAATATCATCTTTCATTTCACATTCAGTACAAATCTCTTCTATTATGTCAATACTTTTTTCGCTTTTCAATTTTATATTTTCAAGTATACTGCCTGAGAACATATAAGATTCACCTAATATTAATTCAACATATTTTCTAATATTACTTTTATTAAGTCTTTTTATGTTATGATTATTAATATATATATTACCTTCATATTTATAAAATCCTAAAATTGTTTTTGCAAATATACTTTTGCCACTCCCATTTTCTCCTACAATTCCAACTTTTTCTCCTTGTTTTATAATAAGATTTATATTTTTTAATATTGTTTTATTTCCTACATAGATAGTGACATTACTAAATATGATGTTTCCTGTCAAATCATATATATAATTGGTTTTATCTTCTTCTTTTTGTTGTAATAATTTGTTTATCTTTTTAGTTACTACATGAAAATCATCTATTACTTCTAGATTATCTCCAAAAGTATACAAATAATCAAATATCTTTTCAGCGAAAGTATGTAAAGCCATTAATGATCCCATTGTCATTCTTCCGTTTAATAATAGCTATTCCTCCTATTATATATATAATAGGGCTTTTTAGATATGTTAAATGCTCAAGAATTATATCGTAAAATAAGACTAACTTTATAAATCGTACTTCTTCATCAGAATAATTATTATTTAATTTTTTATAATTTCTTTCTTCTTCCTTCTGTTTATTAAACATTCTTATAAATTTGTAATTATTAATATTTCTAATCGTTGCCCTTAATAATTGCTTTCTCTTAATAATCATATTTTCAATCGATATATTTAATTTTTTAAAATACCATATTGAAAACAACAGTATTATAATTATAGTTAAAAAAATGTATATTGAAATTTTCCAATTCAGCTCCATACTTTCTTTTATAATAAATACACATAGAAAAATTATATCTAATATAACATTAAATTGATTATTGAAAAATTTTGAATATACATCTGCATCCTCATTTATTCTTTGTATCATTTCTTCTTTATCATATGAATTGTAGCTTTCATATTCTAAATTTAATATATGTTTATAAAGTTCCTGTTTTAAATTTACATTAATCTTTAGTTTAAATTTTGTTGTTATTCTATCCCTAAAATAATTTAATAACTTTTGCGTAAAGTTAAAAATGATTATTATAATAGCAATTATCAATAAATCATTTTTATAGTTATATATGTAATACTTACACTTAGTAAAACTAATAATATCAAATATATTACTGTATTTTTTAGTGCTACCTTTATTATATTTGTTTTCATATTAATTCCTTAAAATTTTATTTCTCTGTTTATTTCCTTAAAACTATTATTTTTGTTCTTTTTTAGATTAAGAAAATTAAAACTTTCCATTTCTTGTTTTTCAATAGATTTCATAATGAAATCTATATTTTCTCCTTCTTTTAAGTTTTTATGACCATATATATTCCTATTTATATCTGATATATTCATAAAACACCTCCATAAAATATATAATATTATATATTTTATAAAGGTGTTTTACTTAATTTTTTGGGTATCAAATTTATTAAGTTATTTTATGTTACAATTCATATGGTAATAATTCACAATTTATATTTTTTTATTCAATTCACAGCTATCCTAACATAAAAATTTGTGTTTGTCGTTCTAGAAGATAGATGTTAGAAATTAGAATTATTAGATGTAGGGGCGATTATTAATCGTCCGCCCTTCGAAGAACATGCTTAAAAATATAATATTTAGCAAGCCTTTGTTAGAACGGGCGATTGCTAATCGCCCCTACAACGATAATTATAATTCTCTGCAATTTTTATCATTCCTACAACCCCAAATTTATATATTAATTATCCGAATTGTAATCTCAATCTGGTACATTTACTAGCAATAAAATTTTACATCTTTTAAATGATAGAATTCTTTCCATTTTGATAATATTAAAAAATAATGCTTTGAGATTATATCTATTAATTTATTTAAATCATTTTTAGGAATTTTACTGTTATTATTAGCTAAAATACATCCTCCACTTTTAGTAAGCATATTTTGGTTGAATTTGCTACTAAGCTTCCCTTTGAAAGATGTACATGGATTGGTTCATCACTTTCATTAGACCAAAAATATATTTTATATCCGTTACTTTCAAAAATACTAGGCAAGTTTGAGTCCTCCTTCTTTAGAATATTTATAAAATAAATCTGCGCTATTTTCAACTACCTTTTTAAAAAATTCAATTTCTTCCTCTGT
>CAMUHU010000154.1 GCA_947088765.1 uncultured Clostridium sp. | reverse complement strand
TTAGAGATTCTATAGCTCTGATAGATGAATATTTTACAATAACTTAACCAAGAAAGGAGAGGTGATTGGTTTTGGATATGAACTATAAGATTGTACCACTTGAAGGTGAACAAACATATGCGTATTTAATTATTATATGTACTCCCTATTCACCTTATGACTATATTGGTGATATTTCCAAAAATTTGGATGCTGCAAAGCAAGGGACTATATTGGTCGATCAGATTTTACATGTAGGAAATACAGAAAAAAGATTTATGACTTTTCAATTTAATGGTAACGAAATAAATAATGGTGATTTTGTTTCTGTTAAAAAGGATAGCAAAATAAGAAAACTAACTTGTGATTTTCTAAATGACACAGGGCTAGTTGATACTCCCACTTTAACATCTATCCAGTCTAGAATGATAAAAAAAGGGATTGTAATTTAATATTCATATGACAAAGAAGACACCAATTAAGGTGTCTTTTATATTGTATATCACTCTTCTATCCTGATTTCGTATATTTTTTCCTCTATACTCATATTTTTTTATATACTGTTAATACTAATTTTATTTAATTAAGAGAATATTTTGAAACATCTTGCAATTATAGAACATTTGAACTATAATTAGAGCAAACATATATTCCAAATGTATTTTCGTATAATATGTTCTGATTGTATTACTTGGTAATAAATGGTAAAATTAGGGAGGTAATCTAATGATAAGGGGAATGATAACAGATATGACACACAATAGTGCTTTAATTACAAATGCAATGTTAGCATCATATGCAAATGAAAAAGATATAACATATATTCAAATGATTGAACCTTTTATCATGTATTCTTTCCCAAATAGAATAGGTGCTAAAATAGATATATCCAAGACAGCTAAAAGTGTTTATGATAATTTTGGATTAGATATAAAATTTAAAGTAGTAGAAAAAATTTTACTTAACTTGTCTAAAGATACATCTAATAATAAAGTGCAATATAACAAAAACAAAAGTAAGTTTACCTTTTATGTAAACGAGAAAGTTGATACAACAGAATTTGACAAGAAGAGAAATTACATGAAAAGCTTAGTTATAAATGTTGTAAAACGTTTAAAAGATTTTATTAATGAGGAAGAGAATATTATAAAAATAATAAATGAAAAAGAGGCAGAAAATATATTAATAGATTTCTTAAAAACTTATAACGCATCAACTTATAAAAATATTGAAAACGTCGAAAAAATACAATTTCAAGAGGGGATATCTAAAAATAATTATAAAGTAGCAAGATTTATAATTAGAGAACATGAAAATGAACTTGGTTGTTTTGAGGACATTAAACAAATTCAAGAGGGGTTTTTTGCTTCTACTGCCCTATATGGCTTCTTTGAAGATATAGATAATATTGATAAAAATAATTCTTTAAAAGATACTACCGTTGTATTAGACACTATGTTAGTAGTCGATGCTATAAAATTAGATACTGAATACAAATCTAATTCTATGGAAGAACTTCTTATTTTGATTCAGAAAAATGGTGGTAAGTTATATACATTTGATTACTATGTAGAAGAATTATGTAATATTATAGAAAAATATTTGGTAGATATTGAATCTAGGATATCATTAGACTTAGACTCATATAGACGAAAAAATGTTACTAAAGCAGAAATAATTTTGCAATTAAATGAATTAAAAAATAATGAGGAAAATTTACTCCCCATTCAATTACCTTATAATAATTTAGAGATCAATATTTTATCTACTGTATCCTATTCAGATTTAATTGAAAAAGAATCTTGGCATATAGATTATTCACAATTAAAAAATATAATTGAGAGTCGGATAACATATAATTCTCCACAAGCGTTTGATAACGATTGTAGAACTATTGAATATATATTATATGAGTATATAGTAAAAAAACACAATATCATTTTTTTGTCTTCTAATTCAGATCTTATTTTTGTAGCCAAAGATTTTGTGGAGTTTCAATACAAAAAATTATTTTATACCGATATTGATTTAACAGCCAAGATTTGGTTAAGTAATTATAATGCCAAAGGTAAATTAACTGAATTAGCATTATTGCAAAATGCATATGCTGCATTAAGCCCTGATAAAGAAATTTTAAATGAGGTGCTAAGAATTATTGACAATAATAGAAATTCGTCAGATGAAAAATTGAAAAATGATGCTTTATTATTGCGATATGATGATAACTTACGTTATCATATTTCTTCAGTTGTCAAAAATGATAAAAGTAATATTAATCTTATGACACAAGAAAATTTAAAAAATCTAATGAGAGAAGAATTAAGATTAGAAATTAAAGCTGAAAATGATATTGAACAAAGAAAAGAAGAAAAACAATTAAAAACATTTGATTATCAAAATAAGAAGAAAAAAGAACAATTAGAAAAACGTGAAAAAGATATAAACGAACGCGAACGTCAAATGGATCATTTATATGAAGAAATAAGTGCGACTACTGAACAATTAGAAAGTAAAAAAGAAGAGTTAAATAATATAAAAAATATAACCAAAAATAGGTTCAAAAAAATTTCATCTGTTAGTTGTATAACTCTATTTATTTTACTTGGAGCTATTTTCTCATCTTTAGCTTTTATAGTAATATACAATTTGATTGTTTTTTGCCTTATAAACCT
>CAMUHU010000153.1 GCA_947088765.1 uncultured Clostridium sp. | reverse complement strand
ACAAACTTGCTATAACAACTATGTCTTTGAGATTTTTTCTTAAAGATGTTGAAAAATAAAATTACAATTTGTAGTTTGAAAGATTTATAGTAATTTGTAGGGAAATTAAAAATAACAATTCATTATAAATTTTAGCAAGTAAAAAACTTGTTAAAATTTTCTAAGTGAATTAAAAAGTGCAAGTAATAATTTATTCTTAATATATATATGAAAACGAATATAAAAACTAAAATATATTGATTAAAAATGTCAATATAAATAAAAAAATGTCGGAAAATGTCGGAAAAAAATAAGATATAAAACAAGAAAAATATTTACAAAATTTGTAAAATGTGATATAAAATAAGTAATTATTAAAGGAGATTATAGGAAAATATAATCTTATAATCAAAGTGCGCACTTCCTAAAATAATGATTTAATAAAAAAAGGAGGGGCAATTTATGAGAACAAGAAAAAGTAAAATACAAATAAGTATTATTATTTTGACAATCCTATTATTACTATGTAGTTTTTCAAGTACAGTTTTTGGACGAGATAATTATGCTATAGGAATTGCTACAATAGAAGATAATGGACAATTCTTGCTAGATACAAGAGAAAGTGTTTCAGAAGCTATAACAGCATATCAGAAGGCTGGATATAGAGTATATGGAGTTGGAAATCCAGGAAAACAACATTTATGGGAACAATTATATGCTGATGTGCAATTCTTTAATTGCCATGGAAATCAGGAATGTGTTGTAACAGCAATTTCTGGTATTGTTGTAGGTTCAGATAGAATGTATGGAAATAAAGACTGTATAGGAACTAATAGTGTACATTGGGATGCTGATACTATTCTAGTAATTTATGCTGCTTGTCAAGGAGCAGGAAATGATGGAATTAATAATCCAAATAGTGTGGCAAGAAAAACAGCAGAAAGAGGAGCAGATGTAGTTATGGCGTGGAGAAGCTCTGTCGAAACCACTAGTTTAAGAGCTTGGACAAGAAATTATAATAATGCATTGGCAAATGGCTATACTGTTATTAAGGCTATGGATTACGCTAATAGTTTTTCATATAGTGATTCTCGAGTTCCACAAAACTCTACAATAATTCATCATGGAGATACAAGTATTAAAATTGGTAAGTATAGAAGTGCTAACTCTGATGAGATTAGACCAGAAGATAACCTATTATTGAAATCAAAATCAAGGTCATCTGTAAAAATAGATGAAGGCAACTTAGAAAATATTTATTCAATAATTAAAGATACATATCCTGAATTTGATGAAAAGAATTATGTAATAACAAAAGGAAATGCACAGTCAATAAATCAAAATAATGGGGAAATAGAAGAAACGGAATATATTAATTTCAAATTCAAAGTTGGAGAATTTGAAACAACATCTGGCTTTACGATAAAGGCTAGAAATAACATAGTGGAAGCAATTTATGATAATACAGTTGATTTTAATAAGGAAATGAATATCCTTAATCAGGAAAATAGTTTGAGAACTAGAAGTACAAACGAAAATGATATTGAATTATTAAAAAATGAAGCAATTAATGAACTTTTAGAAAAATATAATAATTGTGTAGAAGTAAATCCAGAAGATGTAACATATAAATATTTATATGATATTGATACTGATAAAAAATATGTAGAATTTACAATAAGAAATACAATAGGAGATAATTCTACAAATGAAGTGGCAGAGGCTTATGATACAGTAAAATTTGAAATATAATAATAAAAAGCATAAAAAGGAGTAACTCCTTTTTATGCTTTTTATGCAATCATTATAAACTAATTGTATTATTTGTATTATTTGTATTATTGGTATCTGTATGATTATCAAATAAATTTCTTATGTAATTAAGGATCTCAGATGAGAGATGTGTAGTAAATATTTTTTTATTTTTCTCAAAAACATCAACTTCTGTACCAAAATTACCAAATGTAAAATAAATTCCATTATGAAAATCAATTTTGTAATCAGTAGAAACAATTAAAAGTTCTTCATCTATATAAGAGTACTGAAAATCTTTTAATGATTGTAAAAGAAAGCTTTTCTGTTCATTAGTAAAATCTTTTGTTTGAGATAAGTAAGAAACACTTATGGAATTAGCATTATCTAAATCTATCAAAGCAAAAGTATTATTTTTAATTATAATATTATTTTTATTTTGTAATAAAATTTGACCAATTAACAAAGAAATACTAATTATTATAAAAAAGCTTATTAGCAGAAAGAATATTTTTTTATACATAATTACCTCCTTTTTTATCTTAGTATAGCATACTTTATATTATTAAACAATACTGAGTTTAGAAAATTAAAGAAATATAAGAAATTGAGGTAATTATATTTGTTACAATCAAATGTATTAAAGAATAATATTTTCTAATTGTAATATAATCAACAATATATTATAATCATATCGATAAATTTTAAATGAGCAAATATGAGCCATTATGGAAGTATTTAAAAGAAAATAATAAAGAAAATTATAAATTATCTTATGAAGAAATTAGAAAAATTTTAGGATTTGATATAGACCATTCATTTTTAACTTATAAGAAAGAATCTAAAGAATATGGATATGAAGTGGGAAAAATATCAAAGAAAGAAAGGACAGTAATTTTCAATAAGATATAACTAAAAATTACAA
>CAMUHU010000152.1 GCA_947088765.1 uncultured Clostridium sp. | reverse complement strand
AATATGAAGTTCCAAGACAGTGGGGTATTAGAAAAATAAAACTCAAAAGAAAACCAAAAACAGAAGAAGAACGAAAAGAAGCTATAAAAATATATCAACATAATTATTATTTAGAGGTTACTAAACCAAAAAGAAAAGAGGTACAAAATGCTAAATAAAATATTAATAGAAATGATAATAAAACAATTACTAAAAGATGTATTCAGAACAACACTCATAAAATTTTATTATGATATAAGAAATAATAAAACGTATTACGAAATAACAATATTTGCAAATGTAGAAAAGGAAAGAAAAACAACAAGCAAATATATAAAACTTAGGGTTGAAAGTTGGGTTGAGTTAATTACGGATTACAAATATAGAAAAGATTATCTAAAAGAAGAACTTATAGATAGTTTGGAGGAATGTAGCAATGTTAAGTAAAGAAGAAATAGAAAAAGCTAAAACAATGTTTAAACATGAATTAGATTATGAAATACAAGTTTATGATATAGTAAATGACTACTCGAAAATAAAAACTGATAATCATAAAATTTTATATGAATATATACAACAACTAGAAACAGAAGCAGAGATTAATTGAGAAGTTAGAAAATAAGAAAGGAGAAAAACAATGGAATTAAATATACGAGTAGGCGATAGAGTCACATATAAATACAAAGATGAAATTTATACTAAGATGATATTTAATTATTATGATTTAGGAGATTTATTAAGTAATAAAGAAATATTAAAAATAGAAAGACCACAATACGAAGAAATATACAAAAAAGGAGTTATAGCAGAACATATAACAATAGAAACAGATAAGCTAAAAGAATTAATTTTAGAAAATCATAGTAATTATATGAATGTTCCACTAAAAACAAAGGCAAAAATAGTATCAAAATATGCAGAATTTGATAATGATACAGAATTACTAGAATTTTTAGAATTTATGGAGGAATAAAGTATGTATGCAAACTGGATGAAAAATATCAGTTTAAATGTGACACTAGAGGAAATTAAAGAATGGAAACGAAGAAAAAGACTTAAAAAGCACAAGAAATTTTAGCATAGATAAATATTAAAAAATGTAGGAAGGAGTACATATGATAGATAAAGAACTGTTAAAACGCATAGAAGCAACAAACAGAGAATTAGAAGGACTACAAAGCAGATTAAAAAAGATAGAAACTAAAGAAAATACAGTAGCAACAGATAGTGTACAAGGAAGTAGTACAAGTTATCCATATATACAGCATAGTTGTACAATAGAAGGGGTACAAATACCTAAAAATAGACATCTAAAAGCAAAATATAGAAAAATAATAAAAAGTAAGACTTATAAATTAGAAAAATTAAAAATACAGTTAGAATATGAATTAAACTACATAGACGACCCAGAAATAAGAGATATTATAAGATATAAATATAACGATAATAAAACGTGGATACAAGTTATGTTTAAAATGAAATATAAATCAGAAAGTAAAGCAAAAATGAAATTGAAAAGATTTTTTAAAGAAAATAACATTTGTGACAAATGTGACGATTTAATATGATAAAATTGTATTAAGTAAAAAAGTAAGTAGTTATTCATAGTAAGTAGTTACTCGCAATGTGGGTATGCCCAAAACTACTTATCTGCCTCATATAAACTTAAAATGGTAAAAATATAGGTGAAATCAGAAAGAACTTGTTAAAACAGCAGGTTCTTTTAAATTTGCATAAATATAGTATAATAGTATTAATATTACACAAAGTATATGCAGAATATAGCAGAATATATTAAAGATATAGAAAAATATTCACAGATATTGACAACTATTCATAACCCGAGTATAATAAAAGTATAAATAAAATATAATAATAAAAAAGGAGAGGATTACTCCTCCCCAAACGCTTATTTTTGTGAATTGGAGTTCTGTGCATGAACTTCAATTTTTTTATTATTGTCCTTGAATTTTATATATGTATTATAACCAAGACTAGCTAGAAAACATAATACAATTCCAACAATTAAAAGAATTAAAGCAATGCCCAAAAACTTAACTGCTAAAATTTCAGCATTCACGATGTCCACCTCCTTGTATAAACATTCTGCACTGAGTGGGTGCAGTGGATTAGCATTCATGCCAATACTAATAGCAATAAATGCTAATTAGTACACCCAGCTCAAAATTCGTGGATATAAGCGATAGTGTTAGTATATATAAAAATGAAAAAGATGTCAACAAAAATCAAAAAATAGTAAATAAGAGTTTATCAATCATGGTAAGCTCTTTTATTATACGCAAAAGAAGGTGTAATTATGGATAAAGGAAGTTTTGCAAAAGAAGTAGATGAATATAACAAAACACATAAAGCAGATATACAACTAAGAAAATGTTTAAAATGCAGTCATTTCAATAAAGAAGTTTATAAGTGTAAAGAAAAGGAGTGTATTAACAAATAACATTGTAAGTAGTATGTAGTGATATACAAAGAGCTACTTAGTAGAGTTGACTACTCTATTAAGCAAGTATGCAAAATCTAGTCAATTTTGTGAAAAATGAGTTGCTTTTTTATCGTTTTTTCTCATTTTAAAAAAAGAAAGAAAACACGGTCAGAGAACGTATATCATTACATAGTGCTTATAAAAACTGAACAGTATTGAATAGTTCTGAACAGTACTGAACAGTAAAAAGAAAGAAGGAATTTATATGAAAGATTTACAAAAAGCAATACAAGAAGCAGT
>CAMUHU010000151.1 GCA_947088765.1 uncultured Clostridium sp. | reverse complement strand
ATAATACCGTAGGAACTCCTTTTCAAATGTTTATACCAGATGGAGATACAGAATACATATTTAAAAGACGGCTTACAGGAGAATGGAAAAAGCTTTATCTTAATTGTTCTGAAATAGGTTATAGAAAGACTGTACCATTTTCAGTAAAGTCGGGAAATTGGTATAGGGTAATACATGGAGCAGGGGCTTGCGGCGGCGTTTTTACTATAAATGTGAAAGTTGGAGCATATTCTAATGTTACGGTATTCAGTTCATCACAAATGAACAGTGATACATCAAGCAATAATATTATTCAAATATTGTCTCATTCGGCGTACAACGGCGGTGTTATATCTAAAATAAGACAAGTTAGAAAATATATGACGTCCGAACAATATATAGATTTTTACATATCAAAAGATTCCGAATCTGATATAGATTTAAATGTAATATTTACAGGAACAGGCTGGAATATATACGATGACATTGAGACGGCAAATGTTGCCGACGGCTATGAAATAAAAGAAATAACATTATAGGAGGAATAAAAAATGATAAATTATTATATTGAAAATGGTACGGTTGTTATAAATAAATATGCTGTTAAATATAAAAATAAAACAGTATCAAATAAAGTAATAACTGATTTAAATGTTATTCAGTATGTACATGACGATATGGAATTAAACGGGCTTATTTCTGAACTTGATAGAAAAAATATAGAATATAATGTTGAAGAACTTAATACAGAAGATATTTTACAATATGAAGGTACTTATGTATCGTGTTATGAGGAGGCAAGAAAAATTATAGAACCAACTATTGAGGAATTAATTAACGATAAAATAAATGAAATAAAAAAAGCTTGCAGAGATAGCATTTATAAAGGCATAGATGTAAAGCTTGTAAACGGAGAAATAAAACATTTTTCATTAACATTAGAAGACCAGATTAATATAAATGGGCTTGTAAATCAAATAAGCATAGGAAATATAAAAGCTGAAAAAGGAGTACCATATCATGCAGACGGTGATATGTGTACTCTTTTTTCGATAGAAGATTTTACGTTAATAGCAAATAAGACGTCTGAATACATAATAAGCCAAACTGCATATTGTAATCATTTAATGAATTATGTAAAAAGCCTTAATACGAGGAAAGATATAGAATCAATTTATTATGGCATAGAACTTATAGGACAGTTTTTAGAAAACTATACAGAACTTACGGCACATGATGATATTTAATTATAAAAATATAATGCTCATTATATTTAAAATATAAAAAAAGAGAAGTCACATGTAAAAAAATACATGAGACTTCTGTATATATATCCGCTGGTGGAGTCTAAGCCACGAATACAATTAAATTATATCACAAAAAAATTATTTGTAAATAGTTTTTTTGAAATTTTTAAAATTAAAGGGGGATTTTTTATGTATGATGAAAAAGTAGAGACGTTAAAAGTATTTAGCTGTGGAGTTACAGCATTTGTTTATAAAGCATTGGGAGGGAGCGCAAGGATATTCATAATACTTTGTATCTTAATGCTTGTTGATACAATATTCGGCTGGATAAAAGGTATACATAATAAAAATTGGAGCTCTAAAACAGCAAGATGGGGCTTTTCGGGAAAGATTATTGAATTAATATTTATAGGTGTATTATATGCCCTTGATTGGGCTTTAGAGGTTGATTATCTAAAATATTTTGGTATTTATTATTTTGGAATATGTGAGTTCGCAAGCGTACTTGAAAACCTTGCAGAGATAAATAATAATGTGCCTGAAGGACTTGTTGAACTTATAAAAAAGACACAATTCAGCATAGGTACAGCAATAGTAAATAAGGTTAAAGATATTATAAGTAAGTTTATAGACATTGATAGAAAAGATTAAAAATAAAAAATTAGCGGCTATACTTTTTAAAGTATAAACCGCTAATTTTAATAAAATAGTATGTTTACTATTAAAATATACCATATTTTTTTTATTTGTAAAGAAAAAAAATAATATTTTTTAAAGGAGGAATAAAAATGAGTTTAACAAGAGAGGAATTTATAAGGAAAATTAAAGATGATGTAATGAAAGACGCTAAGATAAGTAAAATACTTCCGAGTCTTACAATAGCACAAGCTATACTTGAAAGTAATAATGGAAACAGTGGACTTGCTGTAAAAGGTAAAGCATTATTCGGAATAAAAGCAAACAGCAGTTGGAAAGGAAAGGTATATGTATCTGATACAAAAGAGGTTTACAGCGGTGTTCAATATACCGTAAAAGCAAGTTTTAGGGCTTATAATAATTGGGCTGAAAGTATATCAGACCATACAAAGCTACTTATATCGTTAAAGCGTTACAGTAATATTATAGGTGAAAAGAATTATGTACAGGCATGTAAAAAAATACAGCAGGACGGATATGCCACAGACCCGTATTATGCATCAAAACTTATAAATATTATAGAATCTAACCAGTTATTTAATTATGATGATTATGAGGAGGAAGAATATATGATAGAAACAAAATCTATGTATATAGATGGAAAAGAATATAATAATGTAAATCAGATAAACAAAGACGGTCGTATTTATGTGGAACTTGCAAGCCTTAAACAAGCAGGATATAATATAGGTTACAACAGTGTAAAGAAAACGGCAAGCTTTGCCAAAAAGCCGGAAGAGATAGATATACTTGTAAATAATAAATCAAGAAAAATAAACAGAGTGCTTATTTGTAATGAAAATTATGTAAAATTAAGAGACTTTGAAAAGTGTGGTATGAC
>CAMUHU010000150.1 GCA_947088765.1 uncultured Clostridium sp. | reverse complement strand
ATAGATTTATGCGAAAGGGTTATTTTTTTATTGAGAACTTTCAACTCTCAAGTTAGCTTTCATAATACTATTAGGTTTACAGTTTGGCCTGTAGCTCAGCTTGTTTTTAGTATGTTTCTATGGATAGTTCTTTCGCTAAAGATATCTGCATCTGGTTCAACTTTAATACCTAATACATTTGTAATGTATATAAGCATCATTACATTTATGCTTCGCTGCAATCTCTTGGATTTTTTCAGAGATCCCTTCATATTTTCATGAAGCATTGCAGTGCTTAAATATAGTAAAATTCCTATCTTGTTATATCAAATATATCGTAAAACACGATTTTACCTTTAACTGTACTACCATCTATATATTAATAAATCTCCTTTTCAAGTTTTTGCTAATTTCCAACGACTCGCTGCAAAAAAACATTTACCTCTGCCTAAAATTCATTCCACCTCTTTTCATAGGATAATTTCTTTTGCCTGTTCTGAATTTTGTTGTCTGAGTTTTTATACTTCTTCTGTAATACTTACGACGGTATCTGAATTCCCAAAACCAGATATCATAGGCTTCCCTAGCATGTTTATTCATTCCAACTATACAGAATATCCGTATTGATACCTCATTTTTTTGCTATCTTACTGAATCCGATCCCTAACCAATCTTTACGCCCAAACTTTGAACTTCTTGTCATAAACTTTTTTATTTCATTTCGTTCATCCCCCATTTTAAATTCTTTTTTAATCTATGAAGTAAAAATATCAAGTATTATGACACAATATCACTCTACATCTCATTTTTAATCTTACCTTCAACTATTAAAATAATTATAAATTACATATTGACCTAATCACTTATTTTTTAGATAATATTTGTAATTACTAGTTTATTATAAACCAAACTATCCTAAATTTATAGTAAAATTTTTAGAAAGGTTGTTAAACAAATGAATGAGAAAAGAAATAAACGTTTAATGCATATTGTAAAACGTATACACGGACTGCTTGAAAGCGAAGATTTGCAAAAGCAACGCCATTCGCAAAATCAACTTGGTTCCTTTTTTGAAAACGATAAAAGATATCGTTTTACTTCTGTATACGTAAACGCAATACATTGTGAATGGATAGAATATATTTATCCAAATGCTGAAAAAAATGAGGATAAAATCATTTTTTACTGTCATGGGGGTGGATATATGACAGGAAGCTGTCTATATGCTCGTGAAATTACTACTAAACTAGCAAAAAAAACTCTATGTAAAGTTTTTTGCTTTGATTACCGTCTCGCTCCAGAACATACCTTTCCTGCTGCCTTAGAAGATGCCTTATCTGTATGGAAATATATTCTTTCTTATAAATACTTACCTGAGAATATTATATTTGCTGGAGACTCTGCTGGTGGAAATCTAAGTCTAGTATTAACCTTACTACTCAAACAACAAAATATGCAAATGCCCAAATGTCTTATTCTATTTTCTCCATGGACAGATATGACTACTTCTGGAAAGAGTTATCATTCCAAAGAATTATTAGATCCTGTCCTTGATAACACTTATATAAATAACGCATTACAATGTTATTTACAGAATACTTCTCCTACTTCCCCATTTGTCTCTCCTGTTTTTGCAGATTTTTCAGGATTTCCTCCTGTATATATACAAGTAGGGGATAATGAGATTTTATTAGATGATTCCCAAATGTTATACAACCAATTATTGAAATATAATGTTTATGCTCGGTTGGATATCTTTCCTGGTCTCTGGCATGTATTTCAAATGTCTCCTATAAAAGCTTCTCGAATTGCAATGGATAAAGTATATGAATTTATTACTCAATTATAGACTTAATAACCGTGATTTTTTCATAGCTATCACTACTAAAACAATTTTTTTGGTTCGAAACAAAATGTATGTTCCGTTTTTATTATAATATTTTTGACTAATCTTTCTATAATACCGTCATTCTTTCATAACATAACCGTAATTTAATAATATCTTTACCGTGATTTTTTCATTTCAAGTCAGTTATCTTTTCATAGCATCACGGTTATCTTTTCATAAGATAACCGTGATTTTTTCATTTCTTAACCGTGATTTCTTCATAGAATAACGGTTATAGTCGTAGTATTTATAAGAAATATCCCCTTTCTTTATACATATCATACTATTCATACTAGTTTATACTATTATTATACTATTTCATAACTAAATATTGTTGTTAATTCTAAAAAATTATAAACCGTGATTTTTTCATTTCTTATAGTAATAAACAAAAAATCTACAATTTTTAATATTTAAATACAAATTATTTATTATTTTGAGTATACTTAAAGAAACATCTATTAATAAAAATCATAATTATTAAAAAAATAATATAACCGTGATTTTTTCATTTCTTTTAAAACACTTATAATTAACGAAATTATACGAAAATATAACTTTATAATATAACCGTGATTTTTTCATTTCTTTTTTTTGATTATAAATAGTACATTGTAATAACCTTTTAAACTGAAATCTAACCATTATTTCTTTATATCTTGTAATTTATTATGAACAAGGATAGTATTTATAGATAATAACCGTGAGATTTTCATAGCTTGTCATTTTAACCGTGATTTTTTCATTTCTTTTAAAAATTTGTTATATTTTAGTGCTTTTAAAGAAACATTATATTAATAATTAAGATATATAATGACCAAAATGGTCAGGCTAGTCACATTCATTTTTAACCGTGAAATTTTCATAGCTTTTATAAACAGTACTTTGTAAGCTTTTGAAAAGGAGAATTAAAGTATTTTATTTTCAATAAATATTTAGTTTCTTGTAACTTGAGAGTTGAAAGTTCTCAATAAAAAATAACCCTTTCGCATAAATCTATGGTATCTTTAAGTTATCAATACTTAA
>CAMUHU010000149.1 GCA_947088765.1 uncultured Clostridium sp. | reverse complement strand
CTATTTTTTGAGTGTATAGCATTATGATATAATATTAGAAAAGTGATAAATATAAATCCTTTTTTTATTTAATTATTAATAATTGCTCAAATGAAAAAGTAAATGCAACTTTTGAGTAAATAATTGATAACAAACAAGGAATAATCTTGTTTGTTGAGCTTATTATACTCTAAACTTCAAATCAATGGTCAAGATGAACTCACTAACGTTTGCACTTGATTTTTTTTTTAAATGTGTAGTTTTAAATGATGTGATACCAAAATAAGTCGTAAAAAATATTAATTTGGAAGCAATGCTTTAGCATAGGCTTCCTTTATTTTGTTTCTTTTTTCAATGGGAGAAATCCACCCAAGAACTTGCATCGGAATATTATTAGAACGTTTTAAATAATCTTTCATCTGACTTTTTAAGTCTTCATAAGAATAAAAAGTTAAATACTTATAAAACCTATTTTGATCATTTCTATGTCTTCTTTCAACTTTCCCGTTGTGCCTAGGAGTACATGGTCTAATAAGTTTATGTTCAATATCAAGTTCACTACATAGTACATCAAATGGATGTATTCTTTTAGTTTTTTTAATATAAGTAAATTCATATCCATTATCAGTTTGTATAGTTTTAGGCTTATATCCAAAATAAATAATAGCTCTTTTAACTAAGTCAACAGTTGAATAAGAAGATTGCTCTTTATAAGGATAAATAAATCTTTCACGGGTTGCTTCATCAATTACTGTATATTGATAAAATTTTTCTTTGTCAGTATCAGAGTAACATTCTTTAGGAACATATTTAACATCAAGTTGCCATTTTATTCCAATATTAGTTGGAGTATCATAAGGTTTAGGGACATACTTTTTATGCTTTTCTTTATTAACATAAGTCAGTTCTTAATTTTCCATATAATTCTGACATAGAAATATGAGGATTTCTCCTAATTAAATTTTTAATCCATTTTAATTCAGTTTCAGTATGAGAATTAGGATGAGGGGTTAATGGTTTATGGGATTTATCAATTAAAGATTCATTAGAACCATCGAATTTTCTATTCCATCTCATAGGAGAAGATTTGGATATTTTATATCTTCTACAAACAAAAGAAATAGAATAACCTTTTCTATATAATTTAATCGAATAAAATTTAGTATTTAAATCATGTGGAATATAACGTTGAGTGTGTGATATAATAGTCATAAGCAATAAATCCTTTCGTATAGATTTTTGTTCAATTAATATTGTTGTAATTTATAATTAGAAAAATTAAGTGACCGAAAAGGGCATAAAAAAAGACACATAGAATTACCTATGATACAATGTAAGTGCGAACTAACATTGGAGGTAATAAATATGTGTCTTTTAGATTATAACAAAAAAATAAAAAAATATAAACATATAACGTATGCAGAAAGAACAATGATAGAAACATGGTATAATTGTGATCATAAAAGTAAAAAAGAAATATCAAAACTATTACATAAAAGTGAAAGAACAATAAGACGAGAAATAAATAGAGGAAAAGTAATAGTAAGAGATTATGAATGGAGAGAAAAAGAAGAATATAGTGCAAGAATAGCACAAGATAAATATGAATATGGAAAGACAAGTAAAGGTCCTGAATTAAAGTTAGATAAAGATTACAAATTGGTAAAACATATAGAAAAGGAAATAATAAAAAATAAGAAATCACCAGAAGTAGTTTCAAAACAATTAAAAGAATATGGATTTAAGATAGAAATAAGTGGAAGAACAATAAGAAACGCAATAAGAAGTGGAATAATATTTGAAAAAATAAAACAAGGAAAAATAATATATAAAAAAGAATATAACAAAAAGAACAAAGAAAAAAGAGTATCAAAGATGATACCAGCAGAAAAAAGTATAGAAAATAGACCAAAGGAGGCAGAAGATAGAAAAGTATATGGATATTGGGAAGGAGATCTCATAGTAGGAAAACAAGGAACTAAAACGGTATTATTTACATTAACAGAAAGAAAAACAAGACAAGAAATAATAATGAAACTACCAAATAAAGAAACAAAGACAATAGCCAAAGCATTAGATAAAATAGAAAGAAGATATAAGGGAAAGTTTTATCAAATGTTCAAGTGTATAACATTTGATAATGGAGTTGAATTTATGGGATATAAAGGCATAGAGAAATCATGTCTAAGAAAAAAAGAAAGAACAACAATATATTATGCACATCCATATTGTTCAGGAGAAAGAGGAACAAATGAAAATAATAATAGATTAATAAGAAGGTTTATTCCTAAGGGAATAGATATAGCAAATATAAAAGTATCAAAAATAAAAGAAATAGAAGATTGGATAAATAATTATCCAAGAGCAATGTTTGACTATAAAAGTTCAAACATGATATTATCAAATATATAAATAACTTACATTTTAGGTAATTAAATGTGCGGACACTTATTATTTCCAATTACACTCTTACTCAAAATGTACTTTTTCCCTTTAAGTATCCCATAAATTGTGATACACTTAGTTTAGGTGGTATTTTTACTAACATATACATGCATTGACCTTTATTATCTCAACACCCTTATATTCACATAACCTTCTTAAAATTATGCCAATGTCTCTTCTTAACTTTCCATAAACTGCCTTTGTCCTATATTTTGGTATAAATACTATATGATATAAACAATTATATTTTGTATGAGACAATTGGCTCTCATCAATATTCTTGCTCTTCGTTCTCGTCTTTAACATTTAAATCTCCTCCTGTTTCCTTATTTGATTGGCAAATCATTCACATTATAACAGAAGGAGATTTAAATGCTATTATTCCTGCATAGCAGGTGGTTTTTTGTTTGACCATGAGGGTCAAACATAATAAAAACATACCACAGTTTTTCTGTGATATGTTTTTTCTAATA
>CAMUHU010000148.1 GCA_947088765.1 uncultured Clostridium sp. | reverse complement strand
TTTTTAGGGCTTATGTTTAAAAATTTTTGGGACATTTTCAAAAATCATTGACAATACTGTTACAATTATTCTTTCTTTAAAATTTAATTCATTTTTTATTTCATCTTTTACTACATCTTTTTTCATATATAATCTCCTTATTTTTTTATTTTATATATGAATAATATGTAACGTGTTCCTTATGAGAAACCTTTTATGAAAAGCCCAAAATCATATATGAAAAATTAAAAAAGCACTTTCATAGTGCTTATACTATAGTTTTATATAATTTTTTAGAATCTACCTTTAAAGCTACAGCTATTCTCTCAATTGTTAGAATTGTAGGCATTGTCTCTCCATTTTCTATTCTGCTTAGATGTCCTTTGCTCATACCTGTTAATTCACATAGTTTTGACAGAGTTATTCCTTTTTCTTCTCTCACTTTTTTTATTAAAATTTCTATTCTCATAAAAAACCTCTTTTGTGTAGTATGTCTTGTTTTTGTAATATCATACTTCTCGTTCCTTATGAGAAACTTTGCTTATTTTTAATAAAAAGGCTAGTTGCCTAGCCCCCATTACAATATTTTCTTAATTAGATTATAGCATAAATTATGTTAATTGTGTGTCGAAAGGTGTCGAATAAATAAAAAAAGAGATAGACTAAAATTAATTAATCTACCTCTTATTAGTCAAGAAAGTTTAGGTGGGGTGGTACTCCCACATCTCCTACATCTTTCGATGGGCTACGGCTACCAGTTCCGTCCTCAGAAACTTTCTTATTTATTATATGTTAATATTATAATAACATACCTTTTTATTTTTTGCAAGTATTAAAATTTATAAAAATAATTATGTTTAAAGTATTTTTCTACTTTTTCATCAGACATAACATACATTGTCCTTGCAAAATGTATATTGTTCTTACTAACTCTTACTGCTACTAGAACGAAATCGTTATCTACTTTGTATTCTTTTATAAATTCTATAGATTTCTTCTTTTCATTTCTTGCTAAATATGTAGGATTTTTTATAATGTCTGCTATATTTGCTCCATATTTTTCAAAGTCCTTTGGGTGTTCTTCTTTCATATGAAGTAGATTGGCTTCTCCTATAAAAATAGGTTCTTCTTTATTGTAATCTAAATTTAATATCTTTATAATTTTATTTGTTACTTTCCTATTTGTTTATTCATCTTTCTTTTTCCTTTCTTGACTATTAATATTTTACTATATTTTTACTTTATATGCAATAAAATGACTAGATTTCTCTAGCCATTATAATATATCTATATGTACTACATTTTTCATGTTAGTATTATTAGTATAAGTATATCTAGCTCTACCACTTGCAACGTATTCCCTACATTTTGCAAGTACTCTAGCTTTGTCTATATTTTTTACTTTTATGTCTGAAGCTTTTCCTGAAATATGTCTTGAATTTGATACAGAGCCTGATACTTTATTGTTATGATTTCTACATCTGCAACCACTCGTAATTATAACAGGTTGTCCAAAATAGTCTCTTATTTCATCAATATTTTTACTAGATTTAAGTTTATATCACTAAATCCACAACCACATTTACAGGCAAATTCTGACTGTTTGAAGTGTTTTATATCATTCCATGATAAACTTTTATTATCTCTTGCATTTACTGTCTGTGTTCCTGCTATACCGTCTGCTGTAACCCCTAATTTTATTTGTTCTACTTTTATTACTTCAATTAATTTTGCGTCTGTTTTTGCTCCATATATTCCGTCTACTACTAAGCCGTAATTTCTTTGAAATTCCTCTATTGCTCCTATTGTTCCATTTCCTGCTATTCCATCTATTGTTCCACCATAATATCCTAAGAATCTTAGGTTCATTTGTCTTTGTTTTACATTTAACATCTATTTGTCCTCCTCTTTCTTAATATTTTCGCTTGTACTGTCTTTTTTATCTTTGGTAAAGAAGAATGTTATTATTGAGCCAAATGCAGTGCTAAATAGCATTAATACTTCTTTATTTACTTCTATTGGTATAAACAATAATAATATCATGCCAACTGTCATTGCAACAGTTACAAAACTTTTTAAATCACTCCATGCTTGTTTCATAAAATCATTCCCCCCTATTTTATTATTTTTGTTGACAGATTTAATACGTCTTTAGCCATTTTTTTCATAGTTCCGTTTCCTCCTAAGTTCTCATACTGTGCAAACATATCTTCAAAGTTTTCTTTGTCTAGTATGCTAATCTCTCCTGCTGTTTCATACTCTCTATATCTTCGTACTAATTCATTTCTAAGAAGTGCTACTAATCCTTTTTCTATTGCTTCTTCTTTACTTTTATTTTTCTTTAATTTTGTTGTTATAAAACCTAATATTGTTCCTAAAATTAGAGGAATACAATAATTTATTACAATTTGAAATATATTTATTTCCATCTACTATTCCTCCTCTAAATATTCCTGCATTTGAGGATATTTTTCAATTACTTGCTCTTTTGTTAGTCTGTTTAAAGTAACTTGCATTTTTAGATACTTCTTTGTATTTTCGCTCATATACTTGTCCTCCTTTTAAAATCCTAATGACATATTTATCATGTCTTCTGTTAAAGCCATTCTTTCTTCCATTAATTTTAACCTTTTTTCTATTGGTTCTTCTGGCTCTACATAGTTTTCATTCTCGTAGAAGCCTTTTTCTTCTGTGTAGCAATATTTTGCTCTTTCTACATTCTCTGGTATTTCTTCTACCTCAAATACGTTTATGACCTCATCTGGAGCATATGCTATTGCATGATTATCTACATTAATATTTCTATGCTCTTCGTCTAGTTCATAAGTATTTGATATTTCTATAATTTCATTATTATTATTTGTTAAAACAAATTTCATTTTTAATCATTCCTTTCTTTTTATGTCAATGATTTTTGAAAATGTCCCAAAAATTTTTAAACATAAGCCCTAAAAA
>CAMUHU010000147.1 GCA_947088765.1 uncultured Clostridium sp. | reverse complement strand
AAGATTTTTCCTTTCCGCTTCTCTTAAAGCATTATTTCCTTTTTTGGTAATAGTCTCCCAGTTTATGAAAGCCGTATCTTTTTCATCAAAACCTTGTAATAATACATCTTGAATATTTTTTGTATTATGATGAGGTAAAAACTTTATCATTTTTTTCCTACTTTGTTCTTCTAAATCTCCTTTTCCTGGTGTTAGCCATACAAATATAGTTTTATTATTTTCTTTTAAATATTCTTCAATATACGATACTAATATAATTGTTTTCCCGCTTCCTGTAGGGGCTTGTACTAAAACTTCTTTTTTAATTCCAACTGAAGTGGCATCAAGTAATTTATTTACTGTATCTATTTGAAATTCTTTTAATTTTATTCCTTGCATTACATTACCTCCATAATCTCATCTTCAAAATAATATTCAGGTATGATATATACTTCAACATTGTTATCTTCAAATATTTTTTCTTGTTCCGTTGTAAGTAGTATATCACTTGATATATATATTTTCTCACATTCGAATAATTCGTTTTGATTAATACTAAATTTATCTAATTCTTCTTCATCTAAATAAATTTTTATTTTTTTATCATCTATTTCAATTCCATTTTCTAATTGAATAAGATTTTTAATATTTATTAACAAATTATTATGCAAGTTTTCTTGTTCTGTATTTATTCTGGGAATATATGTACATTTATAATATTTTAAATTGAATTTATTAGGTTTAGTTCTAGGAGTTCCAAAATTTATTTTTGCTAATCTTTTATAAGTTACATCTTCACATATATTATTTTCGTTGTTAGTACATAATATAAAATGTCTATTGCCATTGTCTTCTTTATTAAGTTCTTGTACTGCTTGTGCAGTAGTTCCAGATCCAGCAAAGAAATCTAATACCATACTATCTTTTGGACAAATTTGTATACACCTTTTTATTAAGTCAGTTGGTTTAGGATTATCAAAAACATTTTTTCCTTCAAACAATATAGACAACTCTTTACTTCCAACATTATTTTCAGATAAATCATTCCAAAGAGTATCTATACGTTTTCCTGCATTTTCTCTTTCATTCCAATAATCTTTAACTCGCAAAGATTTACCCTCAAAATATAATCTATTATCATTTTCTAGTGCTTTAATTTTACTATAAATCATTCGCCATCCTTTTGGTGGACAAGGCCAAATCTTACCATTATTATCAATGTAATCATAAGTTGTTTCTGGACCAGGATCTCTGGGTTTTTGTAGACTTACTGTTGCATATTTTCCTCGACCATCATTATCATCTTTATTATACATTTGTTGAGAAGAGGTAGCCAATGGCTTATAAGTTGGATTTAATACATATTCATTAGTATTTGAATATAGCAAAACATATTCTGTGTTTACAGTAAATTTATCTTTTTCGGTTTTACCACTAGAATTTCTTTGCCAAACAAATTGATTTATAAATCTTTCTTCGCCAAATATATCATTGCATAGCAATTTCAATTGAGCAACTTCATTATCATCGATTGAAATAAATATTAATCCTTTTTTAGTCAAAAGGTGTTTTGCTATTTCAAGTCTTTTCTGCATAAATGATAACCACTTACTATGTTTATAAGCATCTTCTTCAACTACAAAATCGTCGTTATACACAAAATCATTTTTTCCACGATTGTATGGTGGATCAATGTATATACAATCAATTTTACCAGCATAAGTTTTCTCTAATAAATACAAACTATGAAGATTATCTCCCTCTAATAAGAAATTAAACTTATCATCAGGATTAGATATTATTTCTTTATCTTTTAATTCTTCAAAAGTAGGTATTTGTGTTTCTAACTCTTTATCAACGCGTTCTTCATGTTCTTCCCAAATAAGACCATATTTCTTTTTTGTTAATTCATTTTCTATCATTGATAAGTTTGTTAAAGTTTCTTCATCAAAAATATTCTTTTTAATTTCATTTATAGTCATTAACATTTTATCTCTTCTAATTTTTGATAAGTTAGTTGTTTCCATTTTTCACGACTCCTTACATAAATTTAATCATCACTCATTTTTTTATTGCTCAAGTGTTTTTCTTCATAAATATTATACTATATAATGGTTTTAATTGCCATAGTTCGACAATAATTCGTAAAAGAAAATCAGATATTTCTATCTGAATTTTCCAAACTCATTTTAATTAATATCTAAATTGAATTTTATATCTTCACATACATCATTCAACCACAATAGATAGCGATTTAAATCACGTTCATTAATGAATCCATATCTATGAGCATCTCTAGTTACAGCATTAAGTCCATTACCAATCATTTTAAAATCTTGCTCGTGTTTAGATAAAATATTACTATCAGTTTTTATCGGAACAAAATTAGTAATTAATTGTCTAATATATTCTGATTTACTTAATCCTAACTTGTTGGATTTTTTAGTTAAGATTTCATTTTCTTCTTCTGATAAATATAATGTTTTTTCTCTCATTCTTTTTCTCATTTCTATCACCTCCGTTTCTTATGTAAAAGGGTATGGGAATTCCCATAATAGAATTTGTGTGTGTGGACAAATTCAGTGCTGGCTAGGACATAAATCTTAATTTGTCCTCACACATTTTCGGTATAAATTAGTTCATTTAATATCACTTCTTCAGCCATATTTTTATAATTATTCATTCGTTTTACCCATTCAATTTGATTATCCATTTTACTTTTTTCAGATAGTAATTTATCAGAATTTTTGTATTGTTCCATTAAAGAATTTAATTTATTTTGTGCTTCAATACTAACTGAAACAAGATGATTTGTTAATTCATTTTTCAATAAAAGAGTTGTATAAAGTACTTTATTATTTGCTTTCAGATAATGTAATCTTAAATAACCATACTTGTTAATTTCTTCATTATTTTGTCTTTCTATTGTTAGGTTTGGTAATAAATAGTCGCCAACTTTTACATAATTTAATTTCATTTTTTCATCTCTCCATTTCTTTATTTTTAATA
Organism: uncultured Clostridium sp.; assembly: GCA_947088765.1. Classification (GTDB taxonomy): domain Bacteria; phylum Bacillota; class Clostridia; order TANB77; family CAG-508; genus CAKPSH01. The sequence continues at coordinate 29 of CAMUHU010000147.1, read as the reverse complement.
TTTTTTTCATAAAAATCTACTGATTTTGT
>CAMUHU010000146.1 GCA_947088765.1 uncultured Clostridium sp. | reverse complement strand
TACTATCTGTTGGGATAATTATATCAGTTTTTCATTATAAAAACAATACATATAAAAAACAAGAGATATTTCTACCTCTTATAACCAATTGCCCTCTTTTAATCCCAATTTAAAAGTTTCTATTTTCTCTATTCTTTCTATCTCATCATCTAAATTGATATATTCAAGAACAGCTTTCAATTCTTCTTTTGTTAAATTTGCTGTTACTACTCTATCTTCAATAAATAGCCTAACATTAGCATATTTATTTTTTATTTCTCTCATTTTATCTTTTATTTGCTTGTAATCTTTTCTTTTTTGCCAAATATTATATCTATTATCTTCTAAAAATTGCATAATACTATCTATGTATAGGTAGAAAAAGCTATTTTATTGTATCTTCTTGTTTTCTTTATTTTTGAAAAATCTTGTTTTTGTTTCCTTTATTTCTTCTGGCTCTCCATACATTCTTATATAAAAGCATTCTAGTCCATCTCCTCTTGTTTCGTATATTTCATTCAAAATTTGATTTTCAAATATTTCATTTACTTTATATTCTCTTTTTTCCATTTTCTCCACCCTACAATGCCTTTCCTTCTCGCAATCCTATTTTTAGCATTTCGTCTGCCTCATACATAGCCCTATCATTTTGTAATTCTGTTATATCTAAAATTGCTTTCATTTCTTTTTTAGTAAGTTGTTCTATTTTGTCATCTTCAAAAAATTCTCTTACTCTAGGATACTTATTTTTTATTTCTTCAATTTTGTGTCTAATTTTATCGTATTCTTTATTCTTTTTTAAATTTCTGTATTTTTGTTCTTCAAAATAATCTGATATTTCATTTATATTTTGTAAGATAATACTATCATTTGATGTGTTTTCTATTATTTTTCCTCCTCTTATTTCTTTTTTTAATCTCATTCCATCTATAAATCCTAATTTATAATATGGTTTATGCCAAAAACACATTTCATCTAATGCATACCCTTCAAATTTATTTATTTTCTCAAATAATTCTTTCATAGTGTTTTCATCTTTAATAAATTTTTTCATAAAGTTTACTAACTCATCTTCAGCCTGTTCTGCTTTCTTTGTTTCTTCTAGTTCTCCGTATTTCTTTTTATAACTTGTAATAAATCCCTCCCTTATTTCATATAAATCGTCAAGTATTTTATTTTCATATAAATCTTCCATAATTTCCTCCTTTTATAGTTTGGTACATTGAAGTAATATTATCATAACTATTTTTTCAATTCAACGATATAGTTTGGTAAATTGAAATTTTTTTATATTTTTTCAATTTACCAAAGTGGTGTCAACTCGTATTTTTATATAATTTTATTAATTTTTTAGTACAAACTATAAAGGGGTGTAAATTATATGAAATTATCAAATGCAATTAGAAAACGAATAAAATATTATTTAAAACAAAAAGATATGAAAATATGGGATTTATGCAAAGCTACTGGTATTCCTTGCTCTACTATATCTACTTTTATGAGTGGTAAAACAGAACTGCTAAAACTTGATACACTATTGCATATATGCGAGGGTTTTGAAATTACATTAGGCGAATTTTTTACTGACACAACATTTGATACTGCTGAACAAGAAAGTAATAAAGACTAACTTATTTGTTAGCCTTTTTCATTTCATTGTTTCTGTTTTCTCTCTACCTTTCTAAATCTTTATTCTTCCATTTTTGTTTATATTGTTTTAACAATTTTTCTATAACATCTTCCATTTGTTTTGTACTATAACCCTTTGGAAAATAACTTTTTAATTTTTCTACTTTAAACCTTATCTGTTCCTTTTGATTTGGTTTTTGTTCTATCATTATATTGAAAATTGCATCCATATCTAGTTTATTTTGTTTGCTTAACTCTTTCATTCTTATTGCTTGTGAATATGAGGGTGTGCAATCTTCGCTTTCTATTGTTTCTAATAAGTCCTTTTGTTCCTGTTCTTTTAAATATGATATTTCTACTGCTGGGTTCATTGCCATTTTATTTTCATCAACTAATTGTAATAGTGGTTTTATAAGTTCTGTTAATCTTACATATCTTTGTACTTGCCTACCACTTATTCCATCTGCAATTTTATCTCTGGACTTGTGGACATTGTGTCCATAACTTTTTTTGCTTTGACTTTTCTCTGCCTCTAATTTCATTTTATAAGCAAAGGCTTTTTCACTTGGTAATATATCACTTCTTTGTAGGTTACTATCTACAAGAGTAATTATTGCCATATCTTTATCCATATCACGAACTAAAACAGGAATTTCGATTTTTCCTGCTTTTTCACACGCATATTTTCTTCTATGCCCACTCACTATTTCATATCCTCCTTTTTCTCTATTCCTTACTATTAACGGCTCTATAACTCCGTATTCTTTTATACTTTCAATTAAATCTTTCATATCCTCATTATCTTTTACTTGGTATGGGTTATCTTTAAATTCGTGTAATTCCTTTATATTTACAATTTTTTCACTCATTTTATCTCACTTCCCTATTTTTATATTTTGTTTTTGTTTGTTGCAATTCTTCATTTCTTGCTTGTCTTTCTATTCTTATTACTTCTTTGATTTTTGGGTTATCTTCAATGATTTGATTTGCAACTTTTAAGCTATTTCTATAATCTTTTAGAATTGTAGTGCATTCATCCCTTTTGGTTTTATATTCTTTTATTAACTCATCATCTTTGCAATTTCTTAATTTGTTTCTGTATTTTTGCCTTATTCCAGTTACTTCTGCAATGTTCTTTTCAGTCTGTGAAATATAGTTTTTTACATCATCTGTTGTTTGTAGTTTTTCTTTTGCTATTAGTCTTATTTCATTAGAATATCTTTGCATTTTCCTTACTTCTTGTTTCATTTCTGGAGATAATGGCTTTCTAGTATTTTCTTTTGGTATTAGTCCTAATAAGTGATAAAGCAATAAAAAAAGAGCTTCAAGCCCTGTAATTTTACTTATATCTTTGAATTTCCCATTAAGCATACATACTTTGTTTTTCTTGTATATCTTTCTAGGTTTTATAAATTTATAATACT
>CAMUHU010000145.1 GCA_947088765.1 uncultured Clostridium sp. | reverse complement strand
TTAAAACAGGAGAAGTATCGCCAGAATTAGCACACAAAATTGGAGTAGAACTTGCTGAAAAAATGTGGAGTGAATATCAAGTAGTAGTTGCAACACACTTTAATACAGGCACATATCATAATCATTTTGTAGGTGCGCCCATAAAGGGAGCAAAGTAAATCCGTATTAGCAATACGGCAGACGCGAGATTTATGTCTGTGGTAAATGGATAACCTAAAAAGGAAACTTTGAGGGGACAGTAGCACTCCATTAAAGTCATAAGTTGACAAACTATCATGTCACGACTGAATGACAAGACCAAAAGTTCATATAAGGATAAAAGCTATACTGCCTGAACGATAGTCCAAAGGGCATTTGTGGTGGCTGAAACAGAAGATAGTTATAACTGTTGTATTACATATCTAGGTAAGGAAACGACGACTTTATCTAGCAAATCTAATATGTGACCTATTTGCATATGCATAAAAGGACGAAAGTCGTATCCGATAATGAACAGGCTATTTACTTTGTTCCTAAATGGGGATTACCTAAGTTGAAACGCTAAAATACTTAGCTATGAGCATAAGGCTCTGAATATTCAATATGGTAACGGAGCTTTCGTAGTAGTCCGAGAATGTTAATGGCATTTACATGGCGAAGGAAAGCAGTTTATTCATTTCAATATAAAAGAAAGGAAGGTGCGAGAGGCACTATGAGAAATCCAGAAAATGTATTGAACAGTTTGCAAAAGCATTCTAATTCAAAAGATTATAGCTACAATAGGCTATATCGAAATATGTTTAACAGAAATTTATTTCTACAAGCATATCAAAATATTTATTCTAAACAAGGAAACATGACAGCGGGTACTGATAGAAAAACAATAGACGCAATGAGCATTGAAAAAATTGACAGAATAATATATACATTAAAAGACGAAAGTTATAAACCTGTACCAACAAGAAGAATTTACATTCCAAAGAAAAATGGAAAACTTAGACCATTAGGGATACCTAGCATTGATGATAAATTAGTTCAAGAAGTTGTACGTATGTTGCTTGAAGCAATATATGAAGATAGTTTTGAAGAGATTTCACATGGTTTTAGACCCAATAAAAGTTGTCATACAGCTATAAGGCAAATTCAAAATAGATTTATAAGGTGCAAATGGTATGTCGAAGGAGATATTAAAGGATTTTTCGATAATATTGACCACGAAATTATGATTAATATTTTGCGAAAAAGAATTAAAGATGAAAGATTTATAAATATTATACGTAAATTCCTAAATGCAGGATATATGGAACAAAAAGAATTACACCAAAGTTATAGTGGAACTCCACAAGGTGGAATAATTAGTCCTATACTAGCAAATATCTATTTAGACCAATTTGATAAATATATGGTAGAGTATAAAAAGAAATTTGATATAGGCAATAAAAGAGCATTTAATATAGAATATCAAAAATTATCATGGAAAAGACATAGTCTAGTAAAAAGCTTGAACAAGTGTAAGACCAAAGAGAAAAAGCAACTATTGCAGAAACAAATTCAAGAATTGGATAACATACACAAAACTATGCCATGTAAAGAGCCAATGGATAATAATTTTAAAAGATTACAATATGTTAGATATTGTGATGATTTTATAATTGGAATAATTGGTTCAAAAGAAGATGCAAAAATAGTAAAAGAAGAAATAGGACAATTTATTCAAGATAAATTGCATTTAGAATTATCAAATGAGAAAACATTAATAACAAAGGCAACTAACAAAGCAAGATTTTTAGGATATGATATAAGAGTTACACCAAAAAGTAATCTCACAAAGAAAACTAAAAAGGGAATAAAAGCAAGAAATTATGGTGGACATGTTATGTTAGAAGTACCAACGGAGTTAATTCAAAAGAAACTAATTGAACTAAAATCAATGAAGATAGTTGCTCAAAATGGCACTGAAATATGGAAACCTATACATCGTGGAAATTTAACAGGAAGAAATGATTTAAGCATTTTAGACCAGTATAACGGAGAAGTTAGAGGATTTTGTAATTATTATTCTATTGCTAATAATCGTTCAAAGCTTCACAAATTCAGGTGTATTATGGAATATAGTTTTTACAGAACAATGGCATGTAAATATAGAACATCAGTCAGAAGAATAATATCAAAGTTTAGAATAAATAAAGACATTGGAATTAAATATCAGGATAACAAAGGTAATGAAAGGGTACGAATATTATGGAAGGGAAGTCTAGCAAAAGACCCAAGACCACTTGGAGCTGAAGCTGATACAATTCATAAGACTAAAGGTATTTTAAAAAGACCTAAATTAGCTGATAGATTAAATTCTAATAAATGTGAATGGTGTGGAAAATATACAGAAGAAGTAGAAGTACACCAAGTTAGAACATTAAAAGAATTAGATGAAAAAGAAGATTGGGCAAGATTTATGAAGAAAATTAATCGTAAAACATTAGTTGTATGTAAAGATTGTCACACAAAAATTCATAAATAAAAGCAAATTGCGTGAATAAATGGAGAGCCGTATACAGCGAGAGTTGTAAGTACGGTTCGGGGGCGAGTGTTGGAAAACCTAACTTAGCAATAAGTCAAGGCGTCTGGCACTTAGCCTACTAAATTCAGTTAATATGTTTACAGGTAAAAAGTTTAATTGTAGCAAAGGAGCATATTATCATTTCAGAGAGCTATCAGATGATCTATGCAAAGAATATGGATTAACAGTTATTGAAAAGCCAACAGGAAAAACACCAAGAAGTATATATTTTGCAGAAAAAAGGGGAGAACCAACAAAATATAATTTGATGAGACAAGCTATTGATGAAACAATGAAAATGTGCATAAACTACGGGCAATTTAAAAAGATAATGATTAAAAAAGGTTATGTAATCAATGATGACTATAACAGAAAATATCCAACGATTCGTTCAATAAATGATAAAAAATCAATAAGGATGTATCATTTAGGAGAAGAATATTTACCAAAGAACATTGCAAATAAAGTTCAACACAATCCATATTATTATCAAAATAGATATATGGAGTTTATACACCCTAAAAA
>CAMUHU010000144.1 GCA_947088765.1 uncultured Clostridium sp. | reverse complement strand
AAATAGAAGATTATCAAAAGGAAAAAGAAAATATAGAGGAAGATAATGTAATATTTAATGCAGGAAGTATAGAAACAGCAACATCTATTTCAGGAAAAGTAACAGATGTGGATGGAAATTGGAAAGATGAAAATGTTGAAGAAAAATTTGGATTTATAAGAAATATAGAAATATTAAAACAATATGAGCATTTAAGGCAAGGTATGGTATATGTAAAGGAAAACGTAGAAGATACAAATTATTCAAAATTTCAACAATATGAATTAATATACTATATGGATGGAAACAATGCACCTTCAACAGATATAATTTTTACAAAAGAAGATAAAATATTGCAATGTATGATTCCAAACGAAAGTGATTTTCCAAGTTCAACGATTAGTGGAAATGAAGTAAAATTATTTAAAGCAAAAAATTTCTTTGATGATAGTAAAATAAATGGAGAAGCATTTTTCAAATATAAAGATTATACGTTTTATATAACATCACATAGAATAGATGAAAATGATTTTATAGAATTAATTAAATCAATACTAAATCAAAACATTATAAGTAATAATGCAGATAAAGATATAGGAGTAAATGAACCAATAAATGAAAGTTCAGATTATCCAGACTATTATGCAGGAAAATATGTTGATAAAAATGGAAATAATATAATATTGCTTTGTGAAGATAATAATGATAATAGAAAAGAAATATGTAATATATTAGGAATAACAGAAAGTAAAACAACATTTAAAAAAGCCAAATATTCATATAAATATTTAACAGAATTGCAAAATAAAATAAGCCAAAAAATGATAGATAAGGAATTTACTTTTGTAACCAAATCAGCAATAATGGAGAATAATAACAATATAAAAGTTACTGTAACAAGTAATAATGAGAGCGAATTGAATAAAATAAAAGCAATAGATACAATAGGAGGAGCTATTGAAATACAATATGATGAAAATGGTATGTCAAAAACTGAATTGCTAGTAGAAAAAGAATGAGTTAGAAGAAGAATAGAAACAACAAGCTATTCTTCTTTTTTATAGGAGGAAAATATAATTGAAAGAGTTATTTATCAATGAAGTAATGGATAGAACAAATTATTTTTTAGATAATAACCAAAGAATAAAATTAAAGGAAATGCTTACAGAAATATGCTTGAATTATCAAATTGAAGTAATAGAACAATCCAAAAGACAAGAAATACAAATGAATAATGCAGATATATTAAATAAGTTTATATCATCTAAAGAAATTGAAGGCTGTTCTACTAGAACTTTAAAGTACTATAAAGATAATATAAGTAAAATGTTAGATACAGTAAATCTTCCAATAGATGAAATAACTACTGAAATATTAAGGAATTACTTGTCTAATTATAAAACCAATTCAAATGCATGTATGGTAACAATAGACAATATAAGAAGAACATTATCAAGTTTCTTTGCATGGCTAGAAAATGAAGATTATATTGTTAAAAGTCCAGTTAGAAGGATTCACAAAGTAAAAGCAACTAAAAAAGTTAAAGAAACATTTACAGATGAGAATTTAGAAAAATTAAGAGATACTTGTGCAAATGTAAGAGATTTAGCTATATTAGAACTATTAATATCAACTGGTATGAGAGTTGGGGAATTAACCAGATTAAATATAGCTGATATGAATTTTCAAGAAAGAAGTTGTATTGTTCTAGGAAAAGGTAATAGTGAAAGAGAAGTCTATTTTAGTGCAAAAAGTAAAATGTACATTAAGAAATACTTGGAAACAAGAACTGACAATAATGAAGCACTATTTGTATCTCTTATAAAACCATACAATCGATTAGGAATATCAGGAGTTGAAATTGCTATAAGAAATCTAGGAAGACAAGCAAATATAAACAAAGTACATCCACATAAATTTAGAAGAACAATGGCAACCATGGCTATTGATAAAGGTATGCCAGTTGAACAAGTACAAAAATTATTAGGACATATAAAAATAGATACTACAATGGAATATGCAATGGTAAATCAAAATAATGTAAAAAACTCACACAGAAAATTTATTACATAAATTTATGCAAAAATATTGACAATGATGGAGTTTTTATTATAAAATACAAACAATAGTTCTACAACAATAAATAAAGAAAATATAAATAATAATAAATGTAATAATAACTAAAATTTATTAGAAAAGGATGTGTTCTTATGAACGAAAAAAGGAATGAAATTATTTTATTTGAAAATCAAGGAATAAAATTAGAAGTAAATTTAAAAGAAGAAACTGTATGGCTTACACAAGCACAGATGGAAGAATTATTTGATGTAAAACATGCTACAATAAGTGAGCATATTAATAATATTTTCAAAGAAGGAGAACTTGAAGAAAAAACTTCTGTCGGAATTTCCGACAAAAGTACAGGTGGTAGAAAATCAAAAATATATAATTTAGATGTTATAATATCTGTTGGGTATAGAGTTAAATCAAAAAATGGCGTGATTTTCAGACAATGGGCGAATAAAATTTTAAAAGATTATATGTTGAAAGGCTATGCAGTAAATCAAAGAAGATTAGAATATTTAGAAAAAACAATACAACTAATTGATATAGCAAATAGAATAGATGAAAGACTAGAAGGAAATGATGCAAAAGAAATATTAAAGATAATTGGAGATTATTCAAAAGCATTAGATTTATTAGATGATTATGACCATAAAACACTAAAGAAAATAGATGGAAATATAGATGAAAGAAAAATTGAATATAGTCAATGTATAGAAGTAATAAATAAGTTAAGATTTAATGAAGAAAGTTCACTATTTGCAGTAGAAAGAGATAAAGGCTTAGAATCAATTATAGGTAATATTTATCAAAGTTTTGGTGGACAAGATATATACAAGAGTATAGAAGAAAAAGGAGCAAATTTTTTATATCTAATCGTAAAAAATCATGTATTTGCAGATGGAAATAAAAGAATTGCAGCAACTTTATTTATATACTTTTTAAATTTTTATGGAATATTATATAAAGATGGAAAACAAACAATAGATAATAATACTCTAGCAGCATTAACTTTATTAATAGCAGAATCAAATCCAAAAGAAAAAGA
>CAMUHU010000143.1 GCA_947088765.1 uncultured Clostridium sp. | reverse complement strand
CTCAGCTGGGAGAGCATCTGCCTTACAAGCAGGAGGTCATAGGTTCGAGCCCTATAGCGCCCACCATTTTTTACGGCCTGGTAGTTCAGTTGGTTAGAACGCTAGCCTGTCACGCTAGAGGTCGACGGTTCGAGCCCGTTCCAGGTCGCCATTTTTTTACTTTATGGATTTAATAATAATCCCATAGTAAAGAACTAAAATTTTAATATATGCCTTTATAGCTCAGTTGGTAGAGCAGGAGACTGAAAATCAGCAGTTCGCATATATGCTTCGATAGCTCAGTTGGTAGAGCAAAGGACTGAAAATCCTTGTGTCACTGGTTCGATTCCAGTTCGAAGCACCAAGACGAGTTTTTGTCGAACTCTCTGTAATACTTGATATAACTTAATTTCAAGATTATAAGAGTTTGACAACACAAAAACTTAAACCGTTTCAAAAAATGAAGCGGTCTTTTTTTGACCAAAAGTCTTGAAAGAAGGAGGTTTTTGTGGTATTATGTTACATATAATTAAACAAGAAATCAATATGAGTAAAGAGTTACTCTCTAGAATTGAATGGACTTGCAAAATGAAAAAGGTAAAACCAGAAATTATAAATGGTTGCCTAAGAATTGTGGAACATACCAATTTAGCGTATGTGGAGCCACACCGAGTAATTATTAAAGATAAGTTATATTTATTCTTTAATGAACAAGATTACTTTTACATAGATAGTTTGGAAAATAAATATCCACTATCAAAATTTAATGAAAACATAGTGTAGCAAGTCAAAGCATTGATATTTTAGAGTTTTTAAAAATTGTACTATATTGATTTATTAATTGTATTTAAAAATAAGAAAATAGAGATAGTTAAAACAATAAATAAAAACTTTAAAGTGTCAATATAGTCAAATCTATGCTATGTGGCACTTTTTTTAGTGCCTTTCTAAAATTCATTAAATAAGAAAAAGGAGGTAATTTTGTAATGAATGAAGAAAGGAAAGTAGCAGGAATTTATATTCGTGTTAGCACAGAAGATCAAGTAAGGGAACGGATTTAGTCTAGGAGAACAGGAGGAAAAATTAAAACAGCTTTGCAAATATAAAGATTATAAAATTTATAAAGTTTACAAAGATGCAGGAATTAGTGCAAAAAATATGTCTGGAAGACCAGCTTTTCAGCAAATGCTAGAAGATATGAGAGCAGGTAAAATCAATTATATTGTAGCCTATAAGTTAGATAGAGTTACAAGGTCTGTTAGAGATTTAGAAGTTTTAATTTCAGAGCTAGAAGAACATCATTGCTATTTGGTTTGCGATAGGGACGATGTCAATACGAGCAGTGCTAATGGGCGTTTCTTTGTAAGAATGTTGACAGTTCTTTCACAATTAGAAATTGAAATAGTATCAGAAAGAACAAAATTCGGATTAACAGGGGCAATAAAATCGGGACATATACCAGGAACTTGCCCATTAGGTTACAAAAGAGATACAACAAAGAAAATGGTAATTGATGAAACTACAAAAGATGTTGTTATTAGAATATTTAATTTATATTTACAAGGTAAAAGCTATCAAACAATAGCAAATATTCTAAATGCAGAAAAGGTTTTAGAGCCTAAAAAATGGGATGATTCTACCATAGAAAAAATACTTAATAACAAAATCTATGTGGGAGATTATGAAAGATTTAAAAGAGTCGCAAAAGAACAAGGAAAAGAGCCAGTAATATATCCTAATGTTGTTGAACCAATTATAACAAGAGCAATGTTTGAAGATATACAGTTACAGAAAGAGAAAAATCAAAGAGCATATTGTAGAGATAGAATATATATCTTTATGCAAAAAATGAAATGCCCTAAATGTGGAAAAATAATGGGCAGTAAAGGAACAGGTGGTAAAAAGAAGAAATATATGTATTATCATTGTTCAGACTGTAAACTCTATCTTCGTGAAGATTTAATAGAAGAACAAGTTATGCCAATGATAATGGACTTAATAGAATATGATATGACAGTAAAAAAGTATTTCTATCCTGTTTTAGCAGATAAAAAAGAGAAAAACACAGATAAACTTGATAAAGAAATAAATACATTAAGAAATCAGAAAAACAGAATAAAGGAAGCATATTTGAAAGAAATTGTTGATGTAGAAGAATTTTCAAAAGAATATAAAGCAATAGATGAAAAATTGGAAATATTAGAACAAAAACGAATTGAAACAATAGACCTAAATAAACAGAGCTTTAGCCCACAGCATTTAATGGCAGATAGAGATGTAGAAAAAGAAAAGTTAATCCGTTCTAATAAATTTTACGATATGCTAATGGCAGAATGGAAAAATAAAGATAAAGAAGAAAAACAAGAATTTATATCAAAGTTTTTAGAAAGTATTACAGTTGAAAAAGATAGCAAAGGTAATTACAAGCTAATTAATTTGAAATTAAGAAAAAAATTTATTAACCAGATTTACAAGTTAATGCAAAATGGAATGTTTGATATGACTATTGCAGATGAGAAAGACAAAGAAGTTAGAACAACAGTTATGATGGACAAGCAGGAACTAGAAGAATATATTAAACGATTAAATGACTATTACGAAGTATCTTATTATGAAATAGCAAAACTAGATGAACAAAAGAAAGGCTATCAGAAAAAATACCTTACAATAGATGAAATAAATGATAACGGAGAAAAACTTTTTAAATTAGTGGAATTAGTAACAGATGATAAAAAGTATCCACAGAAAAAAGTAAATAGAATTGTAGGTGCAATTAGAGTAAAAGAACGAGAAAAAGTTAGTTAAAAAATTTATAAATGGAGGAATTGAAAATGGAAAATAAAGAATTAAAAGAAAACAAAATCGAAAATAAATATGGAATTGAATATACAAAAATTGGAGATTACTATATGCCCAATTTAGTTTTTGAGAATGAAGAAAAAATTATATTAAATAAATATGGAAGAATGAGATTAAAATTTTTAAAAGAAAACAAGAAAGCAGAATATACAATAATGTTTGTGAATGGGACACTTAATAAACATTTAAAAGAGATTCAAGAAACAGCACAAGAAAGAATTGATTTAATTATAGAGCAATTAAAACAACAAAATAATTTAACAGAAGAAATAAAAAATACAGACCAACTTTATTGGGTCAGTATGATGAATAATTTTAAAAGTACAGCAGAAGAAATTGTATTGAAAGAACTAATATATGTATAAAAAATTACTGGTAGGAGCAAACAGCCAAATGTATAGCCGAATTTAATGTCTATAAGTGTAGCGAGCATAGGTTTTGTATTGCCACAAAACCGAC
>CAMUHU010000142.1 GCA_947088765.1 uncultured Clostridium sp. | reverse complement strand
AATTTTTATGCAAAATGATTTCATTAAGAACTAAACTCCTTCCAAAATATAATAAATATATTATTTGCAAAAAACAATCATATATACATATATCTTATTCGAATAAATTTTAAGTGCTACATTAAATTTTTGTTTGAATAGTAAATTAAAAAAATAAAACAAATGAAAAATAACTTATTTAAATTATAAATAGATAAAAAAATAATGGAAAAAATATTGAATTTTCAAAAACAAGCAATAGTAAAAGAAGAAAAATCTTTAATAGAAATTAAAGAAACATCATTTAGGAAAATTATAAATGTTATTAAAAGATTTTTACATATAAATTAAAAAACATAGGAATACATTACCAATACTGTATTCCTATGTTTTTATATATGAAAATTTATTATGGAGTGTAGGGGTGGCATAGCATGAGAAATTTGCGTAGCAAATTTCATTTAGCGAAGCCGCATTTGCTTTTATTCAGCAGTTTCAACATTAATTACTTGTTTTCCATTGTAGTAACCACAGTTAGAACAAGCTCTATGTGGTAGTATTGGTTCATGACAATGAGGACAAGTTACAATGTTAGGATTTTCTAATTTCCAAGTAGAACGTTTTGTTCCAGTTCTTGCTTTAGACCATCTTCTTTTTGGTTGTGCCATTTTTATTCCCTCCTTAATTAGCTAATGTCTTTATTTTAATATTAGAGATACAGTGTGCTGTACACTAATAATTAGTATTATTCATCTATAACACCATAATAGTATACTAGCAATTTCTAAATTTGTCAATACTTGTTAAAAAAAATTAGATATGTTATAATTACGATTAGAATTCTAAGAAAGAAGGATTATAAATTTGAAAGAAGATAGAGTAGATAAAATTAGCTATTATTTGGATATAGCAGAAGCGGTAGCAGAGAGAGGAACCTGTCTTAGAAAGAATTTTGGATGTATAATAGTAAAAAATGATGAAATAATTGCAACACGGATATACAGGAGCACCAAGAGGAAGATATAATTGTATAGATCTAGGATATTGCACTAAGAAAAAGATATTTCCAGAAATTAGGCATGGAGGATATGATGCTTGTAGGTCTGTACATGCAGAGCAAAATGCAATAATAAGTGCATCAAGGAAAGACATGATAGAAGGAACAATGTATCTAGTAGGAATAAGAAAAGATACAAAAGAATATGAACAAGGTGCAAATTCATGTCAAACCTGTAGAAAAATGATAATAAATGCAGGAATAAAAGAGGTTGTAATTAGAGGAAATAGTAAGAAAGAATACATTAAAATAAATGTAGATGATTGGATAAAAAACGATGATTTATTAGAAGGTAAAATGGTATATTAAATAATTGTAAGTTATTTATTATAAAAAATCAGTTAAAATAAAGAAGGGAGAATATAATGTCAAAACCAATAGTTGCTATTGTAGGAAGACCAAATGTAGGAAAATCAACATTTTTTAATTATGTAGTTGGTCAAAGAATATCTATAGTAGAAGATGAACCAGGTGTAACAAGAGATAGAATATATGCAGAAGCAAATTGGTGTGGAAAAAATTTTACACTAATAGATACAGGAGGAATAGAGCCAAAATCAAATGACACTATTATAGTAAATATGTTAGAACAAGTTAATATTGCAATAAGTATGGCAGATGTAATAATATTTATGACAGATATAAAGAATGGAATATTAGAAACAGACAAAGATATTGCACTAATGTTAAAAAAATCAAGAAAACCAATTATATTAGTTTGTAATAAATCAGATAATTTCGGGAAGAAAACAGAAGATATAAGTGAATTTTATGTTTTAGGAATAGGAGAGCCATTAGCAATATCTTCAACAAATGCATTAGGAATAGGAGATGTATTAGAAGCAGTTTGTAAAAAACTTCCAGAATCAGATGAAGAAAACGATGAAGAAATTACAAAAGTGGCTATTATTGGAAAGCCAAATGTAGGTAAATCTTCTCTAATAAATAGAATACTTGGAGAAAATAGAGTTATTGTTAGTAATATTGCAGGAACTACAAGAGACGCAATAGACACATATCATGAAAATGAATATGGAAAATATACGCTTATAGATACAGCAGGAATTAGAAGACACAGTAAAATTAAAGAGAACATAGAAAAATACAGTATTATGAGAACATTACTTGCGATAGAAAGGTCAGATGTATGTTTAATGATGATAGATGCAAAAGAAGGAGTAACTGAGCAAGATACAAAAATTGCAGGAGAAGCCCATGATGCAGGAAAAGGAATAATAATAGTAGTAAATAAATGGGATGAAATAGAAAAAGACAACAATACATTTAACAAATTTAAAAAAGAAATATATAATAAATTAGCATACTTAACATATGCGCCAATAATTTTTATATCAGCAAAAACTGGACAAAGAGTAGATAAATTATTTGAAATGATAAATAATGTAGCTAAAATGAATGCTTTAAGAGTTCCAACAGGTACATTAAATCAAGTGATAGATGAAGCAATAGCAATAACACAGCCACCAACAGATAAAGGTAGAAGACTAAAGATATTGTATGTCACACAAGCCAGCACAAAGCCACCAACCTTTATTGTATTTGTGAATAATAAAGATTTATTTCATTTCTCTTATGAAAGATATTTAGTAAATCATATAAGAAAAGAATTTGGGCTAGAGGGGAGTCCTATTAGAATGATTGCAAGAGAGAAATTAGAAAAATAATAAATAAATTGAAAAAAGGAGAGAATAAAATGATTTTATATATAATAATATTAATAATAGCATATTTAATAGGAAGCATAAGTTTTTCAATAATTTTTAGCAAGAAATTTGCTGGATTTGATATAAGAGATAAAGGGAGCAAGAGCTCAGGAGCTACAAATGTACTTAGAACTATAGGAAAAAAAGCAGCATTGATAACATTAGTATGTGATATATTAAAAGGAATAGTTGCAGTATTATTAGCAGTATTAATCGGAAATATCGCTAATCATTTTGGAGCGGGAGTAAAAACAGAATATTTAGTACAAATTGCTGGTATCTTTGCAATAATAGGGCATACATTTCCAATTTATTTTGGATTTAAAGGAGGAAAAGGGGTTGCAACATCTTTAGGACTAGTATTAATTATAAACTGGCAAATAGGACTAATATGTTTAGTATTTGCGTTATTAGTAATGGTAGTTACGAGAATGGTATCATTAGGTTCAATAGCTACTGCAATTTTATTCCCAGTATTAACAATATTTAAGATAGGTTCAGAATATTATATAGTATCAGGAAAATATATTGCTTTTAGCATAATATTAGCTT
>CAMUHU010000141.1 GCA_947088765.1 uncultured Clostridium sp. | reverse complement strand
TTTTTAGGGCTTATGTTTAAAAATTTTTGGGACATTTTCAAAAATCATTGACATTATTTATATTTGTTTAATTAATTTAGGGATGATAAATTTTTAGGTAGATTTATCATCCCTACAAACACGGATTTATGAACATTGGGACCTCCCCATGTGCATTATTTGGTGGATAATTCTATTAGTTTATCTAATAATTTTTCATAAGTTATTCCTGCTTCTTCAAATAGCTTCGGATACATACTTATCCCGAGTAAATCCTGGTAATGTGTTTATCTCATTTATAAATATTTTATTTGTTTCATTTTCTACAAAAAAGTCTACTCGTGACAATCCTTTTCCGTCTATTGTTTTAAAGGCTTTTACCGCTTCATTTCTTATTTCTTTAGATACTTTTTGGGGAATTTCTGCTGGTATTAATGTTCTTGAATGTATATCCTTATATTTTGCATCAAAGCTATAAAATTCTTCTTCTGGTATTATTTCTCCTATGTTTGATGCTATCACTTCTTCATTTCCTAAAACTGCACATTCTACTTCTTTTCCTTTTATCTCTTCTTCTATTATTATTTTTTTGTCAAATTTGCTTGCATATTCAATGTATTTTTTTAATTCTTTATGGTTTTTCGCTTTGTTTATTCCTACTGATGAACCTGAATTTGATGGTTTTACAAACATTGGATATTTTATGTTTTTTTCGACTTTTTTGCATGCTTTTTCTAGCGTACATTTTTCTTCATTATAGTTTTTGTCTATATAAATATAGTCTTTTTCACTTTTTCTTATGTATTCGTATTTCGCTTGGTTGAGTCCTGCCTTTTCAAAGATAGCTTTTGTATATATTTTATCCATTCCTATACTTGATGCTAATATTCCACAACCTACATATGGTTTATTTATCATTGTTAATAGCCCTTGAATTGAACCATCCTCTCCTCCTATTCCGTGTAATACTGGGAATATAACATCTGTATCTTCTAAAATTTTTACAATGTTTTCTATTTTTTCTAATTCTTTTGGTTTCTCTCCAAATGTTAAATTGCTTATCTCGTTTATAGCTTTTGTATATTTATACCATTCTCCTTTTTGGTCTATATATATTGGTTTTATTTCATATTTATCTTTGTTTAATTTTTCTATTACAGAAATTCCTGATGCAATTGATACATCATGTTCTGTTGATATTCCCCCAAATATAACGCATATCTTCACTATTAATCTTTCCTTTCTTGAATTATAATTTGATATAATTATTATATTCATGGGGTGTTAATTTGTTTCTATATAATATTAATTAGCCGTGAATTGTAAAGATTCATAAATTTTTCTAAATAAGTTTGGTAAACTATCTAAACCTATATCTAAACGACCTGAGCAAAAAATTGAAGCACTAACATTAGATGAAGAAGAAATGTTCGTAAGTGTTTTAAATTGGGAGAGCATACTAAAACCTTTAAAAATTTGTCTGGAACAGATAAAGGAATTTGTAAAGTAAAAAGCCATGTATATATTGAAAAAATCAATACATACATGACTTTTATTTCTTGGTACGGATGATGTAGTTATCTACAATTTTTTTGACTCTTATAATGGCTGATACAAATATCAATCAATTTATTAAAGTATATCATAATTTTTATAAATTGCAACACCCTTTTTTAATTTTAACTTTTTATATTGTAAAAATATTTTTAAGTATATGATTACAAAATTATTTCATAAAATATACAAACTTTTGTTTACTTATGATTTATAATGTGTTATACTTTGAAAAGCGAGGTGATGAATTATGAATAATGAAATTCACAATAATATTGAAGAAACTGAAATTTTATTAAACCATATCAATAATTCTGATGCTATTCAGTTTTCAGAATGGACTAAAGAAAAAGCAAACTTAAGATATAATGGAAAACTCCCTAAATTTCCAATATATAATAATTTTATTTACTGGTGCAATCTAGGAATAAACATTGGAAGTGAACAAAATAAATTAAGACCTGTTCTGATATTAAGGACTTCTAAAAATTCTCCTATATGTACAGTTATTCCATTAACCACCAAAAGACTACAAGACGGCTTTTGGTTTCATATTGATTTAGAAGAAGTTGACTCGACTGTTTTAACTGAACAATTAAAAGTTGTTAGTAAAATGAGGATTACAGATCCTTATAGAAAAAAGGGAAAGCTAGTTGTTATTACAAAAAATGACTGGAACAAAATTAATTCACAACTTGAAATTCTATATAGTCTAAGACCAATAAAAGATGAATAAAATTTTGAATTTTGCTTGACTTTCTGCTATGGAATAGTTTATAATTAAATTAATAAAACATTAGTGTCCGTTCTGAAAAGAACATAATCATTATAATCCGATAGCTCAAAAGGCTATCGTTTTTTATTGCATATAATTTTGAATTTTTCATATACTATTATTACATTAGTGTCCATAGCTTTATGCTATGTTAGTCATTAGTAAAAGGAGAAAATCTATAACATTGATTCTCTCCTTTATTTAATTAACTATTATTTAATTCATCCAACTCTTCAGTTACATTTTCCCAAGGATATACAGAAACTAAATTATAGTTAATATTTAGTTTATCACAATCTTCTTTAGATAATTCCTTCATTTCATTTGTAGTCATTGCCCAAGTAGTAAAACATATATTTTTTACACTACCTTTATAGGTATAATCTCTAGTTAAAGAAACATAAATAATCTTTACATCTTCTCCAAACTTTTCTTTTATCATATTAGTAGCAATGTTTGCAGTTTCTCCAGTAACATGATTACCTTCTACTAACACTATACATTCATTTTCATTGATGGAATTGTCTTTTAAATAATCTAATCCAATTTTAGTATCTATTCCATGAGTTTCATGATTGTGTTTTAATTGTATTGGTAACATATCTATAACATTAAACATATGGGATAATTTTATTGCTGGAACTCCACCTCCACGCATTATAGGTGCTATATATTTTTTTCCATCTTTTGATTTTAATTTCAGTTGTCCGATTTTTTCGGACAACTGACTACCTTCTTGATTTAACTTTATTTTTAAATCATTCCAGTACTTCCTCGCTCTTTCACTATTTGTCAATGCTCCAACAATATCAACTACACTAAAATAATATTCTTCTTTTTCACTGTCCCAAGCACTTCTTATTTCTTTTCCTTCAAAAAGCTTTGAAATTGTTTCTAATTTATTATTATCCATTTAGGCATCATTCATTTATAAAATTATTATTATATCCAAATTATATCAAGAACATACATTTTTTTCAATTACATACACACTATAAAATGAGTACATATTGAAAACTCAAATTTTGTTTGAGCT
>CAMUHU010000140.1 GCA_947088765.1 uncultured Clostridium sp. | reverse complement strand
AAGGAGGAAAAATAATAATGGATAAGAAAAAAATGATGAACTGGATAATAGCAATAATAGTTGCTATCGTGTATTTAACAGTAAGTATTATATTTAAGTCTTGGGCATATTCTTGGCTTATATGGGTTGCGTACGCAATTTATAGATTTATTGTTAAATAACTAAATTACAATTTGAAAGAGTGATAAAATATGGAAAATATTATAATTAGAAATGTTGCAGAAAAAGATATTCCAAGTGTTGCAGATATTCAAGTTAATGGATGGAAAACAGCATATAAAGGAATCATAGATGATGCTATTTTAAATGTTATGAACAAAGAAGAAAAGATAGAAAGATTTAAAGTAAATTATCAGAAAAATGGATTTATAGTAGCAGAGTTTGAAAACGAAATAGTAGGATTTTGTAGATATACTTATAACAATGAATTTACACCAGATATGCAAGACATAGATTGTGAGATAACAGCACTATATGTTAAGCCAAACTTAAAATACAATGGTATAGGAACAAAACTATTTCAATTTGTTATAAATGAGTTTAAGAGCAAAAATAAAACAAAGATGATATTATGGTGTTTAAAAGATAATGAGCCATCTAAAAAGTTTTATACTAAAATGGGTGGAAAAATTATCAAAGAACGAGTAATTGAAATTGGAGAAAAGAATTATTGTGAAGTTGGATTTATGTATAACATCTAACTGCAAAATTACAATTTAGGAGAGTAAGTATGAAAAGGAAAGAGTTAATTATAATTGGCATTCTCACAATATTATTAGCATTTATGGATATAAGTGGACTACCTAGTGCATTATTTATAAATATTGAAATTTTAGATATTACACCATTTTATTGGACTTTGATGTTTAACTTTATAATTATTGGAGTAATTGCATTTTTTACACTAAAGTATCTTTGTCCTAATTGGAAGTTAGGACTTAATAAAAAAGCGTTGAAAAGTGGACTAAAAAAATATGGAATAGTAGGAATTATTGTAGGTATTATATCAGGAATAGCATTTTATATAGGCTTAAAACCTTTTAATTATAATCCAACAATTTGGAAAGTTTTAATTGAAGGAATTATATATTATATAGGTGTTGCAATAGTTGAAGAATTATATGTGAGAGGCTTATTATTAAATCTTATTGAAAAAGTATGCTATAAAAAAAGAAACAATACGATTATAGCAATTATTGTATCATCTGTTATTTTTGGATTAGGGCATATATTTGGTGTTTTAGGGCAACCTTTACTTGTTATAATTACAAAAGTAGTATGGACTATTGCTATGGGAATATATTTTGGAACGATATATAAGAAAACTAACAACTTATGGTTACCAATTATTTTGCATTTTATAATAAATGTATGTGCCTTACCATATTGTTTTACAACAATAACAACTTATCCGAATATAAGTTTATATATCATTTTACCAACTTATATATTACTAGGAATATATAGTTTAAATATTATGAAAAGAAAAAGATAAATTACAATTTTGTAGTTTGAAAGATTTATAGTAAGTTGTAGATAATTTTAAGAAAAACTTAATTTGAAATTTATTGTACTGATGGTATAATTGATAGACGAAGAATTTAAAAATGATTTTAAGTGAGGTGTATCATGAAAGTATTGATAGATTTTGTGGCATTAATAACAATATATTTCTTAAAATTTTATAAAAAGTGGAAAGTAAGAGGGCGAGATATATTATTTATAAATACTATAATGTATATATATTTATCATTTGTATTATATTTTACTTTAATGCCTATATTGACATCTTTGCCATTTATCTTTAATCACCCATATACTCCAATGAATTTAGTTCCATTTATTGATGTATTAAATGCTAGAGGGGATTTTGTTAGACAGGTAGTGTTAAATGTTATAATGACAGTTCCTTTTGGATTTATATTGCCATTAGCAAAGAAAAATACAAAACTACTAAAAGTTATTTTTTATACTTTCATATTAAGTTTAAGTATAGAAATATTACAACCTTTAATAGATGGTTTTAGGTCAGCAGATATAACAGATTTAATAACTAATGTGCTAGGTGGAATTATTGGATATGTAATGTATTTAATAGTTAAGCCATTAACGACAAAAATACTAAATTATATAAAAAATAGATAATGAGAAATTACAATTTTATAGTAATAAAAATCTCTGAAACATTGTATTTTCAGAGATTTTTACAATTATTTTATAATAGCATCATTTGCAGTAAAGTTTTCAAGTGAATTTTCTTTTACTTGAATACAAACATAAGAAAGTGAATTATCTTTAGAAGCAAAAAATTGTCTTTCTGCTATTGGAGATATTCTTATCCAATCACCAGTAACTATATCAATTTCTTCATTGTCAATAACTGCTTTACCAGATCCATCTATAACATAATAAATTTCTTCATTTTGTTTATGAGAATGAATAAAAGGTACTCCTTCTCCTGCTTGGATAGTGTTAATGCTAATTTCTGCACCTGTTAAACCTAACTTATTATGCAATTCTACTCTTGGAGCATTTTCTGAACTTACTTTCATAAAATTTGACATTTAAAATTCCTCCTTTAATTATTAGTATAATGAATTTATATCAAAGTACACACAATAAAACAAGTACGCACTTTAATGTAACTGCTTGTTAAATTAGTAATATGTGATATAATATTGATAAATTAGTAAGGAGTGCGAATATGAGAAAGATAAATGAATTACCAGAATGTCCTGTTGCGACTACAATATCTTTAGTGGGAAATAAATGGAAGTTATTGATAATAAGAAATTTAGTGAAAAGAAACTGGAGATTTAATGAATTATTAAAATCATTAAATGGAATATCACAAAAAGTATTAACAGATAGTTTAAGGCAACTTGAAAGTGATGGTATTATTTTTAGAAAAGATTATCATACTAATCCACCAAAAGTTGAATATGGAATGACAGGCTTGGGGTTAGAATTAAGTAAAATGTTAGATATAATGGCTACTTTTGGAGATTTTTATAAAACACAAATATAATTCGCAGTTCAAATTATAATCTTGAAAGGAGTTAAATTTATGGATAGAAAATTAAAAATAATAATAGAGAATTGTCCTAAAAATCATAAATGCCCAGCTGTAAATGTTTGTCCAGTTGGAGCATTAAGTCAGACAGATTTTGAAGCACCTAAAATAGATTATGGTAAATGTATAAAATATGGCAAATGCTCAAACTTTTGTCCTAAAAAAGCATTAGTATTAGAATAAAAAATTACAAGTTATGGAGGAATAAGAAATGAGAGAAATAAAACCAGAACAAACTACAAGAGCAAAGGCTTATGAATTATGGATGAAA
>CAMUHU010000139.1 GCA_947088765.1 uncultured Clostridium sp. | reverse complement strand
AAAACAATAAGAGGAAAAGAACCAGAAATAAAAGACATAAAATTCCTAAAATAAAGTAGAGACGCCCTTTGGGCGTCCGTTTTATTTTCTATAATTGTCGATGTTTTTTGGAGGAAATTTAGAAATTCTTAGGATTTATAAAATTTTATAATAGCATGAATGACACTTAAATCCTCACTTTTTATAGTTACGATATGTTGATTATTATCACAAGCATAAAAGCATTTTATAGTATCATCCAATTTTATTTGTCTTTTGTAGATGATTTCAATATTATCAAAATAAACATCCCACAAATCTTTAGGAAGAGTATCATAAGCAAAATCTAAATAATATAAATTATTTACATGATGATTTGTATCAATATCACGTCTTTTAATTTTATAACCATACATAAAATTAGAGTTTTCAGGTTCTTTTTCTTTATCATTTACTTCATTGTCAAAAACGGAAGAATTATATTCTCCAAATGTATTACGTATTTCATCTGTAATTCTAATAGGAGTGTGTTTTTCAGAATCAACTAATACCCATTTTGAAGATGCTTTTGCTACTAAATTATTATTAATATCATAAACACTAAAATCACGATTAGACGAGATTTTACTAAAATTTCTAGCCCAAGTTTTTACGATTAAATCAGTATTCCATGAAGGTCTTAAAAAAAATTGAATTTTCCAATTTAAGAGCATCCATGTTAAATGATTTTGTGGCATTTTATTTAATCCATACCCAAGTGATTCAGAATGAATTCCAGCTACTTCCCCAAGAATTCTAATTAATCCTTTTGCAGAAAGTCTATTATTTACATCAATATCACAAAATTCTATTCTTGTTTTATATTCATATATTCCCATTATAAATTCAATCCCTTCTTAAAAATAATATATATATAATATATTAATATTTATAAAAAATCAACTCTTGGCAATTGGGACACATTTAAATTGGGGGTTGTATGTGTGATTTTATTATATAAAATCCTCCCCACAAACTCAAATATACCTATGTAATTTTTTAAATCTAATATACCTTGACAGATAAGGTATATTGATGTATAATACTAATATAAAGAAAGCAGGTGATAATATGTCAATTAGAGCAGATATGATACGAGGACATACAGAAACAATTATTTTAGCACATCTAATGAAGGGAAATAGTTATGGATACGAAATCAACAAATCAATAAAAGAAAAGACGAATGACAAATATGAATTAAATGATGCAACATTATATTGTGCTTTTAGGAGGCTAGAAGAAATGGGATATATTTCATCTTTTTGGGGAGAAGGAAATAGTGGAGCAAGAAGAAGATATTATTCTATTACGAATGAAGGAATTGAATTCTATAAAAAGAATATAGAAGAATGGAATTTAACTAAAGAACTTATTGATAAATTAATATAGCAAAAAATTTAAAATAATTGCTCTTTAGAGTTGTTTTTCAAGTGCTAGAACAATTAATTTGAATTTAATAAATTATAGTAATGGGGGAGGAAGAGAAGAGTGAAAAAAAGATTATACAAAATAGAAACAGGCAAGAAATTAGACGGTGTATGTGGTGGAATTGCAGAATATTTTGATATTGACCCAACACTAGTACGTCTACTATGGATTATATTTTCTTGTTGTTGGGGGGGCGGAATTATTGCATATATAGTAGCAGCAATAGTAATGCCAAAAAAATCAGATATAGAGTAAAAGGAGGAAATAAAACAATGAATGAAAAAATTAGAATAGAAGTAAATACATTATTTCAAGATGCTCCAAATACTAAAAGAGCAAATGATTTAAAAGATGAAATAATTACTAATGCAGAAGATAAATATGAAGATTTAATAAAACAAGGGAAAAATGAGGAAGAAGCACTACAAATAGTTATGAAAGAAATTGGAAATGTGGATGAATTAATTGAAGAACTAAGCAAAAACAATCCTATACATACACAATATGTAGAACAATCAAGAAAAAAAACAGGGCTTATAGTATCTATTTGTGTGGGTCTATATATTTTAAGTGTAATAGCATGTGTAGTTTTAGATGAACTAGGGCTTCCAGACTTTATAACAGTATCAAGCTTTCTTTCAATTGCAGGAGTATCTACATGTGTACTAATATATCATTTTATGACAAAACCAAAATATACAAAATATGATGACACAATAGTAGAAGAATTCAAAGAATGGAAAGGAAAAAAAGATAAAAACAAAGAAATAAAAAAAGCCATTGATTCAATTATATGGACATTGACAGTAATTATATATTTAATAGTTAGTTTTACATTTGGCATTTGGTACATTTCTTGGATTATCTTTTTAATAGCATCATTAATAGAAAATATTATAAAATTGATATTTAAATTGGGGGAGGATTAAATGAGAAAAGTAGGAATTATTATATTAATTGTCATTCTAATAAGTTTTACAATTGCATTATTTAACATTTTAACATTTGCAATCCAAAATAAGGAGTGGAACTGGTTTATGGGATTGGGAACTTCAGAAGAAATAAGAAAAGAAGAATATATAAGAAAAGAAGAAAAAATAGACTTAACAGATATTGAAAAATTGAAATTTGAATTGGATTCTTCAGATGTAAATGTATTTTTTACAGAAGAAAGTGAATTAAAAATTATACAATACTCATATAAAGAATTAAAAGGAGATGAAGAATTTAAGGTTGATAAAACTTCATCAAATATAACAATTAGAAAGAAGAATAATATACATTTTAGTTTTTTCTATGTAAATAAGATAGTATTGGATGTATATATTCCAAAAATGTATGAAAAGGAATTAGATATAAATGCTGTATCTGGAGACATAAAAACAAATGATAATTTAAAATTCAAAGACTTAAAGATATATTCAACAAGTGGAGATATAGAAATGGGAGATATTAAAGCAGATAATATTAATATAGAAACAGTGTCAGGCGAAATTGAGTTAAAAAAATTGGAAAGTAATGTGATAAAACTAAAAACAGTATCTGGAAATATTTCAGTGGAAAGTGCAAAAGCAAAAATAGAAGCAAAAACTACATCAGGAGATATAGAAATAGAAAAAATTGATGGTAATGTAGAATTAACCAGTACATCAGGAGACATTGAAAGTAGTGATTTTAAAATAACAGAGAAATCAACAATAAAGAGCACATCAGGAAATGTAAACATGAATATGAATAGTGAATCTAACTGTGAGATAAGAGCCAAAAGCACATCAGGGAATATAGATTTTCCTAATGGAAGAAATGTTATGGGACAAGAACCATATGTAGAATTAAATGTTCAAACAACATCTGGGGATATTGAATTAAAATAAGAAATTTCATAATGTAGTGTTACAATTGATGTGAAACAAAAAATATAGAAAAAAAGTGATTCAA
>CAMUHU010000138.1 GCA_947088765.1 uncultured Clostridium sp. | reverse complement strand
TTTTTTATAAGTTGTTATATTGAGTTACAGTTAATGTTTTTTCACTATTTATTTAAGACAATCTTTGTTGAATTTTAAAATTATCCTTTAATTATATCTTATCAAATAGCCTTTTTTGAATCGGCTTTTACTGCAAAGCACTTAATTTTACTAATGTTTTTATAAGTTTATTATCTTTTTTACCTTTTTTTACTATTTTTTTATTTTTCTTATTTGTTTTTATTCCTTTTTACTTGTTTTTACACATTTTACCAAATTTATTCAAAAATATATTAATATATTCACGGTAAATTTGTTAATATTTGACTAATTTTGTCTACTTTTGCACAAATTTAATTATATCTTTAAATTAAATCTTAACTTCTGAATTCTAAAAACACTTACCTAAGATTTATTTGTGTTCACAAATTAAAAAGATGATAATTATGTTTAATTTTATTAGTAATTATAAAACAGATATACTTCTAAAATATAAAAATTTTGGAAGCTTTATCTGTTATTTTTATATATATTTATGTCAATTACATAATAGTAGAGGTCCTCCTAAAGTCAAATTTTATTTTGATTTTTAGGAGGAAACAAAATGAAAAAAAATCCCAAAAGGAGAAAGGATAAATATAATCCATACACAATAATATGCGAAAATAAATATTTAATAAAATTTAAAGATATTAATAATAAAAATAATGTCATTGAAGTATCAAAGGAAATTTATCAAGCATTTAATGAATTTGAGTTATCTGACTTGTCTCAAATGAATAAATTTGATAGGCATATAGAACATCTTAACTTAAGCGAAAACATATTAAACGACAAAATGATAAATAAACAAATAAATATTGAAGATATAGTAATGAAAAAGTTGGAAACGCAAGAACTACATAATTTAATTTCAAAACTACCTAAAATACAAAAGAGAAGAATTATAATGTATTTTTTTGATGAAATGACATTAAAAGAAATTGCAAAAAAAGAACATTGTTCTATAAGAGCAATTCAATATACTATTAATATTGCATTAAAAAATTTAAAACATATTTTATAATAATTGCCCCCAGTTATACTGTGGTTAATTTAAAAAAGAAAGCGACTTATAAGCCGCTTTCCCAAAATTGGAGAAATTTTTGTTGTTTGTTAGATAATAGCCACCACTATTCTAATGGTATGCGTAGCTGGATTATCATATGTTCCACCATCGCCATGATATCTCCAGTAATATGTTCCACCATAATAAATGCTGAACCACGTAGTTTGCTGGGTGTCATAATATCCTGGTGTTAAATACATCTCTTCATATCCATTAGGCTCATCATAGGAACAGCGTACTACTAATACCCCAGTCCCATTTGTCGAAACAAGCCGAGCGCCCCATTTCATCTTGTTGCCGTTATATATTCTGTCCAGACCTCGATTGTACCTGCTGAAAGAAAACTCATATGTCTTGACTTCTTGAGAATTCTGTTCAGGAACTGAACGAGTAGTTGCCTCAAGTGAATCGCTATCTATCTCGTAGGTATATAGCGTTACTTTTTCGGCTTCCTCGGGTGTTAATCCGAGCATCTGTATTGCTTCTTCTCTTGTCATTACACTGTCGTCAAGCAACTCAAAGTCACTCATATCGACAACAGAAACCGTACCATAGGTATCAGTAGGTAATGTCTCTTCCGCAAAAGCCGTACAGGGAATAGCAGTTATTAGCATTAAACATGCCAAAGCTGCAACTAATAATGATTTAATTGTTTTCATAGAAAGTCCTCCTTAATAATCATTATTTCTCCAATTTTTATAACTGAACACAAGTGAAATATTCTGTTTGCATTCAGCTACTCATTTTGATGCTAAAAAAACATCTTCTATATATTAACATATTTTTAGACAAAATTTTTGAAAAAAGTAAAAAGAAGTATTTAAAAGTTAAAAAAAATATAAAAGTGTAAAAAAGAGTAATGTCTAGAGAATTAATAATGAATGACAACAACAGTAAAATTTCAGTATCTACTGAAATTTAAAATATAAAATAGTATTATATTTTAAATAATGCCATTCATTTTACAACTTATACAAAATTTATATTAAAAACTTTTATAAAGAGACTTCGTAAAATTCTAAATAAGTGAGGAAATAAGTGAGAATAAAATTTCTCACTTATTTTTATGAAATGAAAGGAGTATTAAATATGGAAGATAAGCAAATCAAAAATTTTATACATAATGAATTATCTAATTTCAATTTCAAAATGTATACAAAAGGCACCAGATATTTAGAAGAGTCAATATATATATGTATTAAAGAAGATAATGCAATAGATAATTTGACCAAAAATGTATTTCAAAGAATTGCACTTAAACATAATGAAAAATCATATTTAAGCGTAAAATGGTGCATAGAGCAGGTATTAAAGACTATGTATAATAATACTAAAATGGATGTTATATGCAATTATTTTAATATTGATGAAAATCTAAAGCCAAGTTTGAAATTTATTATATATACTATTTCTTGTAAATATAAAAATCAAAACAAAAATTTATAAATTTAAAATTGATATATTTTCTCTTTTAATATATAATCACATACTGGAGGTTGTAAAAATGAACATATTAAATCAATGCAATGATAAAGAGAAAGTATTATTAAAAGAAATAGGTTTAGAAATTGAAAACAAAGAATATTCTACAGATGAAGTAAAAGAAGTTGAAGCAAAAATAAATGATTATATTATGTCATTAAGTATAAAGAACGGAGATTTACAGAGTGCTGTATTAAATTATAGCAATTTGTTAAATAAGTTAGCTGATAGAAAGTAGGTCTTAAATATGAATTTAGATTATATAAGCTCTTATATAGATGCAAAAATAGCACAAAACCATGAAATAGTCACTTTTTCTTTCTATGAATTACGCATAAAAGAAAATTTATCAGAATATGACTTAAAAAATTTTTTACACTTATCGAAAATAAGATTACAAAACTTAGGATATAGTGTATATTATACTGGTGAAAATTATCAATATAATAAAGAAAATAAAATAGTACAAGATAATGAACTAATGGTTGCTATCAAAAACATCAAATAATATCAAAAGAAAGAGATGCTACTCTCTTTCTTTTATTTTCTTTATGGATTTAATATTTCATATCCTGGATATGTTGTAAAAATAAATGGAATTTCACACTCAATATTATCTAGTTCTTGTGCATTAGGAAATGCTAAAATCAACTTATCTGCTTTAGGAATAGATGTAGGATAAGAATTTATTAACTTTACAATTCCTTTTGCATTTTCCTCATCAGCTACAATTATATGATATAGCAAGTTATCTTTACTTAAGAAAGTTATATTTATTGGGTACAAGTTTAAATAGAATTTCGATAACTTACCTTTATTTTTACACAATATATCCAGTGCTATAAGCGTTTTATTATCTATTTTTCTTGTATTA
>CAMUHU010000137.1 GCA_947088765.1 uncultured Clostridium sp. | reverse complement strand
AGTTTCTTTGAATCAAATTTAATTAAAGTTATTAACTGCAAGACATCAAATGTAATATCAGTAGCAGAGCACATTTTCTCTTTAATATTGAGTCTAAAGAAAAGAATAATAGAGGCTAATGACATTGCTATGAATGGTGGAACAAAAAAAGACTTATCTACGAGAAGCAATGACATAAGTAATAGTACAATAGGAATAATAGGAGCAGGAAAAATATCACGAGAAGTAATAAAAATAGCAAAAGCATTTAATATGAAAATTAACTGTAATACTTTAAATCCAGAAAAACACAAGGATTTGTTAAAACAAGGTGTAGAATTTTTAAGTTTAGATGAGTTATTATCTAATTCAGATATCATAACAGTAAATATTCCACTAAATAAAGAAAGCCAAAACTTAATATCAAAAGATAAAATTAAATTAATGAAGAAAACAGCAACATTTATAAACACATCAAGAGCAGAAATAGTAGATATGAATGAGTTAATAAGATATGCAGATGAAAATGTTGCTTTTAATGTAGGATTAGACATTGATGCAGAAAATTATAAAGAGATGTTAAATACAAAAAGAAATAATGTAATAGTAACACCACATATAGCAGGTGTAACAAAAGAAGCAATAAAAAGAATGGATGTTGAACTAGCCAATAGTATAAGAGAATATTTAGGAGAATGCTAATATGAGTGATATTAAAGTATTGCATGCTAATAAGGTACATAAAGAGTTTATAATACATGCTAATAGAATTATTAATAATACTAATGAAACAGAACAAACAAAAGGACTAGAATTGAATATAGATAAAGATTATTTTTGTGATAAACCTAAATTTAAATGTTTAATTGCAGAAATAGATAATAAACCAGTAGGTATGATTTTATATTCATATTTCTATTGGGCAAATGATGGAGAAGTATTATGGATTTCACAAATGTTTGTTGAACAAGAATACAGAAAATGTGGTGTATTCTTTAAATTAATAGAAAAACTAAGAGAAGAAAATAGAGATATAAAAATAGTATCATGTGCTACAGGAGATGAAAATAAGAGAATGCAAAAAATATTAAAATACTATGGTGGACATGAGATAAATTTAAAATTTTATTATAAGAAGGTGTAGGTATGAATTTCAAAGATAAGGTATTTTTAATAACAGGTTCTACTTCTGGAATAGGTCAAGGAATTGCAAAAGCATTATTAGAAGAAGGTGCAAAAGTTGTTATTAATTATGCACATAATGAAGAAAATGCAGAGAAAACAAAAAAATTATTAGAAAAATATCAAGATAGGACTTTGTTCATAAAAGCAGACATATCAGAAGAAAAATATGTTATAGATATGTATAAAAAAATAGAAGAGAAATTTAATAAATTAGATGGATTAGTGAATAATGCTGTTTATGATAAAATCTTTTCAATAGAAGAATTGACAGTAGAAGAATATAGAAGAGAATTAGAAGTAAATGTTATTGCAAGATGGATGTGCATAAAATATGCTATTCCACTACTAGAAAAATCTAATATGCCCAGAATTATAAATATAGCATCAAGATTAGGAACAAAGCCAATGGAAGATTCTGTTGCTTATTGTACAAGTGAAGCAGCGACTATAATGCTTACACAATGCTGTGCATTAGAATTAACAAAAAAATATAATATAAAAACAAATACAGTAAGTCCATCAATGACATTGACACCACTTGCTAAAAAGAGTTATACAGAAGATGAAATAAAACAAACAGCTATGAAAAATCCAAGTGGTAGATTAGGCGAAGTTGAAGATACAGTAAATGCAGTATTATTTTTATTAAGTGAAAAAGCAGATTATATAAATGGAGAAAATCTTAATGTTAATGGTGGTATAGTGTTAGTATAAAGAAACAGAATTGGAGGAAAAGTAAATGGAAAATTATTTTATAATACATGGAAGTTTTGGAAGCCCATTTGGAAATTGGTTTAGTTGGTTACAAGATTTTATATCATCTGATGAAAAACAAGTATATGTGCCACAATTTCCAATAGGGGTAGGTTACCAAAATTATGAAAATTGGAGTAAATTACTTAAGTATTATTTTGATTTGAGATTGATTAATGAAAACACAACTATAATAGCACATAGTATTGCACCAGTATTTGTTTGCAAATTTTTAGTAGAGAATAAATTAAAAGTAAAAAAATTAATATTTGTATGTGGATTTAACAATTATTTAGGAATAAACGAGGAATATGATACAGTTAATAAAACAATGTATTTTGATAATCTGGAAGATGTAAAGAAATATGCAAATGAAATAATATGTTTTTATTCAAATAATGATCCATATGTAAAATATGAAGTAGAAAAGGAATTTGCAGATAAGATTTTAACAGAACAAGTTTTAATACCAAATGCAGGGCACATAAATAGCGAGAGTGGATATGATACATTTGAAGATATAGTAAATTATATTTAATATAGAGATATGGAGAGATTTATGAGAAAAATAACAGTTGAAATGGCGTGTTCTATTAATGGACTAATTGCGACAGAAGATGGAAATGAGGATTTCTTATCTTACAGAGGCTGGAAAATAATGTTACAATTTTTAAAAGAGTATGATGTACTAATATGGGGCAGAAAGACTTGGGAAAATATATTGTCATGGGGAGAAAACTATGTAAATGACTTAAAAAGCATAAATATAATTATTTTAAGTGAAACAAGTAATAATAAAAATGAATTTTCAAATGTTACATATTGCAATTCAATAGAGAATTGTTTAAAAGTATGCGAAAATTTAAAATATGAAAAAATGTTTATTTCTGGTGGTGCAACTATAAATAATGCTTTTATGGAAAAAGGAATAGTAGATAATATAATTTTAAATTATAATCCATTTGTATTAAATAAAGGAATACCACTATTTAAAGGTAATTATTTTGAAAACAAACTAAAACTTGAAAAAATTATAAGAGAACAGGAAGATATAGTACAAGTTCATTATAGTGTTATAAACTAAAAACAAGAAAATAATTATAGCAAAGAAAGGAGATGTTGATAAATGAAAGAATTAGATAACAAAGAAAATTATAATAATAGAACTTTTGAAGATATAAAACATATTGATGAAAATGGAGTTGAATATTGGTATGCTAGAGAATTAATGAAAGTATTAAGTTATAAGGATTGGAGATATTTTGATGCAGTAATTGAAAAAGCAAAGGTAGCTTGTCAAAACTCTGAAATAACTGACATTGACCATTTCGTTGTTGACAACAAAATGGTTGAAATAGGTTCTGGTGCAAAAAGAGAACAAAAAGATTATAAATTAACAAGATATGCTTGCTATCTTATAGCTCAAAATGCAAATCCTCGATTAAAAATTGTTGCTCTTGCACAAACATATTTTGCTATTCAAACTAGAAAACAAGAAATTAGTGAAAAAGAATATAGTTCATTAACAGAAG
>CAMUHU010000136.1 GCA_947088765.1 uncultured Clostridium sp. | reverse complement strand
CTGCTAATACTATGTCTTCTGATTCTACCGTGTATTCTGTTGGGTTTCCTGGTGCGTTTGTTCCTTCATTTAGTATGTATTCGATTTTGTACTGTGGGTTTTCATAACAAGCCACTAAAGTAACGTCTTCATTTCCCATTCTAAATCCATATGGACCTTTATCGATCCACTCTCTAGTATCCGATCTAATCCACCCGTTTTACATAGACATCTCCTTTTTTACATTGGTAAAGAATACCTTCTTCACCTTCAAAGAGCCACTGTTCATCAGAAGGCTTACAATCACAAAGACCCCCATTATAGTCAAGAGTTAACCTATGAGCATCTAGTCTTTTAATAACCGAAGTTGGTTCAGAATACATTGACCCACCAGCCCAAACACTTGAATGATCATTACCCCACTCATCGAGAATCCAACTTTCAACCTCACTATCCCAAATCTCAGCACGGTTGGTCGGGCTACACCCTACTGCACAGTACACATAATTTATACCCACCACCTTGTGTTCTCTCCCACATGTCAAACAATATCCATACGTAGGCACTTCCACAGCAACACTACTGGCAGTACTCATGAATCCACTGGCCTCGAACACTCGATATTGCATCATACTCAGGGTGACGACCATTATTTGTAGGATAATCTACAGCAAAAGCATGTTGCTTAATGGCTCCACCGATCCACTGATCCTCTACAATCGACATAGACTTGGGTCACACCACTTGCACCTGAAACAAATCCTCTTTTACTCGAATTAATATAGAGTTCCAAGGACTCTCCACTTCTCATGAGCTTTGTATCAATGTATTGAGGATCTTTTACATTTAATCTAACTTCACTAGCTGGGATTTTTATAGCCTTCAGACGATCACCACTATGCAAAACTACTCCTTCCATTACCTTTGAACCTGAGTATCTTGACGAGCTACCGCCATGCAGCTCTATTTTATATAAACCATCTTCAGGTATAACATATTCTTCTCCACCATTTAATGTAGTGGTTTCTGCTGATATTTGTTCTGTGTTTGGTTCTACGTCTCTATTTAGTTCTGCTATTTCTGACGGACGCCCAAAGGGCGCCCCTACACATATTACTGCTATTATACTGATTAACATAAGCACTACGATTAAGGGCACAATTATATGTGTCCTTTTTAATTTATTATTCATTTTAACGGGCGCATTGCTCCCAGTAAAATTTGCTTTGCAAATTTTCCATGCTGCGCTCGTAAAAGTATAAAAAGAAGAAAATAAATTTTCTTTTTTTATATTTTTTCTCGCTTTCGCCGCCCCTACGTTGTGTGTTATAGTTTTGTTTTCTTTTAGATTAGCTTGTGTGTGTGTGTGTGTGTGTGTGTGTTACAGCGCCAACGTTTTCAGAGTTTTCTGTTTTTTTGTTTCTTCCTTTCCATATTTTTTTCATGCTAGTTGCCTCCTTTTGATTTTTAGTGAATAGTTAATGATGAGTAGTTAGTAATGAATAATTTTTTATAGTTTACGTGCGATAAATAATTAAAAAATTTGAAAAATATCTGAATTTGTGTATTTCGAAAATTTTTTAATTATTTATGAAGCACATTTTTATAAGTCTTTTTTTATTTTTATTATAGTGATTTGTATATGTCTTGTAAATGGCTGTTTTTAGTATAAAAAAACAAGAATTTCCGCTTTTATTTATGGATTTTCTTGGTTTTTTGTTTTTTTATTTATTTGTTAAATTTATATGTCTGTTTTGTAATATTAAAGCGTTTTCGTTAGGGATTTTAGGGGTCCGTTGATTTAAGGTTCCAATTCCTTAAAAAGTTTTTCTGGTGTTAATCCTAAGCAAGCACATGATTTTGCACTCTTAATCACTCTTATTTTATACAAAATGTTGCATATAAAGGTATAGATTTTATACCATTTGTAAATCCAAAATTTTTAGAAGATATCCTAATACAATATTTTGGATTATACTTGTCTTTATATATTTTTAAACTTTTTGACTGAGTGTTATCTCCAGCCTTTACTTCAACTGGTATAATTCCATCTTTATTATATAATAAAAAGTCTATTTCTGCTTTATTTGCTGAATTCCAGTAATACAATGATATATTATTCATTGTGAAAGCTTGAGCTACATAATTTTCTACAATAGCACCTTTAAACATAAAATTTGAATTTAATAATATTTCTGAAAATTCTATTTCTAATAAAGATGTTAATATTCCTACATCGCTTAAATATAATTTAAAAGTATCATCTGATGCATATACCTTTAATGGTGGCTCAACTTTATTAATTTTTTTACATTTATATATCATTTCACTTGATTCTAGCCAATCAATTGCAGTCTCAAATCCTCTTTTATTTGCTCCTTTTTCTATATCAACATATTTAAATTTTTTATTTTCCTTTGCCAAAGAACCTGGGATTGCATTATATACCTTTTCTATTTTTATAGATTCACTGTTGTTTAATGTATACTTGTTCATATCTGCTAAATAGGATAAAATTACATTCTTTAATATATTTTTATTCCATAATAATATATCTTCGTTTGCATTCTTATAATCTAAAACAGCTGCTGGCATACCACCAATACATAAATATGCTCTATACATATCTATTAACTTATCATGTATACTAATTTCCTCTAAATTGTCATAGCACCTTTTTATTTCATCAACCCACATTTGCTTATCTAAAGCTATCAAGAATTCTTCAAAATCCATTGGATGCATAAACTCAATTTGTACTTTTCCAACAGGAAAAGAAGATTTAAATCTTTTTATTTTTACTCCTAACAAGCTACCTGCACAAATAATTCT
The DNA here is from genome assembly GCA_947088765.1 of uncultured Clostridium sp. Lineage (GTDB taxonomy): Bacteria > Bacillota > Clostridia > TANB77 > CAG-508 > CAKPSH01. Next base: position 681 of record CAMUHU010000136.1, on the reverse strand, counting down.
ATAATGTAATTTACTTTCACAAAAAGCTTTTAATGTACTAATAGCTTTTTCTGATTCTTGAATTTCATCAATAAAAACTATCGTTTTCTCGGGTATTATCTTTCTATTTAATTCTAATTCTAATTTTCTAAGTTTTAAATCAAAATCTGAATCTTCCTCGAAAATTTTTACTATGCTTTGCTTTTCCATTAAATTTATATAAATATAATCTTTAAATTCACTTTTGCAAAATTCGTTGATTATATACGTTTTTCCAATCTGTCTTGCTCCTACTACCATTAATGGAGTGTTTATATTTTTGCTTTTCCAATCCATTAATACACTATAAAACTTTCTTTTCATTTATATCACGTATAATCCAATTATCGAAATATTATATAGATGATTGGATTATTTCTCCTTTCTTTTAAAATTTTATATAATATATTTAGCACTGTGGATTTGTTTCATTTTTTTACACCTAAATCTATTTTATTATTATTATACTTAATTGTCAACACTTTTTACATTTTTTCAATATCACTTTTTTAGCAAAATTGCATTTTTTAAACACCACTTTTGAAATTCATTTGCATTTTTTTGATATTACTATTTATTTTATTGTAAAAGCCAACGGTATATTTTTCCGTTGGCTTTTTGTTTATTTGTTTAGGAATTTTATGTCTTTTATTTCTGGTTCTT
>CAMUHU010000135.1 GCA_947088765.1 uncultured Clostridium sp. | reverse complement strand
ATACTTGAAGAAGAATTTTTATGTGACATTCCGGATTCAAAGCTTGTTTTATCTGAGATGGGTACTGTCAATAAAATATATGATCTTATTATTTCAATTAAAAGAACAGTTGAGTAGAAAGGTTATATAAATATGGAAAATTATACAGATATGATGGAATTGATGAAAAAAATAAAGCATGGAATAAGCAAGAAGCATATTAAAGTTGCGTTAATATCAAATATTTCATTTGAGCCGTACTTTTATTTTTTAATAAATAAGGTCTTTTTAGAAAGTAAAATTTCGGTAACGGTAAATACAATTAATTATATCGAATTATTATCAAGCATGGGTGATGAACAGATTAATGATTCAGATATTGTTGTTGTAATTCCCAACTTCTGTGATTTATATCAAGATTTTTTTTGCTGTCAAAGTCTTAACATTGAAAAAACAAACGAGTTAATCAGCACACAAGTTTTTAATATGAAAAAAATATGCTCACTAATTCATTTAAAGCCAAACGCATTTATTGTATGGTTTGGTTATGAAGATTATTGCACAAATTATAATAATACAGCGATTGCGTTATCGTTCGCGAATATGCTTGTCGATAAAATCAATGAACAACTCTACAACGAAAAATTAGATTTCATATTTTTAGATTTAAAAAGGATTGTTGCTACCATTGGTATCAACAATGCCTATGATAATAAAAGCAAATACCGTTGGAATTCTCCCTATAGCAAATTAATGATTGAACAAATATGTAATGAAATATATAAACAATATCTTATTTTTAACGGAATAGCAAAAAAATGTCTTGTCCTCGATTGTGATAATGTTTTATGGGGTGGGATTTTATCTGAAGATGGCACTGAAAAAATTAAACTTAGCAACAGTGGGATGGGGCGAATTTTTCAAGATTTTCAGCGTTTTGCTTTGTCGTTATATTACCATGGGATAACTCTTGCTGTGTGCAGCAAAAATAAATTTTCAGATGTATTAACAATGTTTCATGAACACAATGGGATGATTTTAAAAGAAAAACATATTGCTTGTTTTCAAGTGAATTGGGAAGATAAGCCAAGTAATATAAAAAAAATTGCAGAACAACTTAACATAAGTCTTGATAGTATAGTTTTTGTGGATGATTCTCTAATTGAGATTGAAGCAGTAAAAGCAATACTTCCAAATGTTACATCAATCTTATTTAAACCCTATATGGATTATCAACAATTCTCATGCTTTAATTTAAGAAGCTCCATTAATACAACCGATGCTGAAAATCGAAATGAAACCTATAAAACTAATTCTTATCGTCAAGAGCTGAAAGCAAAATGTGCAGATTATGCTGATTATATTAAAGAACTTAATATTAAAATAGATATTCACCCAACTTTGCCAATTGAATACAGCCGAGTCTCTGAACTTACTCAACGGACAAACAGATGCACTAATGGCAGAAGGTATTCAATTTTGGAAATAAAGGAACGTTTGGCGTCTGATGAAGTCATTTTATATTCAGTTTGTGTTTCTGATTGTTTTTCGGATATTGGTTTAGTGGGCGCAATAGAGATAGAGGGTGATATTTTAACGCTTTTTAGTTTGTCTTGCCGAGCTTTAGGCAGAGGAATCGAAAGAGAAATGATGAATTTTATAGAGACACACCATAAAGTAAATAATGTAATATGCTTTTCTACAGGTAAGAATGATAAAATTAAAAGGCTTTTATCAGAAAAATTTTTAAATATATCCATATCTTCTAACAAAATCGATTAACTTTGATCTCTCAACAAATTGTAATTTATAAAAAAACATAAAAAACATATGTGAACTACACACTTAAAACGTCACCTTTAAAATCAGTACACTTTGTAAATTTTTGTCCATTTATAATATTTTTAAATTTGAACGATTATTATGTTCAATCTCATCTTCATTTATGTGAGAAACTTTCTGACTGACAGAACGCTTTATATTGCTGTTAAAAATCTATCCAGATTATATTCAGGAGCATACGAAGGTACATAAATCACTTTAAATATATCATTAAAATTTGTGCTGTGTAAAATTTTTTGTGATACAGCAGAAAGGAGAGGCTATATAATGGACTCACAAAAGAATCAATTCAAAAAATTACTGAAGCTTAATAAGCCAATGATATATTGTTATACCATATTAGGCACTTTGTTTTCTATAATTGAAGATAAAGATATGCCATGGATATATAGCAATTTTACACAAATAATGTATCATGACGGTTGGAAAATGTTTATTTTTGAGGATCAGAAAAACATTTTGGATAAATGCCCTTTTATACAAACAGAATTCAACATATTGAACGAAAATCAAAAAAAAGAGCATTCGTTTATTGATACTATTATTCATACAATAAATGAAGGTAATTACATATTCCTATTTTTGGACTGGAAATATATTTTTCCTAATTTTACAAAAAACAGCTTTTCGCATTCAACACTGATTTCCGGGTATAATAAAAACAAAAATATATTTTACTTAAGCGACAATTATGATAATGGAAAATTTACTACAATGGAAATGGACATGGAGTCAGTTGAAATGGCATTTTATTCGGCATGGAATGAAGCGGTAAAAAATATAAAAGAAAATGATGACATAGCAAATTGTATTTTCTTAAAAACTATAATTGCTTTTAAACGTAACGAAAAAGTGTTTACGGAGTTTGACAGGAAAGGTTTCGCTATACAGCTAGAAAGTTTTATTAATTCAGAAACCACTTACGTTTATGGAGAAAAAGATATGACGTTATATGGTTACTTATCTTACAATTGGATAATTGATGACTTGTTAAAAGGACGATTTGAATTCGGACTTAAGAACTATCATTTTTTTTATGAACATAAGTACTTGATGCATAAAAGATTACAATATATGGTAAATAAGCAGATAATATCACCGTCTCGTAATTATATAGAAAGAGCTGCTGAATTATGCAATGATTTTTTGACGATAAGAAATCTACACATCAAATCTCAATTAACAGATAAATCAAGACAACAGAGCATTATTTCGGATATATGCAAAAAAATAGAATTGTCTAAAGAAAAAGAAAAACGCCTGTATGAAGATCTGATTACGGAATTAGGTAGAGTAGCGTATTGATTATATCCAAAGCAAGCGATGGTAAAAGATAAAACTGAGATAATGTGTAGTGATTATAAAATGAATAGCCAAATTCGTGGTTGTCATAACCAAAGCAGCTTTAAGTGAGGCTGTCGAAGTTGAACAACACTATTAAAAGCATACACTTTATTAACATATTGCTCCCCTATTTAAACCTTGCCGAATTTGAAGAGAATATTTTGCGAAAAGCCTTTATTGAAATACTTTATACCTTAATTCGCAAAACAAACCCTAAAAAAAGCCTACCCAACGGGCAAAAAATATAGTATAATAGCTATATAAAACAGCTGCAAAAGCAGCACCCTGAGGGTGAAATAAAATGAAGGCGAAAATAGAGGTAGTACTGAGCGAGGAAAGACTAATCACACCAAGCGGATTGTGTATGGTGGGGCAGATATTTGGAAAATCACAGCTTGCAAAAAAGGCGGCGAGAATGAAAACAGATA
>CAMUHU010000134.1 GCA_947088765.1 uncultured Clostridium sp. | reverse complement strand
ACTGCTTCTTGTATTGCTTTTTGTAAATCTTTCATATAAATTCCTTCTTTCTTTTATACTGTTCAATACTGTTCAGAACTGTTCAGTTTTTCTATAAACACTATGTGATGGTATACGGACTTTCAACCTCTTGCTTCACTCTTCGGCTATTTTATATCACTACATACTATTTATACGGCATTGGCTAAGCAAAGGTTTTTATGCTTATTTAAAAAAATGAAAGGAGGTCACTATACCGAATTATTATGTGACATACCTTGTTCTACCAATTTTATTTTAGTTTTTTAACTTTTTCTGTCTTTTCTCTGCTTTTCTCTTTTTATTTTCTGCTGTTCTCGCAAATTGTTCCGCATATTTTCTTTTTCTCACTTCTTTATTTGATTTATGATGAGTTCCCATTCTTCACACACTCCTTTTCTTTACACATATAAACTTCTTTGTCGAAATAAATACAATTCTTACGTTTTAGCAGTTCTTTTATTGCTTTTTCTCTCTTATTTTCTTCATCTATTTCTTTAGCTAATGTACTTCCTTTATTTTTCATGTAAACACCTTCTTTTGTGTATAATAAAAGAGCTTACCATTTCCGATAAACTCCGATTTTCTACTTATTTTTTTATTATATATTGATTATTTTTTACTTATAGTTTATAATAATTTTTGCTTCTGCATATCCTCTTTTTTTAGTCTTTGGAAAGGAGGTACATATGAAAAATCTTTTTAAGTTACTAGCATTATTATTAATTTATCTTATTTTTAAGAATTTTGATAATTAATGCAAAAGACTAGAGTTTGCGCCTCTAGTCTTTTTTTGCTTCTTATCTTTTTAAGTTACTTAGAATTAAGGAGGATAACAAATGTCTATATTAAACATCTCTCTTAATTCCATAATATTATACTCGTGCTAGCAGAAAAAGTCAACACTTTTAGTCTAACTTTTTATACTTTTAGTATAATATCAATATAATTATATCATTTTTATGTAAATCTTGCAACTTTTTAAAAAGAACCTAACTATTGTTAAGTTCTTTCCTAATTAATTATTTTTATTTACCATTTAAGAGGGAAATGTTGCTCGGTCTAATGAGATGTTTTCCATATCTGCAACATTGTATATTTTTTCCATTTTACTAATTATACCACATTAAAAACGGACATGAACGGACATTTATGCAATTTTTTCTAAATATCTGTCGTGTCTTTTTCTCGGTACACTTTCATCATTTAGTTTCATTTTTTGTGCTATTTTATGCCATTCCATATTATCTAAGTATCTATATGTAAATATGTCTCTTATGTCGCTTTTAGGTATTTTATCTATAAATGTTTCAACTTCTATCTGAATATCTAATAGCTTGTCATGCCTTTCTTGTAAAATAGCCTCTAAAGTGTCTAACTTGTGCTGTCTTTTAATATCATATCCTGATATTACTGCATGCCTTTTATATCCATTTTGTACAACATCTGACACTTCACTACTTTGTTTATGTAACACACATTTTCTTTTTTCTAAGTGCTTTATTTCTTCTTTTATGTCGCAATATTGTATTAGTTTTTCTTTAAATGCAATTTTATCTATCATATGTACCTCCTATAGATTCCTAAAATATCTATCTATGTTTTTATCAATATTTCCAACAGTTCTTATTGAATATGTATTAAGATACTCTTTTCTTGCCTGTTCTCTAGTTTTGTAAAATCTACATTCCTTTTCTTTGCAAATTTTCTCGTCTAAACAATAACAAGTATTTTTGTCTATGTCTGCAAAACATTTTTCTTTATCTTTCACTTATCTTCACTTCCTTTGATTTTCTAAATATTTTAAAATAGTTTTCTCAACTACTGCTAACGCTTCATAATTACTCATATATCTTCCCTTATGCCTGTTTGACATTTCACTTCTTATTATTCTTATTCTGTGATTATATCTACTCTTATATATTTCTGCTAATTTATATTTATTTAGCCCGCTTCTCCATAAAGAAATTATTTCTTTTTCTATCAATCTCAAACACCTCAATTTTAGTGTTTGTAATTTTATGTAAAATATGTTATACTATATTTACTATAAACACCTCAGGAGGTAATGCGATGGTAAAAGAATTTTTTGGCGTTCAGATTGACGCGTCAAACATGACTACAGAAGAATTGCTTGAAACTCAGAGTCAAATCAGAGAGCTGTTAAGCAATGTTGAATTTCAGCTTCGTATTAGAAAAATGGCTGAGCATAAACATTCTTCTGAAAATCACTGACTTTTAGTGGGCAAAGCACTTGTAGAAATACGAGTGTTTTGCTTTTTATATTAGCTTCTTTCCACACATCGGACAATAATTTATATCGTGATAAACTCCATTTCCTCCATTAGTAATTATAAAAATCCCTGCCTTTTCATCGTTTTTACATTTCATTATCCAAGAACTATATACTCTGTCTTTTTTAAATCCTGCTGTCTCTTGCAATTCAAATTGTTTTCCTGCTATTGTATTGTCGGTTTTAGTTTTGCAATATTCACACATTATATTTCCTCCTTCTAATATGGACAATAATTAAATTTAAACTTATGTCCACATTCTTCACATTCACAAATATAATCTGTTTCAAAATCTATATTATATTCATCATGAACATATCCACATTTAGGACAATTTACATGTACATTTGTTTCTATACATACTACTACATTATCTTCTTGTAGTTCTATTTCTTCTATATCTTCCATTACATTTCCTTCTTTTGTTTATATAATAGTTCTCTTAATACTTCTCTGTCTTTGTTATGTGCTTGTTGTCTTCCGAAATTCAAACTGTCACTATCTGCAACAACTATTTTTTCTTCTATTAGTTCTCTTGCTATATCTGAATACTCTCCTATTTCTTTTATCTTGTCTTCTATTTCTTTTATTAAGCTATCATACTTATTTACTTTAGCTTGTAATTGTTTTATTTCTTCTATTGGCATACTACCAAAATATACTTGTTCTGCTATTTCTGCTTTTAGTTCTTTATTTTCTGTTTCTAGTTGTTCTAATTCTTCTTTCTTTTCTTTTATCGGCTTTATTCCTAAAATTTGATTATTTACATTGAATCCATCTTTATCTGTAAAAAAACATACTAAAGATAAGTAATTGGTGTTTTTAGGTATTTCAATTATAATTCTTTCTGTTTCTACTACACTACTGTCTTTTTCTTTTATATTATTTTCTATTTCTTCTTTACTTGACATTATTAGCTATCCTCCTTCATCTTTTGGTATGCTTCTTTTAAATCTACTTGACCTATAAAATCGCAATCTTCTTTTGTTGCTGTATATTTTGCATATATACCCACTTCATCGTCATAAATTTCTGTAACTAATATAGGTTCTAATATATATCCAATTTCATCATCTTCGTCTAATGCAAATCTTATTTCTACTTGCCTTTCTTGATTGCATTTTTGTAATTTTTCTATTAATTCTTTAACTAACATTTTGTACCTCTTTTCTGTTTTCTTTTTGGTTTAGTAACCTCTAAATAATAGTTATGTTGATATATCTTTATTGCTTCTTTTCGTTCTTCTGGTGTTTTCGGTTTTCTTTTGAGTTTTATTTTTCTAATACCCCACTGTCTTGGAACTTCATATT
>CAMUHU010000133.1 GCA_947088765.1 uncultured Clostridium sp. | reverse complement strand
AAGTCTATGAATCATATCTCGTTTGGCTTCTCTTGATAATAAATTATAGAAAAAAGTGAAGTTAAACATCTTAACATTTTTGAAAACCAGTTTGTCATCTTCCTTTTTACAATCTAATTTTTTTAATAATTCTGTTGTATATTCTTTTGATTCATTATCTGGATCAAGGGTAATTTTCTTTTTGTTTAGTTTTTCAATTTCTTTTTTGATCACATCATTTTTATGATTAATTGTTTCAACATCTAATGTTGAACTTAAATATAAATCAACCAATTTTTTCTCTTGTATTTTTAACTTTTCAATCGCTTTTTCTATTTCTTTAACATCATTACTTTTGGTAGAATTACAAGTAATAATTTCGTTATTAGTTCCCATCATAAAGATAGTTAATTCTTCTAAAACACGCCTTAACTTAACTTCTATTTTCTCGGTATTATAATGAAGTCCATAGCCACTACAATTATTATTTTTACATCTTAAATGATAATAAACTTTTTGTTTTCCATTTGGATATTTAAAAGATTCTGATGAAGCCATAATACTTCCACATATCGGACATTTTACTAATCCTGAAAATAAATGAATAAACTCTCCATAGTTTGAGTGTTTGTTTTTTACTAATACATTTCTAGTAGCATTCCAAGTTGTTTCATCTATAATTGGTTCACAATAGTCTTTCACTCTTAAAATATCTTGTTGTTTTCGCTTATATTTTCCATATTCAAATACACCTATATAGATAGAATTAGTTAATATTTTATAAACTCTATCGGCTCGCCATTTACCACTTTTTAAATAAGCATTATTATCTTGCATAATTGTAGCAATACCTCTAGTAGAGTTTCCCTCTTGACATAGTTTAAATATTTCTTTTACCACTTGGGCTTCGATAGGCTCTATTTCTAAATGTCCCGTATCTTTATTTCTTATATAGCCATAAGGGGCTTTACTGGGGTGTATTTTTGCTATTGCCATTTCTTCCATTGCTCTTTTTGTTCTTGCCCCAATTTCTTTTCTTTCTCGTTGACCGAATACTAAATTCATACCAAAAATCATTTCACCATTAGCAGTAGATACATCATAAGGCTCTAAAATAAGTTCAATTTTAACATCGTGTTCTTCACAATAATTTAAAAGCCAAAATCCATCATAGTTGTTTCTAGTAAGCCTATCTACTTTAATAGCAATTAACTTATCAATCTTTTTAGATTTAATATCTGCAAGTAATCGTTGCATTTCTGGCCGCATTAAATCTTTACCAGAATGACCTGCGTCATTATAAACATCTACAATACTATAATCGTTTTTCTCACAATATTCTTTAATCATACGAAGTTGTGAATCAATAGAATAACCATTATCTCTTTGGTCATCTGTACTAACTCTTACATATACTGCACATCTCATAAAATAATCATCTCCTCACTTGTTTCCTCACTGAAAGACAAAATAGCAAACAATAAACTTAAGAATTTGCAAAAATGTCCTCCCATATGTTTCCTCACTAAAACGGAAAAAGTGAAGTCTAAATTTTAAATTTCTTTAAAATTTGGATAATTTCTTTGAGATTATATTTTTGATTATGTTCTTTAATGTAAAATGGCTTGTTAGATATTTCATTAACTTTATATTCTAAAATTTTAAGAGTAGCAGGATATGTAATTAAGTATTCAGTAGGCTCTATAACCTGTAAATTAGTATGTAGTAAGTGTTTAATTGTTCCTTTCTTAACTTTGTATGTAAAGTCCTTAATCACCTCCAAGATTTCAGTATTTGGCTTTAATGTTTCAATCGTTTTAAATTCCAACATCAAAAAAGTCCTCCTTCCTAGAAAGAGAACTTTAAGTTTTATATAAAATAAAAACTCACGATACCATAAAGGTTCGTAAGTTGTTTTCAATTGGAGCAGACGTCGTAGTTATCTACAACTTTTCTCTCTTAACGATTGATACAAATATCAATCAATTTATTAAAGTATATCACATTTTTTATAAAATACAATACATTTATTAAACTTTTTTATAAGAAAAATTTTTCCTGTATAATTAGCTAAAATATAATATTGTTATAAATTTTCAAAGACCTCATTAACTAAAAGAAAGAGCGAATCGAAAAAAACATTTCCGATTCGCTCTTTCTAATTGCCGTTTTAGTTATTCTGGAATAGCAATATCTCTTTTAGATATCCAAGCCAAAGTGCCGTCTTCTAAACGAACTTCCATCATTGGCATATCATTTTGTAAATAATGTGCCATTTGTCCAGTTAATATAACTTTTTGCGACTTTGTGACGGTATCTGTATTCCGTCCCAAAGGCTCGTCATAATGAATGGTTGCAGTTTCACTTACTACTATCGCTTCTTTTCCTGAAATTTCCTCATCAAATTTAGGATGTGTTTTTTCATAAAAAACAGTCCATGCAAATGCCAGAAGCAATAGTACACTGAGAAAAAATGCCGTTGTTAGTGCCGTTTTTACCTTTTCGCTCATTATTAAGCCCTCCTATATTTACCCTGTTTGGGTTTATTGTATACTTATTTTATCACAATAAATCAACAATTTCAACATTAACATAATTTTTCAATGTGATTAGTATGTATAAAATTCTCTTTGTTTGTTGATAAAAGTGTAGATTTGTGATAGTATTTGTTTAGTAACTTTTTAGGAGGTATAACAATGAGACAAAACAAAATAGTAATTTTTTCAGATTTGCATTATGCACCAGAAAGACCTATAAATAATGGTTCTATAATAGAAAGAAAACTAATGAAATTTGCAGAGCCACTATTACAAGAACTAACAGATAAAATAAATAATGAAATAAAACCCGATTTAATTATAAATCTAGGAGATTTAGTAGAAGACTTTAATGATCATGATAAAGATATTATTAATTTAAACTATATTTGGAATAAATTCAAAAACATAGAAGGAAAATTTTATTCTTGTATAGGAAATCATGATTTGCGTTCTATGTCTTCCAGAGATGAAGTTGAACAAATAATGGGATATGAACATTCAACTTTTTCATTTGATATAGACGAACTTCATATAGTAATTCTTGGAACATATGTAAATAATGATATGGGAACAGAAGCAGGAGGTATTTTTAAAACTCAATTTATGTCTAAAGAAGATTTGAATTGGTTAAAACAAGATTTAAATAAAAATAATTTACCTACTATTATCTGTACTCATTTTGGAGTTGCAGAAGATGATATGAAAGGTAACTGGTGGTTTGAATCTTGCCCAGAAGATGCATTATTAGGAAATCGAAAAGAATTAAAAGAAATAATAAAGAATAATAAAAATATTTTAGCAGTATTTTCTGGACATCAGCATTGGACAAAATATATAAAAGAAGATGGAATTTCGTATTATGTACTGGGTTCAATGACAGAAAATATAAATGATGATGGCATTCCAGATGGAGTATATTTTATAGTTAATTATGACGGAAAAAATATAGAAGTTATTGAAAAACACATAAGATTATAACGTTTATAAAAGCGAATGATTTTTGAGTTCATTCGCTTTTAACAATCTTTATATATAAATCAATTCACTAAAAACAATTTAGTAAGTAAACCTGAGGAACTTCCCCTCAAGTTTCTCTCAGAACCGTGC
>CAMUHU010000132.1 GCA_947088765.1 uncultured Clostridium sp. | reverse complement strand
TACTACAAATTTTTTATAAAAGTTTGTTTCACATCATTGACATACTTACAAAATTGCTATACAATAATTTGAAAAGATATTTACAAAACCACAAAAATGTGATAAAAATATATACGGGAATACTTAGGTATTAAAAAGGAGTGGTAAAAATGGAGTATCTTGAGAAATATGAACAGTGGCTAAATAATAAAATGTTTGATGAACAAACGAAAACAGAATTAGCAAATATAAAAGGTAATAACGAAGAAATAAAAGACAGATTTTACAAGGACTTAGAATTTGGAACCGCAGGACTTAGAGGAATAATAGGTGCAGGAACAAACAGAATGAACTATTATACTGTAGGAAAAGCAACACAAGGTTTAGCTAATTTTATAATAAAAGAAAAAGGGGAAAAACAAGGAGTAGCCATTGCATATGATTCAAGGAGAATGTCTCCAGAATTTAGTAAACGTGCAGCATTAATATTAAATGCAAATGGAATAAAAACATATTTATTCGATTCATTAAGACCAACTCCAGAACTATCATTTGCAGTAAGAGAACTAGGCTGTATTGCAGGAATTGTAATAACAGCAAGTCATAATCCACCAGAATACAATGGATATAAAGTGTATTGGGCAGATGGAGCACAAATAATTGCCCCAAAAGACAAACAAATAATTACAGAAGTAAATAATATAGAAGACTATTCAGAAATAAAATTAATATCAGAAGAAGAAGCAAAAAATAAAGGATTATTTAATATAATTGGAAAAGAAATTGACGATAGATACATGGAAGAACTACACAAACTTGTATTAAATCCAGAAGCAATAAAAGAAATGGCAAAAGATATAAAAATTGTATATACACCATTCAATGGTACAGGAAATTTACCAGCAAGACGTATTTTAGATGAATTAGGATTTGAAAATGTCTATGTAGTTCCAGAACAAGAAATGCCAGATGGAGAATTTACAACTTTAGCATATCCAAACCCAGAAGACCCAAAAGCATTTGAATTAGCATTAAAATTAGCAAAAGAGGTAGAGGCAGATATAGTTTTAGCAACAGATCCAGATGCAGATAGATTAGGAGTATATGCAAAAGATGTTAAAACTGGAGAATACAAAGCATTCACAGGAAATATGTCAGGACTATTAATTGCTGAATATCAGTTAAGTCAAAGAAAGGAAAAAGGTCTGCTTCCACAAAATGGTGCACTTATAAAAACTATAGTATCATCTAATATGGCTGACCAAATGGTTAAAGAATATAATATTAAATTAATAGAAGTATTAACAGGCTTTAAATATATAGGAGAACAAATAAGAGTCTTTGAACAAAATCATAAATATGAATACATATTTGGATATGAAGAAAGCTATGGGTGTTTAGTAGGTACACATGCAAGAGATAAAGATGCTATAGTAGCAGTAATGGCACTTTGTGAAACAGCAGCATACTACAAAAAACATGGGTTAACTCTATGGGATCAAATGATAAACATATATAATAAATATGGATATTACAGAGAAGACTTAGCAAGTATTACACTAAAAGGAGCAGATGGAGCAACGAAAATACAAAATATGATGTCAAAAATGAGAAACAATCCACCTGTAAGAATTGGTAGATGGGATGTAAAAGCAGTAAGAGACTATAGAATTCAAGAAAGAAAAGAAATGATGACAGGGAACACATCAAAAATAGATTTACCAACATCAAATGTATTATATTATGAACTATCAAATGATGCATGGTGCTGTGCAAGACCATCAGGAACAGAGCCAAAAATAAAATTTTATATAGGTGTTAAAGGAAATAGCTTAGAAGACTCAAAACAACAAGCAGAGGAATTAAAAGCAGAGGTATTAAAATTAACAGAATAAATAAAATTTAACTAGGCTAGAAGAGAACAAATATACAACTGTGCCCTATTACAATCAACATAAAATTAAAAATATTAAAAGGAAGCGATAATATGCTAGAACCAATATTTTTTAAGCCAATCTATAAACAAGTAGTTTGGGGAGGAAACAATATAAAAAATTTTCTAAATAGAAAAATAGAAGAAGAAAATATAGGAGAAAGTTGGGAAATATCTGCACATAGTAATGGAATAAGTCAAATACTAAACGAAGCATTTAATAATGAAAACTTATATGAGTTATTTAACGATAAAAGTAAAAGAAAAGAAATTTTCGGTAATAAATGTATAGAAATAGAAAGATTCCCAATATTAGTAAAATTTATAGATGCAAAAGAAAATTTATCAATACAAGTACATCCAGACGATGAATATGCAAGAAAATATGAAAACGACTCAGGCAAAAATGAAGTTTGGTATATAATGAACTGTACAGAAAATGCAAAGATTGTTTATGGTTTCAAAGAAAATATTAATCAAGAAAATCTTAAAGAATCAATAAAAGATATTGAAAATAACGTAAAATATGTTAATGTAAAAAAGGGTGACTTTATATCAATACAAGCAGGGACAATTCATGCTATATGTGGAGGAATGATATTATGCGAAATTCAACAAAGCAGTGATGTTACATATAGAGTATATGATTGGAACAGAATTGGATTAGACGGAAAGCCAAGACAATTGCATACAGAAAAAGCCCTTGAAGTAATAAAATTAGACAATAAAACAGAAGTATATAACTATAGTAAATTTGATAATACAATAAATATATATAATTCTAAGAATTTTAATATAGATCTAATTAGTTTGAAAAACAATATAATAGAACACTCAGATATAGAAACATTTACAGCATATATAGTTTTAGAAGGAACAGGAAAAGTTAAGACAAATAACTTTGAAAAAGACATTCAAATGGGAAGTGTATTCTTAATTCCATCAGAATTAGGAGAATATACAATAAATGGAAATATGAAATTAATGAAGGTGTATATTTAAATATTTGCATTTATTATAAAATATTGTATATTAATGAAGGGGCGCCCGTCGGGCGTCCATGTTAAAGATAATATATCATAAAATTGTTATAAAAAATTAAAAAAAATATTGTATTTTTTTTGAAAATTGATATAATAATAAAAAAAGATAGACCATATAGGGTAAATAGAAGGGAAATGATAAAAAATGAAAAAGGTAGCAATTTTAGCAAATGGTGGAGATGTAGCAGGATTTAATGCTGTAATAAGAGGAATTGTAAAGACAGCAGAAAATAATGGAGTAGAATGCTATGGATACATAGAAGGGTATAAAGGTTTACTAGAAAACAATTATATAAAACTTGAATCAGCAACTACTGCATCAGGAATTTTACACAAAGGTGGCTCAGTAATAGGTTCATCAACAAACTCAAATGTGTTCCATTACAAAGTAGAAGAAAATGGACAAACAGTATATAAAGACTTATCAGATATATGTGTTAAAAATGTTAAAGACGCAGGATTTGACTGTGTATTTACATTAGGAGGCGATGGAACACAAAAATCTGCCAGAGACTTTTCATTAAAAGGAATTAATGTAATAGGAGTACCAAAAACGATAGACAATGATGTAGCATGTACAGACATTACATTTGGATATAATACAGCAGTATCAGTTGCAATGGAAGCACTTGATAGATTACACTCAACAGGAGAAACACATCATAGAATAATGGTATTAGAAGTTATGGGAAGATATGC
>CAMUHU010000131.1 GCA_947088765.1 uncultured Clostridium sp. | reverse complement strand
ATCTTTAAGGTGCAAAAATTTCACCTTAAACGAAAATGGAAGAGGACAACATAGATAACTATATTGATGATAGTGTTTTGAAAATGTTAATTAAAAAGAAAAATAATGTAGAAGTAGTTATTTTAACATCTATCAAAAGCAAAATTGAAAATTTAGATATTCAAAAATTTAATAAGGAATATCCTATATTGAAAGTTGCAAAAACTAATAGGTTTCATGACAGGTTTATTGTTATTGATAATAAAGAAATGTATCATTTGGGTGCTTCTATAAAAGACTTAGGTAAAAAATGCTTTGGAATTAATAAAATAGAAGATGTAGAAATTATACAGAAAATCATTAATTTATAAAATTATACATATATAGCAATTATTAATAGTAATTAAAAAAATTTAAGTTGAAAAAATATCTGAGTTATGCTAATATAAAATACAGAAAAAGTTAAGAGAGTATAAGAATTATTAGAAAAAATCTTATATTTATGGAGGTAATATAAATGTTAAGCATAATAGTAGCAAGAGCAAAAAATAATGTAATAGGTAAAAACAATCAACTTATTTGGAAAATACCAGATGACTTAAAAAGATTTAAAGAACTAACAACAAATCATACTATAATAATGGGAAGAAAAACATTTGAATCATTAGGGAGAGTTTTACCAAATAGATTTCATATAATACTAAGTAATGATAAAAATTACAAGGTAGATAATGAAAATGTACGAGTAATAAATAATGTTAATGAATTAGATAAATACGTTGAAGATAATGAAGAACACTTTGTAATAGGTGGGGCAATGATATACAAATTACTTATGCCTAAATGTAATAAATTATACATAACACAGATTGAAAAAGAATTTGAAGGAGATACTTTCTTTCCAGAAATAAATGAAAAAGAATGGAAAATTATAAAAGAACAAATAGGTCCAAAGGATGATAATGATTTTGAATATAGGTATGTAGATTATATAAGACAATAATATCTTGGGGGAGAATAGAAAATAAAATGGGTATTTCAATAGAAGAATACAAGAAAATGATTGGAAATAGTAACATTGGTAAAAATCCTAATAGGCAATTAATTGGGAGGATAAATCATGGATTAGGAGAAAACTTTGAAGCACAAGTGGAAGATATATGTAGTATTTATGAGAATAAAAAACTAGCAAAAATAGAAAAAACTCCTGAACCAATGAAGATATTAAAACATATTGAAGATGGAAAATTTGAAACTGTGTTTACAAAAGTTGCACAACCAGATTTTAAGGGAACAATAAAAGGTGGCAAGACTGTTGTTTTTGATGCTAAATATACAGAAGCAGATAGAATAACATACCAAGTATTAAGCGATTTCCAAAGAGAGACTTTATTACAATATAAAGAATTAGGAGCAATAGCTTTTGTATTGGTTGGATTTTCAGATGGAGCAATATATAGAATTGATATAGAAACATGGGCAAGTATGAAAGAAAACTTTGGAAGAAAATATTTAAAACAAGAGGAATTAGAAGAAATGTCATTAAGAGCAAAAGAGACAAAAGGTATAATAGATTTTTTAAGAATAATATGAAAATTTTGCGAAATTAGCACTCTCATATTGACATTGCTAAAAACATGAAGTATAATATCCCATAGAAATAAGAAAAAGAAGGGAAGTTTTTTTATGGGAACAAAACAATTTAAGGCAGAATCAAAGAGATTACTAGATTTAATGATTAATTCTATTTATACAAACAAGGAAATATTTTTAAGAGAATTAATATCAAACAGTAGTGATGCGATAGACAAGCTATATTATCATTCACTAACAGATAAAAACGAAAATGTAATTAAAAACGATTTTAAAATTAAAATTGATTTAGACAAAGAAAATAGAACTATTACAATAGAAGACAATGGTTGTGGTATGACAGAAGAAGAATTAGATAAAAATTTAGGAACAATAGCCAAAAGTGGTTCCCTTGCATTCAAAGAGGAAAATGAAAAGAAAGAAGATATTGACATTATAGGTCAATTTGGGGTAGGCTTTTATTCTGCATTTATGGTAAGTGATCTAGTAACAGTAGAAAGCAAATCTGAAAATAGTGAACAAGGTTATAAATGGATTTCAAAAGGAGTAGAGGGGTATAGTATAGAACCTTGTGAAAAAGCAGAAAATGGAACAAAAATTACATTACATATAAAAGAAGATTCAGAAGAAGAAAAATATAGTCAATTTTTAGATAGTTATACAATTCAAGAAATTGTAAAAAGATATTCAGATTATATACGTTATCCAATACAAATGGAGGTAGAGCACAGTAAGAAAAAAGAAGGAACAGAAGAATATGAAACTATAAAAGAGATAGAAACAATAAACTCTATGAAACCTTTATGGAAAAATAATAAGAAGGATATTAAAGAAGAAGAATATAATAATTTTTATACGGAGAAATTTCATGATTATGAAAAACCTTTAAAAGTAATTCATACATCTGTAGAGGGACAATATAATTATAATGCGTTATTATATATACCTAAACATTTGCCTTATGATTACTATACAAGTGAATATGAAAAAGGATTACAATTATATTCAAATGGTGTATTAATAATGGATAAATGTGCAGAGTTACTACCAGACTATTTTGGATTTGTAAAAGGATTAGTAGATAGTGAAGATTTATCATTAAATATATCAAGAGAAATGCTACAGCATGACAGGCAATTAAGGATTATAGCTAAGAACTTAGAAAACAAAATTAGAACTGAATTAGAAAACATGTTAAAAAGTGATAGAACAAAATATGAAGAATTTTTCAAAAATTTCGGATTACAATTAAAATATGGAACATATAGTGATTATGGAATGAATAAAGATAAATTACAAGATTTATTATTATTTTACTCATCAACAGAAAAAAAATTAGTTACTCTAAAAGAATATGTTTTAAGAATGAAGGAAGATCAAAAAGATATTTATTATGCCTGTGGAGAAACAATAGACAAAATAGACTTACTACCACAAGTAGAAACCATAAAAGATAAAGGATTTGAGATATTATATTTAACAGATAATGTAGATGAATTTGCATTACAAGTAATAATGAATTATGAAGAAAAAGCATTTAAAAATGTTTCTGCTGATAACCTAGAATTAGATACAGAAGAAGAAAAGGAAGAACTAAAAAAGGCAAACGAAGATAACAAAGATATGTTTAATATTATGAAAGAAGCAATCAACAATGAAGTACAAGAGGTTAGATTTACTCATAGATTAAAAAATCATCCAGTTTGCTTGTCTAGTGAAGGAGCAGTATCTATAGATATGGTAAAAACATTAAATACAATGCCAAATTCTCAAGAAATAAAAGCATTAACAATTTTAGAAATAAATGAAAATCATCTGATTACAGAAAAATTGAAGAAATTATATAAAGAGAATAAAGAAGAACTAAAAAAATATGCACAAATTTTATACAATGGAGCAAGATTAATAGAAGGGCTTACAATAGAAAATCCAACAGAATTTAATAACCTAGTTTGCGAAATAATGACAAAGAATATATAGTAATAAATTAAAATAAGTTTTTGGGTGCCCTTTGGGTGCCCAATATTTATTGGTAAATATGGCAAAAAAACTGTGTCAATGATTTTTGAAAATGTCCCAAAAATTTTTAAACATAAGCCCTAAAAAT
>CAMUHU010000130.1 GCA_947088765.1 uncultured Clostridium sp. | reverse complement strand
CATTGGAGCAAGCAGAAAAATTAGGAAAAGGAAAATGCTCAAAATGTTGGTAATTATTAAATAAGTACATTAGAGTTATATAAACATTTTACATTAGAAAAGGGGCTGTTTGGAACTATCTGTTTTCCGACACCCTTTTTTATCCAATAGCTTAATTACTTTACAATATGCACATTGTAATTTTACTGATTATTTTCAATTCTAAATAATTTATCGTTTTGTGTAAGTTCTACTGCTATATGTGATTTATTCAAAATAGAAGTTGGTAATTTGTCTTTCAATATTGAAATAACTAACTGTATATTTTTATGTTGAACAAATTCTGCAACTTTAACTAACTGATTATCATGCATAAGTTCCTTCTTATCATTTAACAAGAAATGTAAACATGGAATATGTTCTTCATCAGCAAAGAGAAGATAAGCTAAATCAAAGCATAAAATTTCTCCTTGCTTTTTCCCAGAACTCATATTTGCGTTAAATGCATTAAATTTATAGTATTGCTGCCCTTTTTTATTTGTTTCTCTTTTGTATGTAAGACCATACCTTTCACCATATAATTCTTGTGAAATATTAGAAAAATATCTATTAAATTTTTTAACTTGTTCTTTTAAAAGTGATTCAAAATCTCCAGAATATAAATATTGATCAATACTTTCTATTTGTTTGTTAAGATTATCTATATTACCTTCAACTTCATTTAATTGACTAATTATATTTTCATATTCACCCTTCTCTCTATATTTTTCGTTAAGGTCAGCTATTACTTTTTCCAATTCTTCAAATGAATCTCCTTTTGAAACGCGTTCAGTCAATTCCTTTTCTTGTTTTAACAGTGATGAAAGTTCATGATGAGAATTATTAAGTTTTTCTATTAAATGCGGCAAATCTTGAGATATATATTTCACTTTTTCAACAACCATGTTATTGTGATAAGCAACTAAATCTTCAAATGTTTTTTGTATACCTGAAATATTTAAAGTTACTTCATTATACAATATTCGTAATTGCTGTAAATCAATATGTGATATACTATTATCTAATTCTTGCTTGGATTCCTCAATTAAATTTTTACGTATTTCCAATTTGCTTATTAAAGAACTTGTTTTATTAATATTATATTTTATGAGATTCAATTGATCTAAATCTTCTTCTAATGTTTCATTGAGATTAAAAGAGGATTTTTTCTCATTTAATACTGTAATATCATCTTCTAGCAATGCTAAAGCAATTTCATAAGTAGTTTTTGTTTGCTTTTTCTCTAATCGTTCCTTAAAAATATTTTCTTGATTTATTTGAGAAGTCAGTGCTTGTTTTTTTGCACCCTCATTAAAAGAACAGCCTAATAAATACAAATATAAACTTTCATATTCTACATCTGTAGTAAATGCATTTAGAATTTTTAAAGTATTATTAATGCTCTCATCCTTATATCGTATATTATGAGAAATGATTTGCCTAAATGTTGGTTTTTCTATATTTTTATCGGGCATAATAACTCTCTCTAATTCATCTTCATAGTCTTTCGCTAAAACAGAATTTCCATTTATTTTTCTAATTGCCTTTTTTCCTGTTAAGAAATTTCTTTGAATTTCAATTTGTTTTTTATCAGGATCGTCAAATGTTTCTGTTAAAATAAGAGTAATTGTAATTTGCTCATCAACTAAAAAATCCTTTACTAATGTATAAATGTCTTTTTTATTTTCTGTATCAGTATATATTATATTGGAATTTGCCCCCAAACAGAAATCAATTAATTTTAAAACAGTAGTCTTTCCTACATTATTTCCCGTTGATTTAGAGTCATCACTTGGAGTATCATCAAGTATTAAATTAAGACCACTTGTAAATTCTATGTCACGTATAATTTTAACTTTGTTTTCTATTATAAGTCTTTTTATGAACATATCTCAATATCACCCTTTTCATTAATTTTAGCAATATCAATCAAATATAACCAGTCAAGACATAGAATAAAAGTAGAAAAAGACATATCTGTTTTTGCTTTCATTTTTGCAAATAGCTGTAAAATAGATTGACAATTTTTATGCCGCAATTCATCAAGAACTAACGCTCCATTATAATATATACTTAATTCTGGATGTATATTATCTGGTAACAACATAATTATAACCCTCCGGGTTTTTAAATATTTTACAACGTATAAAAGCATCAACTACTAAAACAGACACACACATTTCCAATTCCTCATATGGAATTTCTATATAATTCTTGCTATTCTTTATCAACTCAATAATATTATCAATAATAGAAAAAAACAATTCTTGTGAATCTGATATTTTTCCTGCCAATTTAATATATTGACTACGTATAATTGATAAAACAGAAATACTTTTATTTGTTCCCTGTTTATCAAACTCTTTATATTTCTCATCCAACTTACTGTAAAAAATCTTATAATCATCTATTGTTGGTTGGACAGATAATAAATCATTAAATTCAATTTTCCTTAATATTTCAAAAGGATTAATTTCTGGTGAATCAACAATATTTGAAAAATTCTCTTGCGATAAAATATTTATAATAGTTGCCAAATTTGAATCCACCTTCACAATATCTATGTCACTACCCAATTCATTCTTAATAAATTCATATAATTTTCGTTGTTTAGAGATATCCAAATTTAAAATGATATTAAGCAATGAATTGATATCATATATATCACTTAAAGGGTTGAAAGAGATTTTGTGTGGATTTTTAAAAGCTTTAGTCCTTAATTGGTCAGCATCACCAACAATTGCAATAAAATTAAAGTTAAAATCCGGATACACCTGAAAAATTTCCTTGGCTAATGAGTTTTCAATTTTCTGCTTGGTACAAGTTGATGAAACTTGTGCAATTATTTTATTATTTTCATCAATTAAATCTATGCCCTCTGTGTTTTGCTTTATCTGGTTAATATTTTTTAAATTATATCCTAGCAAGTGACTCATAAGATCTGCAAAAAATGTTTCTGAATAGATATTTAAATCCAATAAATTAATCTTACCTCTATTTTTTATACGATAAGAGAGAATATTCAGTTTTTTTTCTATATAATTAAAATATTCACTTCTGTTCATTGCTGATCTCCTTTATCCAGAAACATTTTTGTCAATAAATAATAAATAGGTTTCTATTTCCAAGGCATCCGCAATTTTTTGAATATTTTCTAAGGCAATACTGCGCTTTTCCCGTTCAATTGCACTAATATAAGTTCTATGTAAACCAGATATTTCAGCAAAAGCCTCTTGTGATAATCCTTTTTGAGTTCTATATTTCTTTAGATTGCTTGCAAATACCTTAACAATATCCATATCAACACAACTCCTTAATTGTATTGATAATAACACTCCGAATACAATAAGTCAACATACAATAAGTTACATTAGAATAAATAAAAAGATAGTATTATTTCCTATTTTGTATTATACTAGGGCTAGATAACCTAAGAGGATACTGCATAATAAGGTATAAAAGGTGACATTTTTATTCTTCTCTTTCGTTTTTCCGAGCCATGTTCTTACAAAAAATGCCCTAACATTATCCTTTACGCTTTCAAAAATAATAATTATATTAGAAAATGCTTTAAATAAAGTTTAACTCTGATTGCTTTCCTCTTGTACTTGCGATGTCGCAACCTACAAAAACCTTCTTGTATTGGCTTTTTATCTGCAATATTAAAGATAGAACCTGCAGATATTAGAGAACCCCAAATCTCCAATAACCGGGCGGAACGATGCGCAAAATCCTACGCGACCGGGAGAAAGA
>CAMUHU010000129.1 GCA_947088765.1 uncultured Clostridium sp. | reverse complement strand
AATCACTTTTTTTCTATATTTTTTGTTTCACATCAATTGTAACACTACATTTATATAAATTTTACATAAAATTTTTATGCAAATTTTACTTTTTTGTATATAGAAAAGTGTATTTTCCTTTAATAAAAAGCTTTATCCTGTAAACATAATTTTGAAAATATTTGTTGATGCATAAGTTTCAATTATGGCTGAAATTATATTTACAATTCCAATAAATATTGCTATTATTGTATATCTAATAATTTCAATTTTTATATTTTCTCTTCTTCTATCTTTCATTATCGCCTTATATAGTTTTATTCCACTAACTGCTAATATCAATATGCTTGGAATTATAATAATATTTTGTAATAACATTGTAGATAATATAAATTTTACCCCTTGTGTAATACCTAAAGTTGCAACAATTGATGATATAGTATACCCCATGCAAAATCCCTTAATAGATACTATTATATACACTATAGGCATACCAATTACAGTTAATCCTGAAATCCATAATAATATTGTAATTAATAAATTATTACATATTGATGTTCTTAATAATTTATTAGAATCAATATTACTACCATTTTGTATATCTTCTATAAAATCATTAACATATATAGATATTTCCTGTTTTTGAGTTAAATCTGTCTTATTTATATACATTGTTCCTAATATAATACCAATAAAAAATATTATAATCATTATAATATATTCCATAATGTTATTGTTTATATGGTTTATAATAAGCTCACTTATTAAACTTTTGTTATATAATCTTTTGTTAATCATATCTAACTACATCCTTCCACATTTTATATCTTAAAACATGTTTATGTAGTATCAATACATTTTATGATTAGATATTTATTGTTAATGGTATATATTTAATTTGTATAATTTAAAGAGAGAACTATTTTTGTTCTCCCTTATCTTTATAATTTTACAGATTATAATAAAATTTTCTCCTTCTGATTAATTTGTGTAAATTCTAGTTTTTCTAATCCTTTTTTCACATATTTATTCTTCATAAAATATTTCCATATAGTACCATTTAAATAATTTTCTATCATTACAAGTCCTATTCCTTTATCAATTCCTATGTATTCTTTTGCGAACCATGACCTTTGTTTCTCTAAATTATAACCATCTTTAAATCCATATTTCCCCCATAGTTTAGGAAATATATTATAATAATATTCCATTGCTTTTATACTTTCTTCTGGTGTAAATACTATTGAACCTATTGCTCCACATGGTGTTATTGTTCCATCATTTTCTATCTCTAGATTTACATCACAGGGTTTTGCACCAAAACTACAGTATCCTTTTGGTCCAAGGCATGCTGTTAATCCCCATGAATTTTCTCCATATGTTTTAAATCTCTCTGTATTATCTATACAATATTGTTTATTAGCTTTTGTAGCTTTTATTGAGTTTTCAAACCAATTAATAGAATTTTTATCTATTATATCTCTAAAATCTATCCATGCATGTGAAAATTGATATGTAAATAACGTTCCGCAATATGTATATATTATATCTTTTATATTTTTATAGTTTTCTTTTTTCCTTTTAAAATCATTATACATACTTTTATCAACTGGGTATGTATCTGAACTTACTCCCAAAACATATAACATTAATTGTTCTGCATACATATCCCAATGTCCCCAAAATCCTTTTTCTGGAGTATATCCCATGTAAAAATAATTTGTTTCCTTATTTCTATACCATTCCCAATTTACTTTTTTATATAAAATTTCTGCTTTTTCCTTTACTTCTTTTCCAAAATATTCGCCTGCGGTTATTGCTCCACATATAAAAATTGCAGTATCTATTATAGAAATTTCACAATTCCATTCTCTTTTTCCTGTTTCCATATTTACAAAATGATAATAGAATCCATTTTTTCCTTCTACATTTTCTATAAATGTATCTAATGTTCTATTTGCTCTATCATATGCTTTTTGATATTTAATCCATTTATGCTCTACCCCAACTATTAATGCTGCTAATCCATATCCTACTGAAGCAATACTTGATAGATGATCTGCAAGTATTGTTTTATCTCTTGTTAATCCATATCCTTTGCTATTTTTATTAGTATTTGTTTCATTAATAAAAAAATGAAAGCTTTTCTTAAGTTCTTTTAATATAAGCTTTTTTCCATAACATTTAACAAATCTCATATATACAACACCTACTTACTACTATTATATAATAATAGTATAGAAGTAATCAATGTTAGTTTCTGGAAATTATTTTTATTCTTTTGTAATATTTTTCATTTTTGCCTAATATACATTAACAAATGAAGTTTATAGTACAAACATTTTGTATATAGTTTATGGAGGTTAATATGGAAAATTCAAATTTATATCAGGATATACAATCTAGAACTGATGGAGATATTTATGTAGGTGTTGTAGGTCCCGTTAGAACTGGTAAATCAACTTTTATAAAACGTTTTATGGATTTATTAGTTATTCCAAATATTGAAAATGAATATAAAAAAGAAAGGGCTAAAGATGAATTACCTCAAAGTGCTGGTGGTAGAACTATTATGACTACTGAGCCAAAGTTCGTTCCTAATGAAGCTGTTCAAATTAATCTTGGTGATAATTTGAAATTTAAAGCTAGACTTGTTGATTGTGTTGGCTATCTTGTAAATAATGCTATTGGATATTTAGAAGATGATGTTCCTAGAATGGTAAAAACTCCTTGGTCTGATGAAGAAATCCCTTTTGAAAGAGCTGCAGAAATAGGAACAAAAAAAGTTATTGATGAACATTCTACTATTGGAATATTAATTACTACTGATGGAAGCTTTTCTGATATTCCTAGAGAAGATTATATAGAAGCTGAGGAACGTGTAGTAAATGAATTAAAAGCATTAAATAAACCTTTTGTAATAGTTCTAAATAGTTCTGACCCTTCTTCTGAATATACAACTCAACTTTCTGCTAAACTTGAAGAGAAATACAGAGTTTCTGTATTGCCTCTTAATTGCTCAGAATTAGATATTGAAGATATTAATAATATGTTTAGTAAAATTCTTTATGAATTCCCTATTGAACAAATTAATTTAAGTCTTCCAAAATGGGTTAATACTCTTGATGATTCACATTGGTTAAAACAATCACTTTACTCTGATATTAAAAACTCTTTTAGCAATATACGTGTACTTAAAGAAGTAAAACCTTGTGTTGATAATATAAGTTCTACTGATGTAATAAATAATAGTGTATTACAAGAAATTAATCTTGGTAATGGTAATATAAATATTTCTATCGAATTAAAGGATAATTTATTCTATCAAATTTTAAGTGATATGACAGGTGTAAATATCTCTGATGAAGGTGATTTATTCTCTGTGCTTACTTCTTTTGCTCAAACTAAAAAAGAATATGACAAAATATCTTATGCTTTAGAATCTGCAAAAGCTACAGGATACGGTATTGTGACACCTGGAATGGAAGATTTAATTTTAGATGAACCAGAAATGGTAAAACAAGGTTCTAAATTTGGTGTAAAATTAAAAGCCACTGCCCCAAGTCTTCATATTGTAAAAGCTAATATAGAGACTGAAGTTTCTCCTATTGTAGGTTCAGAAAAACAATCTGAAGAATTAGTTAATTACCTACTTTCAGAATTTGAAAGTGATCCTCAAAAAATTTGGGAATCTAATATTTTTGGAAAAAATCTACATGAACTCGTAAATGAAGGTTTACAAAATAAATTATCTCGTATGCCAGAAGATGCACAGGGAAAATTACAAGAAACTCTAGAACGTATTGTAAACGAAGGAAGTGGTGGATTAATTTGTATAATTTTATAGTAAGAAACATAGAGGCACATTGAAATGTGCCTCTTATATAAAATACATAAAATTTTTTATATTTTGTAGTGTTACAATTGATGTGAAACAAAAAATATAGAAAAAAAGTGATTCAAGTA
>CAMUHU010000128.1 GCA_947088765.1 uncultured Clostridium sp. | reverse complement strand
TTCCTTTAATATCTAATATTTGTACTGTATATATTCCATAAAATATATAATCTGACTTAATATTAGAGCGTGGCACGAAAACCAGTGTTGTTATAGTTGTTATTAGGATTGTTGTAATTGCGATAGGCGACAGGATAATTGTTTCCATTATTATTGTAATTGCCACCACGGATAACACGATACGAATGCCTTTTTTAAGTCTATCCCTCTATATAAAACATACTTTTTCTTAAATTATAAGAATCTGCATGTTTAACATAGCCTAGCCAACCTGCTATACTTCTCTGTATTTCAGGTAATGTTATTTTTCCTTCCATTAATTGTTTTGTATATCTTTTTAGCTTTCTTTTCATTCTACATTTACTTGTATGCCTTATTTTTAGTCTTTTTTCATTAATCTTATATCCACAAAAATTAACTCCCTGTATATCTTTAAAAATTCTTGTTTTTGAGTTTAGAGTTAACTTTAAATTTTCTTTTAAAAATTTTGTTATATTATTTAAAATATCTTTTGCAATTTCTTTATTCTTACACATTATAACCATATCATCCATATATCTGTAATAATATTTGCATTTTAATTTGTGTTTAACATACTGATCTAATTCATTTAAATATATATTAGCAAACATTTGAGATGTATAATTACCTAGAGGTAATCCTACCATACCTTCTGTAGATAGTAAAATCTCTCTAGTTAACCACAGTAATTTTCTATCCTTCATTTTCCTTTTTAATATTTCCCAAAGTATTCTTTTATCTATATTTTGAAAATATTTTGTAACATCCATTTTTAATATGTAATAATTCTTCCATTTAGATTTGGCACTTCTCATTGCTTTTTGTACATCTTTAGATGCTTTATGCATGCCTCTTCCTTCTATTCCTGCATATGATGTGCTAATAAATTGTGGCACAAAATATGGCTTTATGAACTTTTCAACATACCATCTATGTACTACTCTATCTCTATATTCTGATGACATGATTATTCTTTCTTTTGGCTCATATATTTTAAATTTTGTATAATCACCATGCTTATAAGTTCCATTTTTTAATTGTTTCTCTAATTCTAATAATTCTTGTTCTAGTTTTAATTCAAATAGAATTATCTTTTTCTTTTCTCGTTTTCCACATCGTGCTTTTTTATGTGCATTTAGTAATTCTTCAAATGATACTGCTATTTCATATACATTTTTAATTGTTTTGGGCATATTTTTTCACCTCTAGTGATTTAATAAGTCCTCCTAAAATTTTTCCAATTTCAGCTAGTAATTCATTGCTATACCTATATTTCTTTTCATCTATCCATTTTTGATTATACATGATTCTTATACAAATTCTTTGATAATATATATTACTATCAACAATATTATAAATTTGTAGTCTTTTATTTTTATCTATTTTACTTGCTAAAAGAATATTTTTTAGCATTTCATACATACTTGTTTTTACTTCTGTTCCTATACTAAATTTCTCTGTTCTTGGAAGTTTGAGTAAGATTATAAGCATATACTCTATATACTTTTCTATCTTTACTATAATTACCAATCGATTATCTTTGTTCTTTTCCAACTTATATCAACTCCTATTAAAAATATATAAAAAAGAAAGAGGAACTCTGAAATCTCAAAGTTCTCTCCCTTTGTCTGTGCTTGGATACAATTAAAGCAATTTTACAGTGGTCAGTGCTACTTAATACAAAGCGTGGCACGAAAACCAGGGTTGCTAAAGTTGAAAACAGGAATGTTGCAATCGCGATAGGCGACAGGAAAATCGAAGCCATTAACAAAGTAAATGCCACCACGGATAACACGAAACGAACTTTCGTTCTGTTCTTGTGTCCATTCGTCCACATTACCTGCAAAGTCGTAGATGTTATTAGCACACCATTCTTCTCTGCTCCCTGTTTCAACTACTTTCTTTGGAGAATTCTCTGTATTCCAATGATTGCCCCATTCGGTAGAGTCCTCTGCGATTTCAGCAAGAGTTTTAACTTCCGTTTTGATAAACCATTCCAATATCGAATCATATTCTGCACCAAAAGTCAGATGACTTTTAACTGCTTCATTGTCTTCAATAGTGGATGCTACCTTCTTGGCATCATCAAAATTGATGTTTACCCACGGCATAACTCCTTTTACCGACTGTGGTTTTCCTTCTGAACTCTCGGAAATGTTATAACGAGAAATATAAAATCCCCCATATTTTTTGACACTTTCAAGTTGTTCAAGCAGTTCACCATTTAAAGCTTCATTGAATTCATCATCCGAAAATTCATCGTTCATGTAATTTCGTCTGCCGAATTTCTCCGTAAAATGTTCTCCGTCAAGTGTTCCATTAGAATCGAAACTTCCAACAGGAATCCATACAAACTGACTTCCATCAGAACATCTTTCAATTACAAATCCATTGTTCCATTCTCCACAGACATGCTTATATCCTTCTGGAACCACTGGATTTGCATAGTTTGTAGAGTAGACATTGGCTGTAGCAATGTTTAAAGCTCTGATGACTAACTCTCCATCTGTTCCCTCTGAGACCTCAAAGGTTATACCTTTCTCTGCCTCAAGCACAATTTTTCCATACCGTTTCATTGTTCATTCCTCCTTTTGATAAATTTTTAACGGTTGCTAATTAACGTAATTTAACGTCATTATGTTAATAATACCACATTTTCTTGTATTTTGCAAATCTAACAAACTTTGATTTTATTTAATTATAGATATTTTAAATTGTATTACTTCTTTTTATTAAATTTATGTCTAATAAATTCATCAACAATTCCTATTAGTAACATTATAATAAAAATTCCTATTAGCAATAATATTTGATTTCTTCTTTCTTCCTCTGGCAATTTACTTAAATAAAAGTAATAATCCGTCCATAACATTTTTTATTCCTCCTCACAATTATATAACTGCATTTCAGTTATATAATTATATACCATATTTCAAGTATAATTTCCATAGATTTTGTAAAAAAAATAGAAAAGAGGTAAGTTTATGGAAAATTTTGTAATGAAAAAATCTACTGATGCAAATATTTATAAAAGTATTAGATTTCCTGTAGATATAAATTCTAAAATTATCGAAATAGTTGATAAAGCTAATGAGGGATTAGATAAAAAGGAATATTCTTTTAATGGATTTGTTGTTTCTGCTTGTGAATATGCTTTAAAACACATGAAATAATCGTGATAAAGAGCAAACAAATTCGTTTGCTCTTAGATCTCTAAATCCATCTCTTTTTCCCTTTTTTCGTGGTTAATTTGTTTCTCTGCATCTAAATAAGTTCTAGTTTCTTTTTCAAAATCCCTAATCAAATTGTCCTCTGTAGTGACATCAAACTTTTTACAAATCCATTTTATAAATTTTCCAATAGTTTCTCTAAATCTATCTACTACTTGGTATAAATGACTATTTTCTTTTTCTAAACTTCTGATTTTATTTTTATATTTCCATTCTATATCAAATTCTTTTTGATTATATTCTACCTTAATATTTTCCACTTGATTATGCAATTCTTTATTATCAGCTATTATTTTATCTCTCTCTTTTTGGTATTTCTCTGCTTTATTAACTAAATTTACTTGTTTCAATAGTTCTTTGTGCAATTTTAAATTATCTTGATACAGCTTCATAATTACATCATCTTTAGGCTTAATAATTTCATTTTCTACTTTTTCTCTATTAAGTTTTATTAGTTTAATATCATTTATATCTGGAACTTTTGGTAGTTCTAGTTTTATATTATTTAATACTTTTTTAGTATTTTCAAAATTAGTCAATTTCTTTAAATCTTCTATTTTTTCATGTTTTGCTCCTGTTTCTTCTACTGGTAAACCTCTTTCAAGTTTAAAGCCTTTTGATGTTATATATTCAAAAAAATCATTCTGTAATTGTCTGTAGCTATCTCTACCTTTCCAAAAATCTCTGCAACATATTTTATCAATTTCTTTTCCTTCTTTATCTTT
>CAMUHU010000127.1 GCA_947088765.1 uncultured Clostridium sp. | reverse complement strand
ATTTGTTAAATTTATATGTCTGTTTTGTAATATTATGGCGTTTTTCTTAGGGATTTCAGAGTTTCCTTATAATATTTCTAGTCCTGCATATTTCGCCATTAACCTTTTATGTCCAGCTTTTTCAAATGCAATATCTACTTTGTAATCGTCTCCTTCTTGTTCAATATAATTTATTAATCCTTCTCCAAATTTTTTATGAAATACTTTTGCTCCTGGCTTATATTTTGATATATCTATGTTAGGTGATGATGTTGTTTTATTTAGATTGCTTAAAAAGCTTTCTGCTGTTCTAAATCCAAAGCTTTGATAATTTGAATTACTTTTTGTCCCTGCGCTTGCTGCCACTGCACTATAAGTTTTTACATTACTATTTGTTCTTCCTCCATATTCCCAATTATATCTAGAGTCTTCTGATGTATTTTCCCCACTTGATGTGAATATGTCTTCATATCCCTCTAACATTTCCTTTGGAACTTCTTTCATAAATCTTGATACTGCATTACATGAGGTTGACCCAAATATTGTTCTTGTTCTTGAACAGGTTAAGAATAAACGTTCTTTTGCTCTAGTCATTCCAACATAACATAAACGTCTTTCTTCTTCAAGTCCTGCTTCTTCTTGTATTGATTTATACCCTGGAAAAATTCCTTCTTCCATTCCAACTAAAAACACTACTGGAAATTCTAGTCCTTTTGCACTATGTAGTGTCATTAAAGTAACTTTATCTTGATTCTCGTCTATTTCATCTGAATCAGATGAAAGTGTTATTCCCTCTAAAAATTCTGCAAGTGTGTTTTCTGCTGATTCTTTTTCGAATTCCATTGCAACAGTTAATAATTCTTCTAAGTTTTCTATTCTTGATTCTGCTTCTATTGTGTTTTCATTTTCTAATGCTTTCATATAACCTGTTACATTTAAAGTTAGTTTTATAAGTTCTGAGACTGGCATTTTATCTCTTCTGGCAATTAAACTTTCTATCTGTTCTATGAATTCCCTTGACTTTAAGTATACTCTATTTAAACCATATTCTGAAGCATTTTTTATAATTTCATACATAGGTTTTTCAATTTGTTCTGAAAGTTCTTGTACTTTGTCTAGGCTTGTTTTTCCTATACCTCTTTTAGGTTCATTTATTATTCTTCTTAAACTCATGTTATCATTTTGATTATGTATAAGTCTTAAATATGCTATTGCATCTTTGATTTCTTTTCTTTCATAGAATTTAAGTCCACCAATAATTTTATATGGTATTCCTTCTCTGTTTAAGATTTCCTCTATACTACGTGATTGTGCATTCATTCTGTATAATACTGTAAAGTCTGAGTAATTAAATTTTTCTTGATATTTTAAGTGTCCAATTTGATTTACTACATATCTTGCTTCATCATACTCGTTATCTGCTCTATATCCTGTAACTAATGTTCCTTCTTCATTTTCTGTCCATAGCTCTTTTTTGTATTTTGTTGGATTGTTTTTTATTACAGCATTTGCAACATTTAAAATACTTTTTGTACATCTATAGTTTTGCTCTAGTTTTATTATTTTTGTTCCTAAAAAGTCTTTTTCAAAGTTTAATATGTTTGATATATCTGCTCCTCTGAAAGAATATATTCCTTGGTCATTGTCTCCTACTACAGTAATGTTTCCATGTGTTGCTGCAAGTAATGTTATTAGAGTGAATTGTGCTTTATTTGTGTCTTGATATTCATCTACTAAAATATATTTGAATTTATTTGCATAATATTCTAATACATCTGGTTCCTGCATGAGTATTTTTATTGTTAAGTTTATAATATCATCAAAGTCTAGTGCATTGTTTTCTTTTAATCTTTTTTGATATAGTTCATATATCTTTGCTATTGTCTCTTTTCTAAAGTCCCCAAAGCTTCTATTTAAGTAATCTCCTGGCTCTAGCATTTCGTTTTTTGCATTGCTTATTTCATACATTACACTTCTGTCTGTAAATAGTTTATCATCTATATTTAATGTTTTTAGACAATCTTTTACTAAGCTTTTTTGGTCTGAGGTATCAAATATAATAAATGATGTGTCATAACCTATTCTATCTATAAATTTTCTTAATATTCTAACACATATAGAGTGAAAAGTTCCTATCCAAATATCATTTGTTGTACCCTGTAATAAATTTTCAGTTCTTGTTTTCATCTCATTTGCTGCTTTGTTTGTAAATGTTATTGCTAATATGTTCCATGGCAATACATTTTTTTCTTTTATTAGATATGCTATTTTATGTGTTAATACTTTTGTTTTACCGCTTCCTGCTCCTGCTATTATTAAGCATGGCCCTTCTGTAGCAAGTACTGCTTCTTTTTGCTTATCATTTAATCCTTCTATTAAATCGTTCATGTTCTTTTCCTTTCATTTTTATCATCTAAACAAACAAACCTTGGATGTAATTTTGTCCTTTTCCTTCACGGTAATTTCATCGAAGGCAATTTATTCACTTTGCCCCTTTAGTTTTTCAGCAGTATCCGCAGTAATCAATGCATCTATCATTCCATCTAAGTTTCCGTTTAGGAAGTCTTCCATTTGATAAATGCTCATTCCTATTCTATGGTCTGTTATTCTTCCTTGTGGGAAATTATATGTTCTTATTTTTTCACTTCTATCTCCAGAACCAACTTGACTTCTTCTTGCATTTGTTAATTCTGCATCTTGCTTTTCTTTCTCAATCTCATATAATCTTGATTTTAATAATCTCATTGCATATTCTCTATTTTGAACTTGTGAACGTTCTGTTTGACATTCTGCTACCATTCCTGTTGGAATGTGTATTAATCTAACTGCTGATGAAGTTTTATTTATATGTTGTCCTCCTGCTCCTGAGGCTCTAAATACTTCCATTTTTATGTCTGCTGGGTTTATATCAATTTGTACATCTTCTACTACTGGAAGTACTGCTACTGTGGCTGCTGATGTTTGTATTCTTCCATTGCTTTCTGTTTCTGGAACTCTTTGGACTCTATGTGCTCCACTTTCAAATTTCATCCTACTATATACACCTTTACCTGAAATCATGAATGTTATTTCTTTATATCCCCCTAATTCTGTTGCATTTTCGTTTAATACTTCTAGTTTCCAGTGCTTTCTTTCTGAATACATTGAATACATTCTAAATAGCTCTCCTGCAAATAGTGCTGCTTCTTCTCCTCCTGTCCCTGCTCTGATTTCACAGATTGTGTTTTTATCATCGTCTGGATCTTTAGGTATTAATAGGATTTTTATTTCTTCTTCTATTTGTGGTAATTTTTCTTTTGCATTTTTTATCTCTTCTTGTGCTAATTCTTTTAGCTCTGGGTCTGATAACATTTCTTCATTATCTTTTATGCTTTGCTCTAACTTTTTGTATTCTCTATACTTTTCAACTATTGGTGTTAAGTCTGAGTGCTCTTTCATCATTTTTTGCCATTCTTTGTTTTGCGCAATAACTTCTGGGTCACTGATTTTTTGCGTTAAATCTTCATACCTTTTTTCAACATCTTCTAGTTTCTGAAACATATATAAAACTCTCCTTTTCCCTTTCTAACATTGCTATTATATATGATTTTTGTTGTTTTTTCAATATCTATTGTTAGATTTTACAATTTTTCCCACATTGTTTGTAGAGGTACATTGCATGTCCACAGAATTTTAAAATTTGTTTATATATTTTTTTATGTATATATGTACAAATTGGGGGTTGTGGGTATGATTATATGTTTTTAAATTTATACAAAATTATAAATATACATTGTAGGGGCGATTATTAATCGCCCGCTCTTCGAAGAACATGCTTAAGAATATAAGTTTTTTAGCAAGCCTTTGTTAGAACGGGCGATTGCTAATCGCCCCTACATCTCTCTACAATTTTAAATTCACCTAAAAATTCATCCTCCCCACAAACACAAATTTATAACGATTTAAAAATGGATAATGTAGTAACCTATCCAGTCTTACTTAATATCTCTTTCTTCATTTTTCCTATTATTTTTTTCTCA
>CAMUHU010000126.1 GCA_947088765.1 uncultured Clostridium sp. | reverse complement strand
CTGTTCCATCTGCTTTTAATATTACTGTGAATCCGTTTCCTGTTTCTATTTGTGGGTTCGCTATGTTTTCTGCTTTTGCTACATTTACTATGCACATTACATTTATGTGGGCAGACATTGGGTCTTGATTATCGTTTTTATATGTTCCATAGATTGTTGTGTAGCCTTCTCCTATGCCTGTTACTAAACCTTTTTCGTTTACTGTTGCGACATCGCTGTTTGTAGATTCCCATATAAAGTCAGTAATTGAAACATTCTCTAGTTGTGGGCACGGTGCGCCGTGCCCCTACAGTTGAATTTATTTCCAATTGTAGGTTTTCGCCTGTCTTTATGTATGCTTGCTTTTGATTTAATTCTATTACTTGTGTTTCATTTTGCCATGCTAGGACTGGATATCCTTCATTTTTATTATATACATCATATGCATATGCTGAACTTAAGTATACTGTATATGTCTGTAATGTCTCTGGTGCTACTCTTCCTGTTGTTGATGTTTTCATTCCTCCACTATAGTAATAATATGATATTCCACATGAAGATGTTGTACAATATGAATTACTTATTGTTCCTCCTAGATAATTTATAGATTCGCCACTATTACCTATTATTCCACCAAGAAAAACGTTTACATTTGCTCTACCTGAAACTGTACCTATATTATAACAATTTGTTACCTGGGGATTTATATACATTGCACCAACTACTCCTCCATTTTGTGTTCTTCTTTGCCCTGATGATGTTATATTCCCCATATTATAGCAATTGACTATACTTGCCTCATTCCATACTTCTCCACATATTCCCCCTACTCTTATATAATCTCCACTTGTCAAATTTGCACTTATATTCGCTTTATTATAGCAATTATATATACCTGCTGTATTTCCACTTACATAGCCACTAATTCCGCCTACTGCAGTGTATATTGTTGTTGTACTAATAATATTTCCACTTTCTATTCCACAATTAATAATTTTACCAAAATTACATGTTGATACTACTCCTATTCTTCCATTAGAACTATAATTATTATATACATATACATTATCCAATACTAAATTCCTTATTATGGCATTTTCCATTGCAATAGAAAATAGTCCTGCATCAGCATATAAATTACTGTTAATATATAAATTACTTATTGTATGATAATTTCCATCAAATGTTCCTGCAAATTTATTTATTGGTTCCCATGAACCTAGCAAACTAGAGCATACTGTACTTAAATCTATATCATTCATTAAATACACTGTCTTTCCTGTATAAGCATTTCCCACATTTACACTATCTCTGAATTTAACTAAATCATCTGCTGTATATATGTATGTTACTGTATCACTATTCTCTGATAATGCTGTAATTCCGTTATTTTGTAAATCATTGTTTCTTAATAACATATCACTTTCATTGTCTGATATATAATTATCCCCTGTTAATAATGTGCCTTCTTTGTCATTTACTAATGTTTTGTTTTCTTTTATTACATGTTGTGATATATCTTCTTCTAATCTATTAATTGGCATACAAATTCCTGCTAATTTACCTCCCGCAATTAGCAGTAATACCATTACTATACTAAACATACTTACTTGTAGTTTTTTCTTTAATTTTTTTGCATATTTTTTACTGTATCTCTGTTTTCTATATTCTTGTTTCTTTCTTATACTATTATTCCCGTCCATTATAGTCCCTCCAAGTTTTATTATGTTTTCATCTTCATTGTCTTTTAAATTATACTTGTGTGTTACAGCGCCAAGGGTTTTAGAATCTGTCCTTTTCCTGTTTTCTTCTTTTCTGTTCATTTTGGTTCCTCCCCGTTTTTTAATGAATAGTGAATAATTTTTTAGCACTTACTCTATATGAAATGCGTATAAATAATTAAAAAACTCGAAAAATATCTAAATGAGATTGAGATTTTTTTTAAGTATTTATTTAAGCATTTAACTATAATTCTATTTCCCTTATTTAATTATATAAATATTTATAATACTTTTTCAATAGCCATTTTAGCTACTACTTTAGGCGCTTTCTGCATCATTACGGAAGGCTAACTTGGATGTTATATTAAATCTTTTTATCTTTTTTGTTACAGGTATGTTAAAATCCCCTAGTTTCCTTACGGAATCTAGAGGCTATGGACGACCAATGGTCGCCCTACATTATCTCTATAAATTTCAGTTAATTATTCAATACTTTTCAATACTGTTCAATACTATTCAATACTGCTCAATACTATTCAATACTGCTCAATACTATTCAATACTGCTCAATACTGTTCAATACTTTTCAATACTATTCAATACTGTTCAATACTTTTCAATACTATTCAATACTGTTCAATACTATTCAATACTGTTCAATACTATTCAATACTGTTCAATACTTTTCAATACCTTTCAATACTTCTTATATTTATTTAAGTATTTTCTATCTTTTTAAAATATATTTCTTTTTTGGATCCTTTGTATTAGTTCCAATCCATTCAATAACTTGAAATTCTTCCAATCTTTTTAAAACATTAAGAACAGTATTTCTTGACCTTCCTGTAAATTTTATTAAGTCAGTTGTCCCAACTTCTCCTTTATCACTAATATATCTAATTATATTTCTTTCAAATGCAGGTAGACTTTCCCAATCTTCCTTTATATTTAGCTTTTTCTGTAAAGCTTCAGATATTCTTTTATCTCTCATAACAATATTATTTTTTAATGTTAATTTAAGTATTTCACCTTCCTCATAGTTGTATTCTGGTTCTTCTAAAAAAAACTTTGCCATTTCTTCATAAATTCTAGATACACCTTCGTTTAGTTCTTTAACTAATCCTAAATCAACAAGAGTCTCTGATATTTTTGTATTTCTTGCATATCTAACTCTCTTCATATTTTCAAGAGTCACAAGTCCTGGTAATTTTCCAGGACTCTTTATTTCCATCCTATCATCAAAAATAAATACTTTTATATGTTCTCCTCTCATAGCGTAATTTCTGTGAGCAACTGCATTTGTAATACCTTCAAGCCAGGAAAACTCAGGATATTCTGGTATTTTATCAAATATCCCATCTTTATTTAAGTGATTAAAATCTCTTAATTGCGCCTTAATGAATTTCTGAATTTCAATAATTAATTTATAAAGGGGTAATCTAAATGTTTCTTCTTTAATTATATTTAAATTTTCCCCTGTCTGCATATAAGTTCCATCATATTTTATAACTCTTACCCTTGAGCAAGGAAAGAAAATAGTAGGGTCTTTTGCAAAAAGTAATACTCCTGCAGTTGTCAAATGCTCTACATCTTTTATTTTTACTAAGAACCTTCTTGCTCTTAATAAATCAAGAAGTTTTTTATTAGTTGCTTTTATGCTTTGTGCATAAATATTAACCATATCTAAGTCTATATCTTTAATATTACTTTCTAATACAGGTTGATCTTCATATGATATTTCAGGTCTATCTACCTTTAATATCTGAATTTGTTCATCTGTTAATTTGATTGTTGAATCACCTCTTCTTAAATAAACCTCATCTTTAACATTTCTTATTAAACAATTATGACTAATTTCAATATGTAATAATAAGATAAAATCTTCATGACCATTAATATTTATTATATTCAATTTTTCAGTTTTTATTTCAGGAATTGTTTTTAAATATTGTATACTACTTTTTAAAATGTCATTATCTTTATTTCCATAATTTTCAAACCCCTCTAATTTTCCATTATCTGTTATTCCAATTACTAAAGTTCCACCATCTGCATTAGCAAATCCTGCAATATGGTTTGCAATCTCCTTTACATCTTTCTTTGCACTTTTTCTGTCAAATTTTTGGTTTTCCTTAGCAAAGCATATATATTCTTCAGTTAATTCTTCTTTTAATACTGATTGTAACATATTTTATTTCTCCTTTATAACTTACTCATTATATCAATATATTTTATTGAAGTCAAAATAATTTTTTTGTAAATACAATCATTTCTGCTATTTTTCCATAGTTTTTCTTTAGGATGTTTCTGTCTAATATGTCTACTTTTCCGTCTTCGTTTAAGTCATAGATACCTT
>CAMUHU010000125.1 GCA_947088765.1 uncultured Clostridium sp. | reverse complement strand
TCATGGAACTGCTAATTGGATGAATGAAAAAGAAATGACAAGTGTATTATCATTTAATAAACCTGGTATTATTCTTGGAAAATACAATGAAAAAACAGTAAAACTTCCTTTTGATAGTTACTTTAATAAAAATATTTGTATTTTTGGTAGTAGTGGAAGTATGAAAACAATAGGATTTCTATTAACTAATTTATTAGAATTATCTAAATACAAAAAATCAATAATTGTTACTGATCCTAAACGGTGAGATTTATAGAAAAACATCAAGTTACTTTAGAAACATTGGATACACAGTTAAAGTTCTGAATTTAAAAGATATGCGACATAGTGACAGATGGAACCCATTACAAGAAAATGAAACTATAACAGATGTGCAAACTTCAAGTGATGTTATTATTTCAAATACACAAAGACATGATAAAGGTCGGTGATGAGTTTTGGCCTCGTGCTGAAGAAAATCTATTAAAGGCGTTTGAATTTTATTTTCTTGAAACAATATCTGATAAAAATAATTTAACAAATGTATATGAGCAGATTGCAAAAGGTGATATTAAAGAGATTGATGAAAGATTTAAAAAGCTTCCTTCTAACAGTCCTGCTCGTATGTCATATAACATATTTGCAAGTGGCACTGATACAATAAAAGCAAGTGTAATTACTGGGTTAGGTACAAGACTACAAATGTTTCAAAATAAAGATTTACAGAGATTAACATCTGAAACAGACATAGACTTAACACTGCCCGGAAAAATCCCTTGTATTTACTATATTATTACATCTGATATGGATTCATCTTTTGACTTTATTGCATCACTTTTCTATACATTTCTATTTATTAAATTAGTAAGGTATGCAGATTCAACAAAAGATGGGAAATGTGAAAATGAGGTTTTTTTCTTTTTAGATGAATTTGCAAATTTAGGACAAATACCAGATTTTAATAAAAAAATATCTACAGTTCGCAGTAGAGGTTTGGCGCTAATACCTATTTTGCAGAATTTAGGGCAGTTTGAAAATCGCTATCCTAATGGATTATCAAATGAAATAATAGGGAATACAGATACAAGAATTAGTATGCGGAATTACAGATGTTTTAACTGCATCATATTTTTGCGATTTAATAGGTGTAGCAACGGTTGAGACAAGTTCTGTAAGAAAAGATAATTCCATAGAAGGTGAACTCGGACAATATGGTCAGAAAAACATATCGACATTACAAAGGAATTTATTAAATAAGGATGAAATACTACGAATACCAACAAATAAATTGATAGTAAATTTAAGAGGCAATAAACCACTACTGTTAGATAAAGTTATATATACAGAGCACCCATTATCTGAGGATTTAAAAGATAGTTTGATTTCTGATTATACTCCAAAATGGATTAAAAACAACACTAGCAAAACAGAAAAAGGGCGAAAAGAAAAATCTGAAGAAAAGAAAAGAGAAAAAATTACTTGGGAAAATTTTTAGAGTGTGGTATAATTTTAATGTAAATAATAAGTTTTAGAGGTGATAATATAATGGGTAGATTTATGATTACATGTAATGATTTAGAATGGATAGATGGAACAACAGATGATCCATATGATTTATGCCTTCATGGACATGCAATCGTAATGATAGGAGATGAAATTCTAGAAGATGATGCAACATTAAGTGCAACAGCTTTATATTTATTAAAATCTATAAAAGAAGACCACATAATGAATAAGGACATTCAAATGTTGCCTTGTTGTGGACATGCGATGTGGTTAAAAGATGATAACTCAGGAGATGTAGAGATTATTGGTTGTTGTAATGGAACTGATTGGAGTATAATACATGAAAATGAAAATATAAGATTAATTACAGAGTCCGGAAAAGAAACAATAATTACATTAGATGAATATAAAAAAGAAGTATTTAAGTTTGCAGATTCAATCGAGGCTTTTTATAATATATGTACTAAAAAAATTTTACCAAAGGATGAGTTTGATAGGAATGGATATATTGCTTTTTGGAATGAGTGGCATAGAAGAAGAAACTCATAAACTGAAATTTATATTAACAGATGTTAATAATTAAATAATAGTAGGTTGTAGGAGATCAATAATGAAAAAAAGAGTTTTAAAATTTATTAGCATAATGATAATTACAATATTTGTGGTTTTTATAGTCTTTATTTTTTTTAAAACATTTCAAATATTTAAAAGTATTGATTACAAACAAGCAAAGAAAGAATCGATAAAGTTTTTAAGTGCTAATATAAATAATTTACAAGAAATTTCTGATAATATGCTATTAAATAAATCAAACGAAAGTAAAAAATACAAAAATGTATCTTATAGTTATTATAAAAATTCAAATAATAAAGAGTATATACAATTTGATATAGATGCACAGGGGATGCTTGGAGGTCAATATTGGGGAATAATTTATTGTCCTAATGATGATCTATTAAATTATAATTTTATAGAAATATATGATGAAAACAAAGAAACAGGAGAAGGCAATAATATATTTATAAAAGAAAAACTTAAAGATAAATGGTATTTCTATTATGATGACTATGATGGAAATGTAGATATTAAGAGTATAAATTAAAAGTTACAACTTATAGGAGAGAAAAATGAAAAGATATATTTCTAGGAAAGACAACAAATATTACACATATATGTTAAACGTCTTAAATGCAATTGGCGGTAGAAAATTAAATTATAATTGGTTAATTACTGATATTGAAGCATATCCTTTAACTAAATCGATTATGGATAAAATGAGTAGGGAATATGTGATAATATCAAATAATGAATTGTTAAATTTATTGGAACAAGAAGATTTCCAATGGATTTGGGGAGTATTTTCTGCAATATCTCCTATATATTCACGAGAGGAAATACTAAAATATAAATTACCTATATATTCAC
Organism: uncultured Clostridium sp.; assembly: GCA_947088765.1. GTDB lineage: Bacteria > Bacillota > Clostridia > TANB77 > CAG-508 > CAKPSH01. The sequence goes on along the minus strand of CAMUHU010000125.1, from coordinate 1,180 downwards.
AAGAAGAATGGGAAAATGAGTTACCTTATTCAGACAGTAGCATAGATAATATTACTATTCAACATCCGCTAGCAGAAATTGAAATAGTTGCGTTTGATTCTACATATGTACAAATAACATGTAAAGATGAAAAAATTGCAAATAAGTTTTTAAAAAAATATAGACTTTCAAAACAAGAATAATTAAATAACATATGATTTACTATAAAACTAAGCATTTACTAAAAGTAAGTGCTTTTTTAATTGGGGGTGAAAAGTTGAAAGAACTAGCAATAAAAGAACTGATGAGAAGCAAAGAAGAAAAAAGAATATTAATAGGCAAAATAACTGGTATTGAAGAGGAATATTACAAAATAAAAAATGAAAATATACCTTGTGCAATACTTTGGTATGAAGATATAAAAATACTTATACCTATGACACATTTAGGAATATCAAAAATAAATAAATCAATGATTCGTGGAATGTTAGGTGCAGAAATTGATTTCATTGTAATAGACATAGATACTACTGCAAATATAGCAGTAGCAAGTAGAAAAGATGCAATGGAATTAAGAGCAACTTTAGAGTTACCTAAATTAAAAGTTAATGATACTGCAAAGGTACGAATAATTGCAGTTGGAGTTAAGCATATTATTGTAGAATTGTATGGTAAAGAAGTTATAATAAAAGCAGATAATTTGCAACATACGTATATTGTGAATTGTAAAGATTTGTATTCTCCAGGAGAATATTTAAAAGTCAGAATTAAAAATATTGATTTAGAAAACAATGCGTTTGAATTGGAAGCAAAATGTTTTACAGAAAATCCATACAAAAATATACGAAAATTTATTACTGAAGGTGGGGAATATACAGGAAAAGTTATAGCATTTCCAAAGAAAAATAGTGGAGTTATAGTTCAACTTGATACTACTAATATCACTTGTTTAGTAAGAATTCCAGCAAGATTTAATTTTTATCCGCATTATTTAGATAATGTGCTAGTAAAAGTAAGTGAAATCAACGAAAATAAAAAATTGATATATGGCTATTTAATGAGAATTATATAAAAAAAGGAGGACTTTGTATGATAGATAAAACAAAAGTTATAAATTTCTTACAAGATTTCGGATGTGCAAAATTAGAGCATTTACAGATATTGTATAATGATAATAAAAATAATTTTAAACATATTTTAA
>CAMUHU010000124.1 GCA_947088765.1 uncultured Clostridium sp. | reverse complement strand
AAAAAATTTAAAAATTTTTAAATTTTATCTTGACATTTTACCAGATGTCTTTCATTTCTTTATTAATATATGTTGCACAATAAAAATGCATTTTTCTTTTAAATTATTGTATAAATAAAATGTTAATATATAATTGCTAAATGGCAATTATTTTGCAATTTTAATAGAACTATCTAAAGCCAATCGAATCATCGTATTAAGCGATCTCTCACGATCTTCAGGAGAAATTCCCTCCAAATTAGAAGGAACATCAACAACAGTCAAAATACAAGCAGCCTTTTTGCCCTCTCTTTTAGCATTATAAAAAAGAGCAAAAGCCTCCATTTCAGAAGCAATAGGTCTATCAATACCAACAGGTATACGTTCAAACAATTTTTCTTCATCAGGAACATAAGGACTAAAGCAATCATTACACAAAGTAGTTCCCTTAATCAAATTTATATTATGAGCTTTAGCAGTATCCTCTATAACAGAATTTACATCAGGACTGCTAGAAACCAAATTGCAAGGCAAATTATCAAAACTCAAAGCATAATTACCCTCAGTATAAGCATTCTCAGAAAGAATCAAATCTAAAATTTTCATATCATTTCTAAAACCGCCACAAGTACCAATTCTAATAATAGTATCAACATTATAAAAATGATATAACTCGTAAGAATAAATACCCATACTAGGCATACCCATACCATGAGCCATAACAGACAACTGTTTACCCTTATAAACTCCAGTATAACAAGCAATACCACGAACATCGCTAACTATTTTTACATCTGACAAAAAATTCTCAGCAATATACTTAGCTCTCATAGGATCACCAGGCATAATAACAGTATTAGCAATATCTCCAATATTTGCAGAATTATGAGGTGTCATTATATACACTCCTTTCAAAATAAAATCTTTAATACATTATATCAGTTATTTAATAAATTTCAAGTCTGTAATGGAATAAATCCAATAACATTATAATATTAACAACCTACAATTCATGCAATAGTGCAGGCATAGAGAAAAATATAAAAACAATAAAACTATGGAAAAGGGGGGGGACACTCCTAATTCCATAGTAAATTTAACATTTCAATTATATAATTATTTTAAACTTTCAATTTCTTCTTTAGTTAATCCAGTACATTCTATAATAAATTCAATATCTGTATTTTTAGCTAACATTCTCTTAGCAATTTCCGTTATGCCTTGTTGTGCTCCTTGTTGAACACCCTGTTGAATACCCTGTTGAATGCCTTGTTGAACACCCTGTTGAATGCCTTGTTGAATACCCTGTTCAATGCCTTGTTGTATACCTTGCCTTCTACCATCTTCTAGACCTTTATCATAACCAGCAGCTTCTATAGCTTTATTATCCATTTCGTACATCAGCCTCTGAAATTCTAATTCTTGCTCTCTTTCATCTGCACTTATTTCATCTAAAACTTTTTTAGCCTTTTTTACAGCATCATTATCTATATCCTTCATATTCAAATCCTCTGGCTTTCTTATAAAATTTACCCATGCATTTAAATCCTTGTTTTTACTTATGTACCTTTCACATTTAGGCAATTCAATTATATAAATTTCTAGGTTATTTGTCAATATCATTTCACAATATTCATCTTCTCTAATATGCCATTTACTTAGGTATTTTTTTATATTCTCAAATCCCTTAATCTCATAATTTGCAAATAATATTATAATTGTTCTTTTAGCATCTAGATAATTTTTACCTAATTTAATACTTTCAGAATATAACTTACTCCAATAGAATATAATTCTATTTTCAATATCTTTTTTATCAATCATTTGCATTTCTATATTAGTTTGAATTGAATTGTTTATTTCTGCTCTAATATCCAAAATTCCAAACTTCTCATCTTTTAAGTCCTGAGAAGTAATTTCCTTTAAATCCAACTTAATGTGAGTAATTTCTATATTATCTACAATTGAAGTAATTAGGTTCTTAGTTATATCCTCGTTACCCATATATCCAAAAATACGTTTAAAAGTGTAATCATTTTTGGGATCCAATAATTTTCCTATATAAATCACCTCTAATTCTAAAATTTCATTGCTAACAAAAATAGTAAGTAGCAATCTTAAAAATTGTTTATTAAATAAATAATTGATTAAAATTGGCATGAACATGCCATTTGGTTAAAATAGTTTGAATAAAAACTTAAAATTGAAATATTAAATTTCCTAAATAGTAACACTATTTTATATAAAATGCAAGTTTGTATCTAATTATTTAGTTAACTGTTTAATATTCACATTATCCAATATATAAATTTGTGTTTGTGGGGATAATAATATATTTTAAAATTGCCAAAATTCTCCGTCCCCTATGACACAAGTTATCCACATAGTTATCCACATCTGTTATGTAACAAATGATGGAAAAGTATATACATGTGGATATAACGGATATGGACAATTAGGACAAAAAGACTATGTATCAATAAAAGTACCAACACTAATAGGAAAAGAAAAAATAACACCAGAAGAAAAATTCATAACAATAAAAGAAAATGAAGAACATGAAATAAATGCAACATTAGCAAACACATTTAATTTAAGAAAAGAATTTATAACAACAGAAGGATATACATTTAAATCTATAAATTCAAATATAGCAACAGTAGAAGAAGGAAAAATAGTAGGTAAAAACAGTGGAATAACAACAATAATAGTAGAACATGAAAAGCAGATAAATCAGCAAACATATATGTAGAAGTATTAGCACAAGATGAACAATCTGTAATAGACATATATCATAACTTAGAACTAACAACAAACAGAAAACTATATGTATGGGGATATAATGTATATGGACAATTAGGAATAGATGCAGGAACTATAATAATAGAACCTACACAAATAAAAACATAAACGGAATACACGAAATATCAGCAGGAAAATCACACTCAATGATATTAACAAAAGAAGGAAAAATATATGCTACAGGAGTAAATAGTCTAGGACAATTCGGAAATGGAAATAAAGACAATAAGAAAGAATTTACACTAATAGACAATATATCAGACGTATATAGTGCAGTAGCAGGAAATACTTACTCAATGTTTATAAAAGAAGATGGAACAATAGATGTAGGAGAACTTGCAAATCAAGACAAAGAAAAAAGAGAAATAATAAACATAATTCAAACAAACAAAGATGGAAGTTATGAAATACAATTAGACTCAGGAATATATGATTTATTATTCATAAAACCAGTATACTTAAGCCATAGAATAACAGGAATAGACTTAACAGACGGAACAGGAGTAACACTAGACAACGTAGAAATGATAGGAGGAGACGTAGCACCAAGTGATGAAATAGAGATAGACGACCTAGTAGAATTAAATGACAATTATGGAGTAAACATCACAAAAGAAAACAAAGAAGAAAAATCAATCTACGACTTAAATGGAGACAGAAAAGTAGACATTTTAGACATAGCAATTCTAAAGAAAAACTATGGAAGAATAGCAGAAGGAACAGTAACATATGCAGGAGTACAAAATGGATATGGAAAATGTATAGAAATAAAACACAACATAAATGGAAAAACAATATATAGTTTCTATGCACACCTATCAAAAATAGACGTAAAAGTAGGAGAAAAAGTAGGAACAGGAGATGTAATAGGCTTAGAAGGGGGAGCAAAAGATGATAACAACCCAGGAACATCAGCAGGACATCACTTACACTTCGAAATAAGAACAGCCAGCAGTTCAGGACATAGCATGAGCCGACAAAATACATAGAGTTCTAAAAAAATAGCCAAAAATAAGAATTCCGTAAGGGATTCTTATTTTTCTAATCAAAATGTAACAAAAAAGACACAAAAATTTAACAAAAAAAAACAAAATGCGTAAAAGTTATTTCCGTAAACGCCTAGAAGCTATACGAAAAATGCCAAAAAATGTACTATTGAAATCGTAAAACAAATCTTTATAATAAAATATAGGAGAGAAACGCTTATATAAATACAATCATTATTCACTAATATAAAATAACGGAGGTACTCTAATGAAAAGAAGTAAGAAATATGTAAAGAAATTGAAAAGGAAAATACAAATATCCACACTTAGTATAGCTACATTATTAACACTAATTGCAATA
>CAMUHU010000123.1 GCA_947088765.1 uncultured Clostridium sp. | reverse complement strand
AAAACAGAATTTAAAAGCACAGAAGGAGTTAGAAGCAGCATCTTAAAGTAATTTTTAAAATTAATCATTTTTTCGTAGGGTACATGAAGGGTAGAAAAAATGGTGGTGTTCGAAGAACAAATTTTAAAAATTACTATAGTACCCTGACCCAAAAAACTAACCCTAAAAAATTGAAATTTTAGGGCTTATGTTTAAAAATTTGGGGGACATTTTCAAAAATCATTGACAATTATGTAAATTTAAAAATGTCAATAGAAGTATCTATCTCAATATTTTCCATATTCCATTTTTAGTAGATCCAACTCTTTCAATAATACCTTTTTCTTTCAGTGCTTTTATATTATATGATATTCCATCTCTTGTCAAATCAAGAATTTTAGCCATTTCAACTTGTGTAATACTTGGATTTTTTTTCATTAAATCAATTATTTTTTCTTGTGTAGTCTTTTGTGTAGTTTCTTGTGTAGTTTCTTGTTGCTCTAAGATCATTCCATCAACTGCTTCATCAATAACTTCAAGCATAAATTCTATAAATTCATTTGAATTACCAACATTGTTGCAATTTTGAATTGCAGTATAATAGCCTTCTTGATGTTTTCTTATTATACTTTCTATAGGTATATATTTAAATAACTCTTTCCAATTAGCAAGTATTGCTGTTTGCCAAAGTCTTGCTGTTCTTCCATTTCCATCTGAAAAAGGGTGTATAAATACAAATTCATAATGAAATATAGAAGATAATATTAATGGATTAACAGTATCTTTTGCTTTATTCATCCAATTAAATAAGTTATCCATAAGTGTAGGCACCATTGTATGCGGAGGAGCCATAAAAATTTGCACATTTCCATCATAAACAGCCTCTCCGTGATTTCTAAACTTTCCACTATCATCTTCAATAGCAAAAGTTAGTATTCCTTGTATTTTCTTTAAGTCATCTACAGAATATGGATCGGCATTATCAAGTTCTTCGTAAGCTTTATAGGCATTTTTAACTTCTTGAATATCTCTTTGTTCTCCAATTACAGCTTTTCCATTGATTACTGCCTCAACTTGAAATAGTGATAATTGATTATTTTCGATAGCTAAAGAAGAATGAATTGATTTAATTCTTGTTTTTCTTCTTAATTCTGGGTATCTATTTAAACTTTCAAAATAATTAGCCTCTCCAATCTTTTCCATTATCTTTGTTGCTAGATTTAGCATTTTATCAGTAATTGTATATGGTGGGTAGTTTTCTTCCATTTCAAAACCTCCAATTCTGCCACCAGTAGTGGCAATTTTCATTTATTATTTATTTCTTGCTCTACTTTTATAAACATTTTCTTGGTTTTTACAGCTAAATGTATCATACTCAGTTTTTGGGTTTGATGCTGTAAATGCTTTTCCACAATGTTTACAAAGTTTTAAATATTTCTTTTCTTCTATTGCAAATAATTTAAAATCTTCATCTATGTATTCTTTCAAACTTCTTACATGTATTGTAATTCCATTAAATTCTAAATTAGTTCTAATATGATTTGATTCTAATTTTTCAATCAAAGAATGTTGTATATTTTCGCCTTTTTCTTTCTTCAATTCTTTTAAAATATTATACAAAGTTTGTGCATAATTTACTATCATATCTACTTGTTCATAGTATTTTTCGTTTTTATAGTATAACTCGTTTAAATCTGGAGTAATAAATTTTTCCATACTATGCTGACAAATAAGTTTATTACTTTTTTCTATTAGTTCTTTTATTTCTTCTTTACTTGCTGTTGGAAAAAATATTTTAAAATAATCTATTATGTCCATTGTATTAAAGCAATCATAATATTCTTTGCCTGTTACATTATTAAATTCTTTTAACAATACCTTTTTATCCAATGTATAATATCTATTTACTGGCAAATTATGAATTAATCCTAAAAGTCCATATTGATTTACAAAGTCTAGTAATAAACTATCAATTTCTTTTTCATTTTCTAAAGATAGTTTTCCTAAATTTATAAAATCTATTAATGGTTTATCATTTTCTTCATAATCATCAAAACTAATTAAACCATAATTCATATAACTATTGCTATCAAACTTTGGTACAACATATTTTATATTGTTTACAACTTTTATTTCATATTCTTCAAACTTTGGTAATGATTGATTATTAAAGCCATATTCTAAATCAAATCTCATATTTTTTCTCCAATCTAAAAACTTTTCCAAAAAAATTATAGTAATATATTGACAACAATAAAATATTACAGTATAATTTTAAATATGTAATATATTTATGGTTTGTAAATATTACTTTAATCTTTTAAAAAATTAATACTTCGTATCTATAAATAGATTACACCAAAATATAATAAATGTCAACACATATCCAAAAATAAATAGCATTATATGGGGTTTCTATGCCCAAAATAATGCAAGTAAAAAATATTAGTACATATTTAAAGGGAAGGAGGTTTTTAACATTGAATAAGAAAGATGAAATTTTAAAATTGTATTATGAAAAGCATTTAAAACAACGAAATATTGCTCAAAAAGTTGAAGTTTCTCAAGGTTATGTATCACAAGTTATAAAAACTGATAAAAGATATAATGCAAATAAAGAAACTAAACACAAAGCATCTATAATTAAAAAGGCAAATTATAATAAAGAATATTATAAAACTTATAAGCGACCAAAAAAAGTTGATAATTCATATCAAGAAATGCAAGCACAACTTGAAAAAGATGTTGCTGAATTATCTTATTATCATAGCTATAATATGTTTGATTATGATTTTGTTAAATGTAATTTAAGTGCTTATCATAGAAATAGCAAAGGTAATTTATCATTAGTAAATGGCTTAACAGTTGGATTTGATGTTCCTAGAACGGTAAATATGACTATCAAAGTTCCAACTCAAAAGTACAAACACAGATTTTGTATGTGTTAGTAATATGTTATTTAAGACTTCTTTAAATAGAGGTCTTTTTCTTTGCACTTTAAAAAGAACAGGAGGAATTGTCATGGGTAATAAAACAAAAAAGAAAGATGAAATAGTTATAATAAACAAATTTAAAGAAAATTCTAGCGAAGATGTAAGAGTTTCTATATCAAAGATTTTTGAAATGTTTTGCAATATGCAACTAACGAAGAAATAAGAAAAATACAGATTTTAGACAAAATTTAGTTTCCATCTATAATTTAGGCTATTGATTTTTATATTAAATCATGATAAATTAAAAGCATAAATTATAGGTGGAACTTACTAAAGGAAAAGGAGGAAAAATTGCTAGTAAGTAACACAAAAGTATATAACTGTGCTTTATATTGTAGATTATCAAGAGATGATGAATTACAAGGAGAAAGCAACAGTATAACAAATCAAAAAGAAATTTTAAAACAATATGCTAAAGAAAATAATCTAAATATTTATGACATCTATGTTGATGATGGTATATCTGGAACTACTTTTGATAGACCTGATTTTAACAGAATGATAAAGGATATTGAAGATAACAAAGTAAATATGGTAATTGTAAAAGATACTTCAAGACTTGGAAGAGATTATATAAGTTTTGGAGAATATATCGAAAAATATTTTCCAGAACATCAAGTTAGGTTTGTATCAATAATAGATAATTACGATTCTGAAATTGATAACGGAATTGCAGATACACTACCTTTTAGGGCAATATTAAATGATTTATATGCTAGAGATACCTCTAAAAAAGTAAAAGCAACTAAACACAGAAATGCTATCAATGGTTTATTTAATGGAAAGTTTGCACCTTATGGCTATATGAAATCTCCAGAAAACTGTCATAAACTTATCATTAATGAAGAATATGCAAAGAATGTAAGAAGAATATCTGACCTATATCTAGAGGGAAAATCATCAATACAAATTGCCTATATTTTTAATGATGAGCATATACCTACTCCCTCTCAAACAATGGGACAAGAGTATAGACTATCGTTGCTTTGGAAGACGGATACGATTAGAAGAATACTAAAAAATGGGATGTATATTGGAAATATGGTACAAGGAAAACAAACTCAAATAAACTATAAATTAAAGAAACCTGTTCATAATAAAAAAGAAGATTGGATCATTGTTCCAAATACTCACGAACCTATTATTGATAAGGAAAAATT
>CAMUHU010000122.1 GCA_947088765.1 uncultured Clostridium sp. | reverse complement strand
ATTACTAGCTTTAAGGTCTATTTTTATCTCAAAAAAATACTAAACTCAGGTTATATTATGCTGTTCTATAAAGTTCAATTCCCGTTTTTTTCCCTTTTTTCTATTAAGATTTATAAAGTGTTGATTTTTAGGTAAGTACACTAAGTGTACTTACCTAAAATTTTTTTAAATTTATTTTTATAATCTATATTTACAGGTTCACTTAGTGTACTTTCTGCTAATTTTTTTGAAATTTTAAGTTCACTTGGTGTACTTTTCCTTTTAACTTTAACAAAATTCAAGTACACTTGGTGAACTAATCTCTGTATTTTTATAAAATTTAGTACATTTAGTGAACTTTCGCACTTTGATAGGCATTTTTTAATGGTTCATTCGGTGAATTTTTACATCAAATCTGCTTAAAATTTTTGTTCTTTTATTAACTCTTGAAAGCTTGTCCTTCAATGTATGTAGGCGATGTGTGAACACTCGCTTTCCTGCCCTCATTTTTAATGAGGTATAATTGTTCTATAGTGTATTTATGTTTACTTGATTAAAACATTTAAAATTTTATTGTTATTAAACTATACTTTTCTCCAAACTACTTATATAATCTAACACTATATCTATTGTTTCTTCGATTGGTATTTCTAACCAATTAACTTTTGGACTGTTTAAATTATTACGATATCTTTGAGAATTAAGCGTTCCTTTCATTCTATCAATAATATTTTGAATTGTATTTTCTCTCATTGTTTCATCTTTAAAAATTAATATTTCAATACAATTTATTAATTTCTCTTTATCTAATTTATTGTTTTCTATTAAATAGTAAAAATCAAATAAATCTTTATACCTTGTAGATCTAAATCCTAATTTCAAAAGTGATTTTAGTTTCTCTGTAAAAATTTGTTCCATAGAATTAATTAGTAAATTTGCACTGTTTTTATATAAATCAAAACTAAAACAATATTCTTCTTGTTCTAATTCAAATAATTTATGTACTCCTATATCTAATTTTGTATGTATAGTATTGTTAAAATTATCAGTTATTTTTAAATTAACTCTTTTTCCATCATAATCTTGGTGATGTAATGGTACAATTTTATCTATTATATTTATCTTTATTCCATCATTTATATCACTTAATATCTTTATAAAATTTTTTATAGATTTATCATCTAACGAATACTTTATAAAATCTAAGTCTAAATCTTGTGTTGCTCTACGTATATCATTTGATATACTGTGCATTACAACTCCACCCTTAATTGTTATATTTTTAGAAAATTTACTTTGAGATATTTTTAACAAAATAATATCTTGGCAAACCTTTGATTCTGCTTCTTCAAATTCATATCCTAATTCTTGATATTTTTCAATTGATTCTTCTATATTCACTAAAAGACCTCCATTTGCAGTATATTTGATAAATTCATATCATTTTTAAATAATGCTAGATATTCTTCTATTTTATACATATCTAATTCTTCTACAATTGCTCTATAATTAGATATAATTTCTTTATAATAGTCAAAAGGAATTTGCTTCTTTTTTCTTATTAATTCAATTAACAATCTTTCTCTATCATAAATATTTATTACTCCATCATTTGTTTGCAAATTTACTCTTCCTTGATATAATATATCCTTTGACATAAATGTCTGAACAATTTTCTCATTATTTATTTTATCAGTATTTCTGTCTGTTGCTAAATATACTTTACTTGGTATTACATCTGTTAAATTATAATAGTAGTATGCACTATCCATTGTAATAACGCTATTGGGATATTTCTTTGAGTATATTACTAACGGACTAACTATTTTCTTACTTGAATATATTCCCTTATCTAGTTTAAAAATCTCATTTCTACTTAATGCTTTTTTCAAATTATAATCATTTCCATAAATTTCTATCATTTCCTTATAATTATATACCATATTTATCACCTAACATTATTTTAAAGTAAAGCCACGCATTTGTCAATATTTATGCGTGGTTTTACTTTAACTATTTATTTATATATAGTATTTTTCATATTCTACTTTTTCTTTGATAATCATCATAATTTCCTATATATGAATTGATTTTATTATCACTAATTTCTATAATTCTATTTGCTATTGCATTTATAAAATATCTATCGTGTGAAACAAATAAAACTGTACCTTTATAATTTTTAATAGCTTCTTCTAACACTTCTCTAGTTTCTATATCTATATGATTTGTAGGCTCATCTAATATTAGAAAGTTTACATCTCTCTGTATTAATTCTGCAAGCATTAATCTTACTTTTTCTCCACCAGACAACTTTTCAATTTTTTTAAATACATTTTCTCCACGAAACCTAAACTTTGCTAGTCTCGTTCTTGCTTGTGTCTCAGCCCCTTTGAATGATTTTATAAAAAACTCTAAAATTGTTTCTTCTTCATTTTTAAACTTAATATCTTGCGGTATATACCCAATTTTGACAGATGAACCAATTTTCATATTTCCTATAAAATCTTTTTCTTGCTCTAATATCATTTTTATCAAAGTACTTTTCCCTGTTCCATTTTTTCCTATTAATGCAACTTTTTCACCATATACAATATCTAAATTCACTTTATCAAATATTGTTTTATTAGGATATTGTTTCGACAACTCTTTTATAGATACTACTTCATTGCCTGAACGTTCTTTTAAGTTAATCGCTAATTTTAAACCTTCTTTTTCTAAATATACTTTATCTATAACTTGCATTTTTTCTAATCTTTTTTCAATAGATTTAGCACGTTTATAAAACTTTTCGTTTTGTGTCTTTTCTCCAAATTTTCTTAATAACTGAATGGATTCTTTCATTTTTTCTATTTGCTTTTGTTGGTTCTTATAGATTTCAAATTGTGATAAAGTTCTTCTTTCATCTTCTTCTAAAAAATATGAATAATTACCAAAGTATATTTTTTCTTTTCCCTCTTCTAAAAGTATTGTTTTAGTTGCAACTTTATCTAAAAAATATCTATCATGCGAAACCATTAAAATTGTTCCATTATATGATATTAGAAAGTCTTCTAGCCATTGTAAAGTTTCAATATCTAAATGATTAGTAGGTTCATCAAGTAATAATATGTTTGGATTCTTCAATAATATCTTCGCTAAGTTTACAATTGTTTTTTCTCCTCCACTTAGCAGATTATACTGTCTATTTAGTATGTTTTCATCAAATTTAAATCCAGAACAAATCTTTTTATATTTTTCTTGCATTTCATATCCACCTATTGCAATATATTCTTCTTGTATTCTTCCATATTTGTTTAATATTTTTTGAATCTCATCATTACTAATAGTGGACATCTTTTCTTCAAGTTCTTTCATACTATTTTCTAATTTAATCATATCTGCAAAACCTTGCTGTAAAAAATCTGTAACTAACATATTTTGTGTTTCCGTCTTATATGTCTGATTTAACATTTCAATTGTTGCATTTTTTCTTATATTGACTGTTCCTGAATCTTGATTTTTTTCTCCTTTTATTATTTTTAAAATAGTAGATTTGCCTGCTCCATTTGAACCAATTAAAGCAATTCTTTCTCCTGTTTTTACTTCAAAATTCACTCCATCTAATACATTTTTTAATCCATAATTTTTCTTTATATTATTTAACTCTATTTCTATCATTCTTATATCTCCTTATTTTCTTATTTTTGTATAATCATAACGAGATATAATTGCTATATACTTACTATTTATAATTTACTATTACAACATCTGCTATATAGCATTATCTCGTTGTAATAGTTTCACAGCCGAAATCTCTGTATTTTACTTTATCCTCAAATTCTTTTTTCTTACTCAATTTTATTTACCTCTCTTTCATCTTTAATTTATATAATATCATAAAATCCTTAATTTATCAACGAATTTGCTAATATTGATAGCATAAATTTTTAGTAGGATTTCTCTTTACTAAATTCTTGAACTTATTTAGTAGATTGATTTTTGAGATTCCTATTTAATTTTATATTTTTATCTTTATTTTTCTATATTTTAAGGTTCACTTAATAGACCTTTTTATAGGCATTTTTAAAATATCACATTTTCATTTATATATCAATACTTAAACAACTTTTCCATACCAAATATTCTTTAATTCATAATACAATTCATCTCTTG
>CAMUHU010000121.1 GCA_947088765.1 uncultured Clostridium sp. | reverse complement strand
TACTATATACTAAGAGGTATTTTTTTGTACTTATTTTTGTAACATATGTCTTATAATCTTACAAAATTTTAGATAACTGGAAACTAAACTAAATTGTGCTGAAAAATCAGAACTTTCAAAAAAATATATATTATTATCTCCATTATTTCCAGTTTCTTTAAGTTCCCCAGATAATAAAGTAAATTTATTATCTTCTTCATCATAATATATAAACCTTACATTATCATTTCTCATTCCTGAAAAATTTATTGTATAGTTTGGTTCTTTCCCATGCTTACTAATATAATTCTTATCATCTGCTTCATTATAACTATAAAATACAAAAACTATTTTTGCTCCACTTTCTAATATATCATCAAAACGCATTTGGATAATGTTATTTAATTTAACAAATAATAATACAACCCTATTTTCATAATATGTATTGTCGTACTTTTTCACTCCCATTTTAAATGAATAAAAATTAGGATTAATTGTTGAAAATATATTTGTTATATCTAATTCATCTATATAACCCTGCCAATCTTTATCTAACACTGGCTTTACTTTACTTACAATATAATCTTTAAAAAGCTTTAATATTGTATCTATACCATTGCAGTCTAATATCTCATTTTCTTCTTCCTGCTTTGTGCCGCCTGTATCTGAAATTGTTAATAAATTAATTTTTATGTTTTCTGAAAATGTTATAGTCTTAGCTAAAGTATCAACCTGCTGACCGTAAGTATCGCACATTATGGAATAACATGTTACTTCTTTGTTTTTATACATACCTAAAGTTAAATTAGTTCCAACACATAAATCAGAAAATGAAAAATTTAAAACCTGAAATATATCTATACATGCATTAAACATAACTTTATCTTTATTTTCATGCAGTTTACTTTTATTACATATTCCAAGTAGTGCAGACTCTTTTATTCGTGGATAATAGTGAAATATATTATCTATTAATTTATACTTTGATTGTTCGTTTAATTTCTTAAGACTACTGTCTGGAATTGTTCTATTAAGATAATATCTTATGTAAAACCACATAAAAAAATGGTTATCATTATAAATATTTTCATATTTACGAGATTTAAATACATCTAATGAATTATATGTTTGTATATATAAATTTAAAAACTTACGACCGTCATGATATTGGTTTAAAACTCTATTGTCAAAGTAATATAATGATAATAATGGTATATAAAATGAATAGTCAGTTTCTTTAATGTTTTTAAGTAAAGTATATAAATATGCATAATCTTTTTGATTTGCTATTAATCTACTAAAGGTTTTTTTATACTCACATACAAGCTCTGATAAAAAAGTATATATTTTTGCAGTATCTGTTATTTTAAAACGATACAATGATTTATTCATCCTGTTAAAAGCATTATATTTATCTATATTTAGTATGTTATCTTTATCTATATATTCAATACTAGAATTCTCTGTTTGTTTGTATGAAGTTTGAGTATTTTGTTCTGATGCTGATAATAACCCTATTTTATTTGCAGATAAACTTTGTTTAAATCTTCCCTCATAACCTGTTATACAATCAATTAAATATGGAATTAAAACAAAAAAATGTTTATTAGATTCTATCGTATATGTATCTTTTATAAAATCTATTAATAACTGATTATCATTCTGATGATTATTTTCTTGGCTGCTCATATCACACCTATTTTTTAATATTAAACTTACCCTTATTTAATGTAAGGCCTTCGCTGTCCAGCAATAGTTCTACTTCGCTGATTTTAAATGTCATACTACTGCCGTCTGATGTGATACTGGCATCATCGCCTATATTTATTATAAATGACGAATGGGTATTAATATTAAATTCCTGTGCAGCAATATCGCATGATGCATTTATCTCCATATTCATTGAATCTGATACTAAACTTGTATGCTCATCTGATGTTATAGTTACATTCTGTTTACTGTATAAGTCCATATATCTGTTGCAATTATTTTCTTTATTATTATTTAACATATCCTTTATTATTGCTTGCTTTTATATAAACATATTAGTAGCTAATTTATTTTTTCTCCCAAGCCTGATAGATAGTTACAGGCTTGGAATAAAGTTAATTTTTATTAATATACAAAATTTCTATGGTATTGACACATATATTAAGCATATACAGGATTTATAATGAAATAAACTAAATTTTTCAATATCCCCATGAAAGTTGGCTTTTATGAATATAGCCATAAACTCTATTATCATTTATTAAAAAATCGTTATCGTTTTTTATATAAAATACTTTATACCACCCATTAACAGGAAGTCCTTCTGTAAAAAGGTATATTCTCTCCGTATCATATTTCAGAAACATCATATCTTCTACTCTTGGTATAAGATCAATATACTTGATTTGTTTATTCTTTTCTGCAAAATCGGATATTTTTTTATACCAATCCTTAGTGTAAGTATGATACGGAAACAAAGTACCATATCTATCAACTCCATAATCAAAATAATTACGGTATTCCCTTGATGCTACTTGTTTATCTTTACCTTGATGTGGATAATTACAACTTGTTTCAGTACGATTTTTTTCATCCACAAAGTCTATATCTCTAATATACTTATCTTCCAGTGGAAAAAATGTAAGTATTTGAGCTACAACTTCTGAATTAGAATTTGGCTCTTTTCTCATATTAACATAGAAATCTTTTGATCTTGTATATATAGGTAAATATCCCGGTAAATTAAATGATGAAGATAAAATTTTAACAATATCATATTCTACCTTTGACTGTCTAAAAGAATAATCATCAATTTCTTTTTTATCTAAAATACGAAGATTTTTTAATGAAAAAACACCACCGGTTAACATATTTACATACACATCATAAATGTCAATTTCTACTGGAATAACAAGTACTGTTTCTTTGTTTAATCGTTGAGTAAGATTTGGTATTGACTTTTCAAGCATATTATAACTATTAGGTTCTAAAAATAAGCCATAATTCATAGCATAATATCCTCTAAACACATTATCACCTTTAAGAGCAAGTAATACAGAATAATCCTTATCAGAACAATTTATAAGAATTGTATTATTCACTCCACAATAAAGGGCACTGATTACTAATTCTGCCCTAAGTTTATTTATTGATTTTTTATAATAATATCCCTTATCTGTGTAAAAATACCTATCATGTGGAAAAAACTTTTTAAAAGTATCAGATACATCTTGCCTTGATATTTCTGTATAACCATTTCTTTTAGCAAAATCAGATCTTACTACTAAACTCTTCTCTAAACTGTCCCCCTCATCTTCACACTCTTGTGCATACATAAAAAATGGGTTTAAAATTAAAATAAAAAAAATTAAAAATTTACACATTATCCTTACTCCTTTACAAGTTCATTTATTAAAAAATCATTAAAAGATTTTGTTGTTGTATAAACTGGAATAGAATTACTACCATTATTTGATATATTAACAAAAAAATCATTGACAAATTTTTTTTGGTCATATTGTTTAAATGCATATGTGTCATGTTGAATAATAGCATAAAACAAACTTTTAAGCATTGGATGCGATGAACGGGCTATCATATCATCTTCATACTCTATATCTGAATATAATTCTTGATTAGGTAGTAAACAACCTGTTGACTCTGAACCTCTATTACCAGAATGAATTAAGATTGCACTACGATTCTGTCCTTTATTTCCATGAATTTTTGTATTTGCAGAAATACCATACTCTTCGTTATATATCTCTGGAACAATGTTAACTTTATTATCTATATATTTAATACCTAAACTATTAACTAATTCTTTCAACTGTGCATGTTCAGAGACATGAAAATAAAATTTTTTACTAGTTCTCCAAAAAATTTTATATTGACCTGGTGGGACACAAGTATCAGTTGATGAGGTAATTTGTTGATATTCTGCCTGAACATCTGAATTTTTATTAAAAGATGCTGGTTCTATCATATATCCCTTTATTTCTTTACCGGCAATATTTTTTACTATTTTATTACCTTGACGAAGTTCAAATCTACTTATTGTTGTCCAATGCTCGCCATGTAAATTTTCTGGTCTAAATTCACATATACGCAATATATTTAATATTAATATATTACTATATTTCACTTCCAATTTTATCGGTGTTTTACCTTGATAAGTATAAAGTTTATTATTATATTTATTTTTTA
>CAMUHU010000120.1 GCA_947088765.1 uncultured Clostridium sp. | reverse complement strand
GATATATGCTACATTATATAATGATGGAACATTGGCTTTTACTGCAACAGATAAAAAAATAGCTGGAAAAACAGTAGTAAAAGAATATGGAGATATAGGTAAAAAGGAATTTACTAGATCTATACCATGGGAAGAGGAAAAAGCACAAATAACCCAAATAAACATAGTTGATGCAATAGCACCAAGAATAATAAAATATTGGTTTAAAGGATTAACAAATTTACAAGGAATAGATAATATAAGTAATCTAAATACAAGTAAAGTAACAAATATGAGCTATATGTTTGATGGTTGTGAGAATTTAACAAATTTGGATTTAAGTGGTTTTGATACATCTAATGTATCAAATATGCAAAATATGTTTAATAGTTGTGAAAGCTTAGTAAACTTGAATTTAGGAGGACTTAATACAAATAAAGTAATAACTATGTATAATATGTTTGGTGGTTGTGAAAGTTTAACAAGTTTAAATTTAAATAGTTTTGATACATCTAATGTAACTCATATGACGAATATGTTTGCTAATTGTAAATCATTAACAAGTTTAGATTTAAGTGGTTTCAACACAGAAAATGTAACAAGTATGAAAAAAATGTTTTCTAATTGTAGAAGGCTAACAAATTTAAATTTAAGCAATTTTGATACAAGTAAAGTAACAGATATGTCAGATATGTTTGGAGGACTTTTTGGTAATTCATTAACAAGTTTGGATTTAAGTAGTTTTGATACTAGTAATGTAACTAATATGAGTGCAATGTTTGCTAATTGTGAATTACTAACAAGTTTAAATATAAGCAGCTTTGATACAAGTAAAGTAACAGATATGAATAATATGTTTTGTAATTGCAAAGCATTAACAAGTTTGGATTTAAGTAGTTTTGATACAAGTAAAGTAAGAGATATGAATAATATGTTTGAAAGTTGTACGGAGTTAATAAATATATATGTAAGTTCAAATTGGAACACAGACAAAGCAAGTGTTGAAGATATGTTTAGAAATTGTAAAATACAGAATGTAACGGCAAAAGCAAGTTTAAGTGAAAGTGTAAATAAATTAAAGATGTTTGCGGAAAAGTTCGTTTAATATATAGTTGCAAAAGGAACCTTTAGGATTACCCTAAAGGTTTTTTTGAAAATATATACTTATAAAAATAATGTCAAAAAAAGCAATTTAGGGTTGTTTTTGCAAAATTAATCCTTTATAATGATATTATTATAATATTTTTGGAGGGTAGTTATGGAAAATATAAAGATTTTTGCCTGCAAATCAGCAGAAAACTTTACTAAAGAAATTTGTGATTATTTAGGATTACCAATGGGAAAAATTGATTCATTCAAATTCAAGAATGACAATAATTTTGTACAAATAAAAGAAACAGTAAGAGAACAAGACGTATATATAGTTCAAACAGTAGAACCACCAGTAAATGAAAGAATAATGGAGTTATTAATAACTATAGATGCTGCCAAAAGAGCTTCTGCAAGAAGAATAAATGTAGTATTACCATATTTCCCATATTCAAGATCAGATAAAAAGGATCAACCAAGAATACCAGTAACAGCAAAATTAATGGCATCACTTCTAGAAGTTGCTGGAGCTAATAGAGTTATAACATGCGACTTACATAACCCTGCAATACAAGCATACTTTAATATAAATTGCGATAGATTAACAGCAGAAAATTTGTTAGAAACATATTTCAAAAGCAAAAATATAGAAGATATGGTTATTGTTGCAACAGATGCAGGAAGTTCTAAAAAAGCATACAAGTATGCAGAATATTTTAACTGCCCAATAGCAATGATAGATAAAAGAAGAGAAGGAAATGACGATAGAGCAATTGCTTCAACAATAATTGGAGATGTAAAAGGAAGAAATGCAATTGTATTTGACGATGAGGTTGATACAGCAGGTTCGATTACAGAAACCGCAAATCTATTAGAAAAATTTGGAGCAAAAAAAATATATGCAGGTTGTACACACGGCGTTCTATCTGGACCTGCAATAGAAAGAATACAAAAATCTGCAATATCAGAATTAGTTACAACAAATACAATACCATTGCCAGAAGAAAAAAGGATAGATAAAATAACAGTATTATCTATAGCAGGGCTATTTGCAGAAGCAATAAAAAGGATAAACGAAGCAAAACCATTAGGTGATATCTTTAAATAAGTATTGACATTTAATGTGCATATAATGTATAATAACAAAGTCTAAAAAATAGGACAATTGTATAAAACTAAATCCCGCAGTATGAGGAGTGTACTTTGGAAGGAGGGGAATTAAATGTCAGAAGTAAAAGTTAATAATGGAAATATAGAAGATGCTTTAAAAAGATTTAAAAGACAATGCGCTAGAAACGGTGTATTGCAAGAGGTTCGTAAAAGAGAACACTATGAAAAACCAAGTGTTAAAAGAAAAAAGAAATCAGAAGCAGCTAGAAAAAGAAAATTTTAAAAATACATAACTATAAAGGGTGAGCGAAAGCTCACCCTTGTATAATAATGAATAGTGAATAATTATTGTAGGGGCGGACGGGAGATTAACTACGAAGTAAGTGCCGAATGAATAGTGAATAACGAAATGTAGGGAACAGACCAACGTCGTTCCCGTTCCCAAAGAAATACCACAGAAGATGTAGATGCTTTGAAAAAGCTCGTCTGATTATAGGAGGGAAAAAAATATGTTAAAAGAAAAATTAATGGAAGATTTAAAAATATGTATGAAAGAGAAGAAAGAATTAAGAAAAAATGTAATTCAAATGATAAGAGCAGCAATACTACAAATAGAAAAGGATAAGCAAATAGAATTAGATGATGAGCAAATAATAGAAATAATAGCAAAAGAGTCAAAAAAGAGAAAAGATTCATTAGCAGATTACGAAAAAAGCGGAAGACAAGATTTAGTAGATAATATTAAAGAAGAAATAAATATAATAACTGAATATTTGCCAAAGCAATTAACTAAAGAAGAATTAATACCAATAATAAAAGAGATAATAGGCCAAACAGCAGCTACTGGAATGAAAGATATGGGTAAGGTAATGAAATTAGCAAAAGAAAAAGTAGGAGCAGCTGCTGATGGAAAAACTATTAATGAAGTAGTAAAAGAATTATTAAATATCAACTAATATAATATCATCACCAATACATGTTATGTTTTGCCAGGGAATAACAATATCGTTATTCCCTGAAAACATTCCTAAGAATCTTGTGTTTCCTGGCACAATTATAGAAGTAATCATACCATCTTCCAAATTTGCAGTTACATCTTGAACATAACCTAAGCGTCTGCCATCTTTTACACTTACAACTTCTTTATGTTTAAAATCCAATCCTTTAGATTTCATAATTATTATCATTCCTTTCTAAGGCAAAAACCAATATATGTAATATATATGTATTATATTAATGAATAATGAATAGTGAATAATTAATAATGAATAATGCAAAATTTGTTTTACAAATTTTGCTGTAGGGAACGACGCCCCCGTCGTTCCGTCCTTCGAAGGCATACTTTATTCCCATAAATTACCAAGAAAAAAGGCTTGATTTTCAGGTATATTTTATGTTAATATAATAAATGTGAGGCAGATAAAAATTGCCGAAGCAATTAAGCACTTTCTGATACAAAAAATATTTTAAAAAATATTTAAAAAAGGTATTGACTTGTAAAATAAAAGGTGCTAAAATAAAGCTTACTTGAAACGCAAAAGAAAACATATAAATAGTTTTTTAGTTAGTAATAGGTAAGACATAAAAATAGGTAACAAAAGCGATTACTAATTTTTTATTTGCTCTAAAAAGAGTAATATAAAAAAATAATAAAAAAAAATTAAAAAATATGTTGACAATTGTTTTAACAAGTAGTATAATAAAACTCGTTCCGTCAAAATAGGACGAAACGAAGAAAAGTACATTGAAAAGTAAACAATAAATATCCTTTAAGAGACCAAGCGGTAATACAAAAGTATTGCCAAAATAATTTAAAATGATGAAATTAAAATGAGTCAAAAACTCAAGAGATATTTGTGAAAAGAAACAAGTTAGACAAGGAAAGGCGAAGAAATTTTATTGAGATAGTACGTTTGTACATCGAAATAAAATTTCGAAGACTTGACACAGTATAACGAAGTTTATTTTCGCAAAGAAAACAAGAGAGTTTGATCCTGGCTCAGGATAAACGCTGGCGGCGCACATAAGACATGCAAGTCGAACGA
>CAMUHU010000119.1 GCA_947088765.1 uncultured Clostridium sp. | reverse complement strand
TTGAATCACTTTTTTTCTATATTTTTTGTTTCACATCAATTGTAACACTACATTAAACGTATAAAATCAAAATTTTAATTTCTAGTTGTTACTTTTTATGCAAATATGGAATACAATTCCATATTTGCATAAAAGTGTGATCACTTATGAACAAGGACGTTGATTATTTTTATCAACGCCCCTATCTTTATATTTTTTAATTTCTAAGTTTAGCTTATGCTAATTCTACTACTGCTCCTGCTTCTACAAATTTAGCTTTTATTTCTTCTGCTTCTGCTTTTGCAACATTTTCTTTTATTGTTTTTGGAGCTCCATCTACTAAGTCTTTAGCTTCTTTTAATCCTAATCCTGTTGCGTCTCTAACTACTTTGATTACTTGGATTTTGTTTGCTCCAGCTTCTTTTAATACTATATTGAATTCTGTTTTTTCTTCAGCTGCTGCTCCAGCACCAGCTCCTGCTCCTGCTGCAGGTGCTGCAGCTGCTACTGCAGATACTCCATATTTTTCTTCTATTCCTTTTACTAGTTCTGATAATTCAACTACTGTTAAAGCATCAATTTCTTCTAACATTTTATCTGTTTTTTCACTCATTTTTAAATCCTCCTAAATTTTTTTAGTGTTGGTCACTACCCTAATTATGCAGCTTCCTTCTGTAAGCGTACTTGTTCAAGCGCAACTGCTAGTTTTGATATTGTTCCAAGTAAGCCGCCAGCTAACATTCCTATTAGTGTTTCTCTTGATGGTAGTTTTGCTAGTGTTATTATTTCTTCTGCTGTCATTACTTTTCCTTCTACTACTCCACCTTTGATTTTATAAAAGTCATGCTCTTTTGTATATTCATATATTGCTTTTGCAGGTTCTAAGTATTCTTCATGCCCTATTATTATTGCTATAGGTCCTTCTACTTCTATTCCTTCTATTCCACATTTTTCTAATGCTCTTCTTGTTATGTTGTTTTTTGTTATTTTGTATTCAGAGTTGCTTTTTCTTAGTTTTGCTCTTAGTTCTGTTACGTCTTCTACATTGATTCCTCTATATTCTGCTAATAATATTAGTTTTGCATCTTTCATTTTTTCTGCTAAAGCATTTACTTCTTCTTCTTTCTTATTTATTATTTTTGCATTTGCCATTTTTTCACCTCCCCTTTATAATCAATAATAAATTATTAATTATTCATTATTAATTTATTATAAAAACCATCTTATGCCTATACGAGACATAAGACGGTTTATTATCGTTCTTACACCTCGGTAGGATTTATTTTTATACCTACTGTCTTTGGCATAATATTTAGTTTTATATTTTTAACTATTTTTGATCTATGCTTATTGATGGTCCCATTGTTGTTGTTACATATACACTTTTGATGTATTGTCCTTTTGCAGCTGATGGTTTTGCTTTTATTATTGCATCCATTACTGTATTGTAGTTTTCTAATAACTTGTTTGCTCCAAATGATACTTTCCCAAATCCTAAGTGTATTATGTTTGTTTTGTCTAGTCTATATTCTACTTTACCAGATTTGATTTCTGCTATTGCTTTTGCTACATCCATTGTTACTGTTCCAGATTTAGGGTTTGGCATTAATCCTTTTGGTCCTAATACTTTTCCTAGCCTTCCTACAACTCCCATCATGTCAGGTGTTGCAACGATTACATCATAGTCAAACCAGTTCTCCTTTTCTATTTTTGGTATTAGTTCTTCTGCTCCTACAAAGTCTGCTCCAGCTTTTTCTGCTTCTTCTGCTTTTGGTCCTTTTGCAAATACTAATACTTTTACTGATTTTCCTGTTCCATTTGGTAATACTACTGTTCCTCTAACTTGTTGATCTGCATGTTTTGAGTCTACTCCTAGTCTTACATGTAGTTCAACTGTTTCGTCAAATTTTGTTTTTGGTAGTTTTTCAATTACCTCAAGTGCTTCTTTTGCTTCATAAGATTTGCTTGTATCAATTAGCTTTATTGCTTCTTGATATCTTTTTCCTCTTTTCATTTTTACCTCCTTTGGTTTTAACGAATGTTTTTTACATTCTCCCAATTTCTTATATTATATATATTATAAACGAAGCAAAAGTGGTATATTGCTAGGAAAGCGCATAAAAAATCCTGAAACTATACTGGTGTATGTTGAAAGATTTTTTGTGATGCTTGACAACGCAAGATGCCACTTTTCATTCGTTTTAGTCAGTAACGACTACTCCCATTGAACGAGCAGTTCCTGCTATCATATTCATAGCTGCCTCTATTGAAGCTGCATTTAAGTCTTCCATTTTTTGTTCTGCTATTTGTTTTACTTGTTCTTTTGTTATTTTTGCTACTTTTTCTTTGTTTGGTTTTCCTGAACCTTTTTCAATTTTTATTGCTTTTTTTATTAATACAGCTACTGGTGGAACTTTTGTTATGAATGTGAATGATTTATCTTTATATACTGTTATTACTACTGGTATTGTCATTCCTGGTTGATTTGCTGTTTTGTCATTGAATTCTTTTACGAATTGCATGATGTTTACTCCACTTGAACCTAATGCAGGACCTACTGGTGGAGCTGGTGTTGCCTTTCCTGCTTCTATTTGTAATTTTATAACATTTGTAATTTCTTTTTGTGCCATCTCTTCTTGCACCTCCTTTTAATGATTTCTGATCTATTCTATAAAGATATATTTTGTGTTATTTTAAGTTATACTTATTAGACTTTTTGGACTTGAGAAAATTCTAATTCTACTGGTGTTTCTCTACCAAACATAGAAACTACAACTTTAACTTTTCCCTTTTCTTTATTAATTTCTTCAACAGTTCCTACAAAACCTTCTAGTGCTCCACCTATAATCTTTACTGATTCTTTTAATTCATAGTCAACATTAACTGGAACATCTTCAAATCCCATTGCTCTAATTTCATCATCAGTAAGAGGTATTGGATTAGTTCCAGAACCAACAAAGCCTGTAACTCCTCTTGTATTTCTTACAATATACCATGTAGAATCTGTAACTATCATTTTTATTAATACATATCCTGGAAAAACTTTTTTAAGTTTAGTATCTCTTTTTCCGTCTTTGATTTCAATTTGTTCTTCCATTGGAACAACTATTTCAAAAAAGTAATCCTCAAGTTCTCTATTTTTTACAGTCTTTTCTAAGTCTGTTTTTACTTTATTTTCATATCCTGAATATGTATGTATTACATACCATCTTGGTATTAAGTCTTCATTTTGATGAGACATTGTTAAGCCTCCTTAATATTATTGTTGCTCTGATGTTTGATTGTTTTCTGCTGGTACTTCGTTATTTTCATTGTTATTAGAGTCTGTTTCTTGATTAGTTTCTTCGTTATTATTCTCTTCTTCATTATTGTTGCTTTCTGAGTTGTCTTTATTTTCATCAACATTTGCAGAAATTGAGTCTTCTACTTTATGTTTTATTTTGTTTATTCCATATGTATTTAAAGCTTCAAATGCCAAATCTAATATTAGAACTATTACAGTAGTAACTAAAACCATCGCAATTACAACCATAGTATTATTTGTCAGTTGTTTTTTCGTTGGCCAAATAACTTTCTTTAATTCAGCTTTAAAATCTTTCCAAAAATGTTTTTGTTTCTTATTTTCTTTTTCCTGTTTTGCCACCTTTTGTACCTCCTAAAAGTTATTTTTATTTAGTTTCTTTATGTGTAGTACGTTTTTTGCAGAATTTACAATATTTTATTATTTCTAATCTGTCTGCATTATTTCTTTTATTTTTTGATGTCATATAATTTCTTCTTTTACACTCTGTACATTCCAATGTGATACTTTCTCTTGGTCCTTTTGCTGCCATTTAAATACACCTCCGTAATTTCTTGCTTTTATTTTTATCTTTAACGATGTGATGCGTAAAAAGATTAGTAATTTTTTTATTACGTTTGCATATTTTATCATAGTTTCACATGCATGTCAATATTATTCTGACAAAAAAGTCGAACTTTTTTAAAAAATTCCAGTGAAATCACTGGAATTTTTATTTTTGTTAGAATTCTTTATATTTTGTTTGATCGATATAGTGGCTTTCTCTATAATCATAGGCTATTATACAGATTAAATATTTTACTCCTCTCTGTCAGTAGTACTATTCTGTCTGAAGAACTTAGTACTTATATGTCTGTATTGTCTTGTTTCGGTTTTACCCATTTTATTGTTTCTGCTATTTTTCCATAGTTCTTCTTTAATATGTTTCTGTCTAATATGTCTACTTTTCCGTCTTCGTTTAAGTCATAGATACCTT
>CAMUHU010000118.1 GCA_947088765.1 uncultured Clostridium sp. | reverse complement strand
CACAAGCTAAATCTTTTTGCTTATCTTGTGATATATGCTTAAAATAATCTTTTATTTTTCTATCTTCACGAGTTTGCTTGTTATTATATTCAATTCTTGCTTGTTCAAATTCTTGAAAATATAGGTTTTGCATATCTTCGTATAAATTATCAGTTCCATAGATTATTTGTATATTTTCTTTGTCATTATCATAATCTCTTAAATTATGCTTATTTACTTTTGATAATTGGGTAGCATTTTGTATTCCATTATTTGAAAATGATGTTTCTCCTGATGGATTATTTTTTGCAACTTCTTTGGCTTTTGCTGTTTTGTTTTTATCACTACCTAAGTGAATAGAATATGCTAGTTCTTCGCTCATCTTTTTCCTCCTTTTGACATTGCTTCGTAGCATAGGAATTTGACTTTAGTCAATATTCCTAACCCAGTAAGATTAAATTAAGTACACTTTATAAAATTTGTATTTATTGACAGCTTTAGCAGATATAAAATTATAGTTCTAAAAGTAGTAAAATTGAATTTTAGGAGGATTTTATTATGGTAGAGATAACTTATCACAAAGAGGGAGATTTTTTCGTTCCTGACTTATATTTGGAAAAGGAGAATTACGAAAATGATTATATTATTGGAAAATATGGGCATTTAAGATTAGAATATTTAAAAAATCACAAAAAAGCTGAATATATAATAATGTTTATGAATAAGACTTTAAGAAATCATATTGTTGAAATTGACAAGCAAGCTAAAAGAAGATTTGAAATACTTATGGAACAAATGCTAGAAAAAAATCCTATTGATGAAAACTTGAAAAATACTGACCCTTTAAAATGGACTGGGCTTATGAATAATTATAAAAATTCTGTTGAAGAAGTTATATTTAAAGAATTGATATATTGTTAAAAATTAGTAATAGCAGAGTTAAAACAACTCTGCTATTAAATCTTATTTAGTTTTTTCAATTAATTCTTCAAAAAGGCTCTTAAGTTTTTCTTGTGTTTTATTAAATAAGTTGTTATCTATTTTAGGAAAAGCCTCATTTCCAAAAATTCTATTTTCAATATATTTCTTATAACTTAATTCTATTTGGATTGTTTCGACATTTTCACTTGCATATTTTTTTACAATGTATCCACCACTATAAGGCTTATTTAGGCTTATTTTAAATTCATTTTTTTCTAATGAATCTTTAATTAAATCTGTAAATTCATAACTTGCAGTTTTATAATTTTTATTGCCTAAAACTATATCTTCTTCAATATCTTTTCCAAAACTATGTAAATCTATCAAATATACTTTATTAAATTTAGCTAATTTATCACTTATAAGATTAGTAATAAAGTGATGATATGGAGTATAATATTCTTTTATTCTATAATTTATTTCATTATTATCTAATACTTTTTTATACATTTCATGATTGAATGTAGTTTTAGTATATATGTAATTTTGCACATAAGAATCACTTTTACAATCAGTTATTTCTCTATTAGTATCAATTACATATCTACTAACATTGTTAACAAGTGTAGTTATTCCTAAATTTTGTAAAAACAAATATAATTTAGGCAAATACCAATCCATATTAGTTAAAATAGTATTATCAATTAATTTCTCTTTCATCGCTACTGACAAATATGTTCCACTATGTGGAATAGATACAATTATAGGTATCTTATTATTATCTTTGTTCCATATTTCAATATTGTCTATCATTTGAGTACATCTCCTTAATACTTATAATATGTTTCTGCATAAAACTTATTATCTCTTAACATCTTATCAATAGACTCAAATTTACAATTTGCAAATTGTTGACACAAATTAAGTATTTCTGTTTCATTATTTTTGCTTAAAACATATCTCTTAACTTTGCCATCATTAAATTTAAAAATAAAAACTTTTTCTTTGCCTAAATATTCGTTCCAAAATCCATTTTGTAATGTCTCAAAAATAAAATTTTCAAATACTTCTATTTTATCACTTGAAAATGAAATACCATAATTATTTCTATATGGTTTTATTTCAAAATTATTTTCTTTCAATTTATCTATATTTTCAATTCCCATAACATAACTATAATTCATTGCTTTGCCTTCTTTCAGTATTTTGTTATTATCTAAATTATTTGTCTTCAAATATTTATAATTTAGTGCATTTGTACTGCTAATAACGGTTTCTCCAAGTTCTTCTTCTAAATTATCACGAGTGTTTTTGGCTATCTTGCCACCACGTTTTGCAATTTCTTTGTTTTGTTCTAATCCATAAGGCTTATGTTTTCTTGCAAGTTCTCTTGTTGCTATTTCTCCTAAATCAGTCAAAGCAACTTCTATATCTGTCATATTATCTCTTAAAGACTCTTTTCTAATTCCCTTAAAATTTTTATATTCTGATGCTTTCATTCCAGACCAAGCCTGATATATTTCATTTGTTAAAACTGCATATTCAAAATTTTTTGTTATTCCATTTTCTTTCCATACATCTGTTAGTTTACGTCTATCTACAACTCCTTTCATTCTTGCTTTAATCCAATTATCATCATATCCACGACTCCTATAATAATCAACAGCACGATTAATGGCAATCTCTGGATCAAATACTTCATCTATTCTATCATTTCCCATTTTTGCAAGCCATAGTTTAAATGGTTCAGCTTTTGGACTTGGAATTGACTCTATTAATCTTAATATTCCTTTTGTATCTAATGTATCTGTCAAATAGTTTTTTCCATCTTTTTGAGATTTCATTTTCAGTTGCACGATATTTTCGTGCAACTGACTTCCTTCTTGTCTTAGCTTTCTTTTCAGGTCGCTCCAATAGTTTCTTGGAATATTGCTGTCAGTTAATGCTCCAATAACATCTACAACACTAAAATAATATTCTTCCTTTTCACTATCCCAAGCACTTCTTATCTCACTGTCTTCAAAAAGATTTGATATTGTTTCTAACTTATTATTGTCCATCAAAAACCTCCTAGTATACTAATTCTCAAATTTACCTTTATTTTCTTTAAAAAAATTATAATATATCTTCATATTTTCTAATTCATACCAATTTTTTGTTATAACAGGTATTGAATCTAAATCATATATTTTAGCATTTGGTATAGATAATAAAAATGGAGAATGTGTTGCTATTACAAATTGACATTTAAAAAACCTACTTAATTCTGATATTAATTGTATCAATTCAATTTGAAACTTTGGTGACAAACTATTTTCTGGTTCATCAAGTAAATATAGGCTATCTTCTTTTAGTTCTTTGTCAAAAAATTCTAATGATGTTTGTCCATTGGAAAATTCCATTTCATTCTCTTCTATTCTACTTTTTATAAATTTACTTTGTGTCTTATTTCTAGTTTCGACTGAAATGCTTAAATCTTCTAATGAAGAATAGTTAATAGGATTATATTTATATTGCATATATTGTTTTTCCAATTCTTGCCTTTGATTATTCTTTTGTTTATTTTCTATTCGTTTAGATAAAATATTCTCAAATATATCTTCACTAAAAATAATTTTACTTCCTAAAGGAATATTATTTTCTAAATAATATTTACATTTAGCTGTATACATATCAAAATAATCAGATTTAACTAATGGTTTTCTTCTGTCAATTACTTTTTTATCTGTATTAATTGTTTCAGTTATGATATTAAGTAAAGTTGATTTTCCAGAACCATTATCACCATAAAAAATTGTAATTGGATCAAAATCTATATTAAAAAATTCCTTTTCTAAAAATATATGAAAAGGATATCCGCTCCAATCTTCATTATCAAGTAGTTCAAATTTCTTCAAATATATCAATTTCATTCACTCCTCTTATTATTTATATCAAAAAATTAATGCTTTTTCAACAAAAAACGCCAAATTCATTGACTTTAGGCTAAAATCGTGATATATATTATGTGTATTCAATAAGAATACAAGAATATTGATGTCTTCTTTGGAATTTTACATTCCTCAGATGCCAGGCGAAAACGAGTCGCATATAGGATTGCGAGCTGGTTATTAGAAAGTGTGAAAAATTTTAAAATAATAGTAAACTTGTCCAGTATTTATAAGTAATTAGAAAGCCATGAGTGCAAAATTCAATATTCTATTTACATACACACTATAAAATGAGTACATATTGAAAACTCAAATTTTGTTTGAGCTTATTAAAATTGTATTCATAGTAGGTAAATAGAGTATTGGTATATCGCTTATGGCTTTTTGTTGTGTATAAATTTCTGCCCTCTCTATTTATACAGAAACAAAAAGAGCTTAACAATTTATTTTTGGTATGTAAATAAATTGTTAAGATAAGCAAAAGAATATATGAACGGTATTAAATATATTCTTTTGCTTTGGCGAAGCCAAACATAAATTATCTATCG
>CAMUHU010000117.1 GCA_947088765.1 uncultured Clostridium sp. | reverse complement strand
ATATAGATACTGATACACAACATCTTTTAAGGATGTTTAATAAAGATATACAAAATGAAAAAAATAAAAACGATAAAAGTAAAAATAATGGCAGCGAAACAAAAGATAATTCAGAAGAAAATAATAATAGTGTTAATAATATTATTGATGAGGAAGATAGAAAATATATTCTATATAATCTATTCTATGGAAATAAAGATGTATATCTTAAATATCAAAAATCATCATATAATGAAAATGAAGATGATAATGTTAACATTGAAAATATAGATATTGAGCAAATTTCTAATGATTTAAGAGGGTATTCTACACTTAAAGCTAGTAATACAAACAGTTATATAGGAAAGAGTTTTTTCTTTATAATATGTGAAAGAGGATTTGCTGTATATGATATATGGACTGATGTAAGACGATATCATAACATTGCAATATTATTTTTATTAGCTATTGCTTATAATTTAAAAATGGATGATTTTTTAAAAAATGGAGCAGAACTTTACAATAAGCATAGATATGATATTGAAAAAATCATTGAATTACAAGAATCTATTCATGCTTTTAATTTGCAATTCTTTTTTGGAACCCCAGTTAAAATGGATAGACATAGACTTTGTAGTCTTTGGAATATAATAGCAGAAAATTATAATATTAAAACAAAACATGATGAGGTAAATACTCAGGTATTAGAGCTAACTAAGTTATTAGAAAATAGAAAAAGTCAAACATTTAATACCAATATAGCTCTTATTGGTATAATATTGGCTGTTGCACCATTTGTGATAGAAATAACCAAATTCTTTATAAAAGAATCTGATATTGCTGGCAAGTTAATAGTATATTTATCAACTATTATTATTGCAATTATTACACTTATGCGTTCATTTATATGGAGAAAAATAAAAAATATACTAAATATAGTACAAGAGAAGAAATGATATTTTATTTATCATCGCTATGATATATGCTACAAGAATTAATTGTCATAAAAGTTTTTTCTTCATCAAATTTTTTAAATAATTCTTCTTTTGTCATCATTTCAATAGGGGTTCCACGATACTCCACAGCTCTATACCCATACCTTTTTCTAGCGAATACAAGAAAACCAACGAATGCTGCCCCAGTAATAATTAATGGCATATAAGAGTTTATAGCCACACATACGAAAGTAGAAAGCAGTGTAATAAGTAAAAGTCTTGAAGCAATTGTGTTGTATCTATCTTTAGTCATAGCACCACCTTTTTTTACTGCTCTATTTTTCATAACTTTATTAAATATATATATCATAGCAGGTATTACAACTATACAACCAAAAATCCATAAAATAAATGATAACATAATATCATCTCCCATAATTTATTTGATGAACCATCTTCATCATAAAAATAATGTATCACAATATTATAAAAAAGTCAAGCAAAATTTTAAAATAAAGCCATAAAATATCTTTTATTATTAATAAGTTATAAACTTATTAATAATAACTTTTTTCATTTTCCACTATTTTATATAATGGTTATATAGTTTAAATATTTTATACAGCCTTATTTCTTTGCCATAAATACTCTACAAATTGTTCGCTCATAATAAATTCAGGCAAACAACCAATCGTTGTAATTTTAGCTATAAATTCACGATGTTCTATAGGTATTTTTTCTTGATAATAAATAGTTCCATTTTCTTTTATCATAAGAATATTTTCATCAAATAATTTATGATGATTTTCACATAGCCATAAGCCATTATGCCCGTTAATTGCATGATTAAGTTTTTCTTCATAAATCATATTTGCTTCTTTTTTAATGCTAGATACAGACCAAATATGAGCACCTTGTATTAGTTCTGGAATACCACACTCGCATAAAACACATTGTTTAGGACCAATTCTATCAAGAAGATTATATATGTATCTTGGAGACCGTAAACTATCATTATATTTAAAAATTTGTTTTTCAAGTGTTATATCTGTAGGGATAATCTTTATTACTCCCATTTCTTCTATTACTTTTCTACTTATTTCTGGTAATCTTTTTAAATCTTTTTCTATAATTTCATATAAGGTAATTTTCTGATGTTCATGACACAATAAAGATAGTGCATAACATAGCATACTAGATTCGTATTTATTTGCTCCATAAACTTTACCATATATATCAATAGAATTTGCTCCGCTTTTAGTGATATATGTAGAATTATTACCTTTATTTCTTTCGGAATTATTTTTTCTATTAAATATAATATCTTCTATAGATGAAAAAGCTTTAATTTTATGAGTAAGAACATTATCAGCATTTAAAAAATTAAAGCCGATAGTAGCCATCAATCTATACATAAAAATTAAATAATCTGTTTCAAAATTACCAAGTTGAGTATCTAAAAAATAATAATGTAATTTTTTATTTGGATAAGAATTACAAAAAAATATATTAAAAGCTGTAGGAACACTTTGCACACTTGAATTTCTTCCATTTGCTCTATTTTCTGAAAAAGATATATAATGAATTGTGGACTCGTATTGTAATATTGCGAGTCTGCCTTTATTATATGTGTCAGATAAAAATTCGTCTTTATAATCGTTTTCAACAAAATTTAGAGTATAATCATGTTTTCCTGTAATTTTATAACAGACATCAGATAAAACATCATCATTGAGTATATCACTAAAATAAATTCCTGTATTTTTTGATTTCTGTAAATTCTTTTTTATAGTGAAATGTGGTATGTTTCTATATGTCATAATTAACTACCAACACTTCTTTTCGTCTACTGCCAGATATTCCGATAATATCTCCTAATTCAATAAGGTTATAATTATTTTCTTTTATCCATTTTAAAAATTTTTCATTTATATGCCCTTTATGTTGAATGACATATGAAAGCATGAAATAAATATTTCTTTTATTAAGCCTATTGGCAAATTGAAATAATTCATCTTCCAAAACTTCATTCCAGCCCTTAAAACCTCTTTTCCCATCATTATATGAGCTTGTTGTTAAATTGTATGGTGGATCCATATACACAAATGATTGCTTATCAATATGATTTTCTAATTTAATATAATCCTCACTAAAAAATGTAAACTTACCCTCTTTAATCACCCTAGAAAATGAAATCATTTTTTCTAATACTTTATCATTAAACCATCTCATACCTACTGGATTATTAAATTGATGACTTCCATTAAATCTAATTTGTTGTTGGTAACCATAAAGAATAATTGTAAATAATAGTCTAGAGTCGCGTTTATGTTCTGGTAACGAATTATAATAATTCCGTGCTGCAATATATGCTTTGCCGTTCGCTTTTTCTAATCCAAATTTATCTGTAATTTTTTTTATATATAAGAGATATTGATAAGTATCGTAAGTGTAAAACGATTTTATTAAATCTGTAACAAAAAAATTTATATCATTATATATAACATGATTAAATTCACTATTTATCCCCATATTAAAACCGCCACCAAACACATCTATGAATGATGAATTAGCTTTAGATGGTAGGATGCGTTTAATATCTTTCACTATTTTAGCCTTACTTCCTATATAATTTAGTGGAGATTCGTATATAACCTGAGAATAATCCTTTTTTTCTATAAAATATAAATATTCAAAGTGAGAATCTTTATTTTGAGATTTCCAATTTTTATATTGTTTATAAGGTATTTTCTTACAAGTATATGTATCTAGTTTTCCATAACGTTTTAATACAGCTTCAATATAAGTTTTTGACATTAGACCATCATCATTATAGCTAAATATAACATATTTAGCTTTTGTTTTAGCGATAATATGTTCAAATAATATATGAGCTTTATAATTTTTAGACCAATCAGAACGCATTGGGGCAGTGCTTCGAGAGCCTGTAATTTTGCTAATTTCAGGATTATCATTTAAAACAAGTGTCTCTAATAAGTGGTATTGAGTGCCGTATTGATTTTGAGTATAAGGAGGATCTAAATATATTATATCACACTCAACATATTCAATAATATTCTCAATTTTATCGTTGTATTGGAAAATTGTTTTAACTTTTTCATTAATAAATGGAACATTTATAAATTCTATTGCCTTTAAAGCTCGTTTATCCCATGATTTTAAGTAAGCCCCATAAACCCCAGCTGTATTTGATACTTTAGAAACAGACTCTATGAGACTTGCCATTAAATAACAATACTCATCATAAGTTAATAAATTTTGTGTTTTCCATTGTTCTATTTGAAATCTAAAAAAATCTATTCTTCCTGCATTTTCAGGAGTAAAATACATTCTTTGAGTTCTAGTTGGTGCATAGTTATTATAAAAATATCCCTCAATCATTCTATTATGTGAATTTAAATAATCAAAAGGATTAAATCCAAGTATATTAAAATTACATTTAGAAGCACAAATACGACCTCTAGAATATATGACAG
>CAMUHU010000116.1 GCA_947088765.1 uncultured Clostridium sp. | reverse complement strand
CCGTTTTCGTGAAAAATTTACGAAGTAAATTTTGCTCGATTTCAGGAATAAGTAAGTTATTATCAATGAAATTAAACTAATGACAATTCCGTTTTCGTGAAAAATTTACGAAGTAAATTTTGCTCGATTTCAGGAATAAGTAAATTGCTATCAATGAAATTGAATTAATAAAAGAAAGGAAGAAAAGCAATGGTAGAAAAAAGAAAAATAGTATTAATAGGAACAGGATTTGTAGGAATGAGTTTTGCATACTCATTATTAAACCAAGGAGGAATAAACGAGCTAGTATTAGTAGACGTCATGAAAGAAAAAGCAGAAGGAGAAGCCATGGACTTAAGCCATGGACTATCATGTGCACCATCAAGAATAAACATAAAATCAGGAGACTACACAGAATGTAAAGACGCAAATATAGTAGTAATAACAGCAGGAATTGCACAAAAACCAGGGCAAACAAGACTTGAATTAGCTACAATAAATGCAAAAATAATGAAAGAAATAACAGAAAATGTAATATCAAATGGATTTAAAGGAATATTTGTAGTAGCAAGCAATCCTGTAGATATCATGACATATGTAGTATCAAAGGTATCAGGTTTTCCAAAAAACAAAGTAATTGGATCAGGAACAGTATTAGACACAGCAAGACTAAGATATATATTAGGAGAATACTTTAACATATCAAGTAAAAATGTACATGCATATATAATGGGAGAACATGGAGACTCATCATTTGTACCATGGACACATTGCTATATAGGGTGTAAAAAAGTAATAGATGTGTTGGAAGATAGACATGAAGATTTTAGTGTACTAGAAGACATTTATAAAGATGTTCAACAAGCAGCATACGAAATAATAAACAGAAAAAAAGCAACATATTATGGAATAGGATTAGCACTCACAAAATTAATAAAAGCAATATTAAATGACGAAAACCAAATTTTGCCAGTATCTACCAAATTAGAAAATGAATACAAACATAAAGGATTATATATTGGAGTTCCAGCAGTAATAAATAGCACAGGAATAAGGGAAATATTAGAACTAAGACTAACAGAAGAAGAACAAGCAAAATTTGATTATAGTTGGAACACACTAGAGAAAACAATAAAAGAAACAATAGATCCATTGTTAAATTAAAATTATTGATACCGTAGGGGCACGATGCACCGTGCCCTCACGAAGATTATTCTTCATTAATCATTCATTATTAATTATTCAGTGTGATTTTATATAATAAAATCACACATACAACCCCAAATTCATTTATTATGATCTAAATTATAATCCTAATATGTTACATTTTCATTACAATATATTTTTGAGTACCTGAACTGTAACTTCAAATTGTTAAATATAACAAAAATATCAAAATACTATTGAAAAAAATTATAAATATGTTAAAATAAAAATAATTTAAAATCAAGAACAAATTTAAAATTTCAAAAGCCTTAATTATCTAAAGGCAAAAATCCAAAAAACAAATTAAATAAAATTGAAAGGAGAAGCTATGGAAATGCTATCATCGAAACAAAAGACAGCAATAATAATAGCAGGCGTAATAGTTGTAGGAATATTTATATTCTATATGACAACAAAATCTAATAATTATATTACACCAGAAATTAATGAAATTGCAGAAGACGAAATAAAAGATGATGATGAACAAAAAGAGACAAAAGAAGAAATAGTTCCAAAAGAAATAGTAATACATATCACAGGAGCAGTTCAAAAAGAAGGTATTGTGAGGATAAAAGAAGGCTCAAGAATAGTAGATGCAATTGAAGCTGCGGGAGGAATGACAGATGAAATAAACTTAGAAATGATTAATTTAGCATACACTTTAAAGGATGGACAAAAGATTTATGTACCTAAACTTTCGGATAAAGAAGAAGAAAAATATATAAATGGACAAAAAGCAAGTAATATAATAATTGATAATGGAACAGAAGAAGATTCAAGTACCAATGCGAAAGTAAATATAAACACAGCAAATATAGCACAATTAGAAAGCATTTCGGGAATAGGAGAAAGTACAGCAAACAAAATAATACAATATAGAGAAAAGAATGGAAGATTCAAAACAATAGAAGAAATAAAAAATGTATCAGGAATAGGGGAATTAAAATACGAAAGCATAAAAAACTATATATGTGTATAATAAACTGAGAATATAGAAAGTTTTGTACATTCACCACAAGCAACAACCTTAATTAAATTATTATATCCAATGGGATATACTATAAAGTTGTACTTTTAAAAGGAAATAAAGAAATAGGAGCAATTATATATTATTTAATATAAATACTACCCAGATGAATATATGGACAAAATATTGCAAATAAACGGGAGATTTGAAAATAATGTATCAATGTTTTAAAAGTAGAGCAAAAGTGGTATAATCACAAGAGGAGAATACAAATATGTTTAAAATTATTATTATAGAAGATGACAAAGAAATACGAGAAGAATTGAATATACTACTACAAAATAATGGTTATGAAGTAAAAGCAATTTCAGAATTTGAAAATGTAGAAAATAAAATAATAGAAGAACAAGCTCATTTAGTATTATTAGACATCAATTTACCATGTAAAAATGGATTTGAAATATGTAGTAAAGTAAGATCAAAATCTAAAATTCCTATTATATTTGTAACAAGTAGAAATAACTCAATGGATGAATTAAATGGTATTATACTAGGTGGAGATGATTATATAGAAAAACCATATAATGTACCAATTTTACTTGCAAGAATACAAAATTTATTAAATAGAACATATTCTAAAAGTGAAAAAGAAGGCAAAATACAATATAAAGGAATTAGTTTAGATATTTTAAAATCAACAATAACTTATAATGAAAAAATAATAGAATTAACAAAAACAGAACTAAAGACATTACATTACTTATTTGAAAACAAAGATAAAATAATATCAAGAGCAGAGATAATAGATTTTTTATGGGATAATGGAGTATATGCAGATGATAATAGTTTGAGTGTAATTGTTACAAGATTAAGAGAAAAGTTAAAAGAAATAGGAATAGAAAATTTAATTGAAACAAAGAGAGGACAAGGATATAAAATATGAAATTTACCAAATATATAAAGGATAAAATAAATTATATATTAGGATTTATTGTATATTCTATAATTATATTAGCTTATGCAAATGTAATGGCAGTAAATAAAAACTTTGTAATTGTAATAACCATTATGTCTTTTCTATTTTGTGGAATAGGACTATTAGTTAGTTATTGGGAAAAGAATAAATATATAAAAAATATAGAGAAGATAATGGATGATTTAGAAGAAAAATATCTTATATCAGAATTAATTGAAAAGCCTAGAGGACAAGAAAATTTAGCATATTACAATATATTGAAAAGAGCTAATAAGTCAATGCTTGAAAATGTAATAAATGTAAGAACATCTCGGAAAAGATTATAAGGAATATATAGAAAGTTGGGTACATGAAATAAAAATACCAATTACCTCAAGTAAATTATTATGTGAAAATAATAAGTCAGAAATAACCAATAAAATAGATGAAGAAATAGAAGAAATCAACAACTATGTGGAACAAGTATTATTTTATGCAAGATTAGATCAA
This sequence comes from uncultured Clostridium sp., assembly GCA_947088765.1. Taxonomy (GTDB): domain Bacteria; phylum Bacillota; class Clostridia; order TANB77; family CAG-508; genus CAKPSH01. The sequence goes on along the minus strand of CAMUHU010000116.1, from coordinate 844 downwards.
GTATCAAATGATTTTATGATACGAAAAATAAATTTAGAAGAAACTATTAGAAATGTACTAGCAAGAAACAAAAAAATGATGATTCATAATGGTATGAAAGTAGAAATAAAAAATATAGAACTATCGGCCTATACAGATGAAAAATGGCTAGAGTTTATATTGAATCAAATTATAATAAATACTATTCAATATAGAAAAGAAAAAAGTCCTGAAATAGTTATTGAATTAGAAGAAATGAAAGAAAATGTGAAATTGTCAATTAAGGATAATGGTATAGGAATTAAGAAAAGTGAAATTGATAGAATATTTGACAAAGGGTTCACTGGAACAAACGGAAGAAATCAAAAGAAATCTACAGGAATAGGATTATACTTATGTAAAAGATTATGTGAAGAATTGGGAATGATAATAGAAGCACAATCAAAAGAAAATGAGTATACAAATATAATAATTACAATTCCAAGAACTAAAAAAATAAATGAATAATAATTAATTCCCTTAATTTTTAAGGGGATCTTTTTATATACTAGGAAAGTTCTATAAATAGGTATAAATTTAACAATAGCTTAATAAACTTTCCTAGTATATAAAAGGCTATAATCGCTATTGCCTTTAAGATTTCCTCATTTACATTCGGAAACTTAAATCGGCAAAAGAAAAGGTGGCAAAGCCATTTTTCTTGTAGGTATACAAATATTGCTTTAATAGACACAGCAATCTTACAAAAATGTAAGATAAATGCAAACTACTTCTATATGAAACTAAATAGTTTTTTACTATAATTAAGTTAGCTGTTAGCGAGGAACGAGCTTTACAGATAACTTATGCAATCGAACGATAGTGA
>CAMUHU010000115.1 GCA_947088765.1 uncultured Clostridium sp. | reverse complement strand
GAAAAATTAATGAAAATAGTAAACGATAATGAATGTGATATAGATTGTATGGCAGATGAATCTAATACTACTACTTCAAATGGTAGAATGGTTATGAGAATAATGACTAGTGTATCACAAAATGAAATAGAAAAATGTAGTGAGAGAACTAAATTTGGAATGGCTGGGGCAATTCGTTCTGGGCACATCCCAAATCAGCCACCTTTAGGTTTTAAAAGAGTAAATAAAAAGTTAATTCCAGATCCATTAACTAAAGACATAATTATAAGAATATTTGATTTATATTTAGAAGGTAAAAGTTATCAAACTATTGCTAATATATATAATGATGAACAAGTTTTAGGTAAAACTAACTGGAGAGATTCAACAATAAATCATATTATGACAAATGAACTTTATAAAGGTGATTATGTTCATGGTAAAAGGACGAAACATCCAACTTATTATGAAAATGTTGTAGAACCTTTAGTATCTAAACAAAAGTGGGATGATTGTCAGTACCAAAAACTTAGAAATGCTAGGCACTATGAAAGAACTGCTACATATTTATTTACTAATAAATTAAAATGCTCTTCTTGTGGTAGATTTTTAGGTGGATGTGCAACAACTAAGCCTAATGGTAAAAAATACTATTATTACAAATGTGAACATTGTAAGATTACTTATAAAGAAAAAGAAATAGAACAAGAATTAATGGCTTGTATACTTGAACTAATTAAAACAGATATGATGATAAATGATTACTATACACCATTTATTAAATCAAAATTAGATAATAAAGATATTAATTACGAGAAAGAATTAAAAGAACTAGATAAACAACTAGACAGAATAAAATCAGTTTATATTAAAGGCATCATGAAAATAGATGATTTCGAACAGGAAATTAAACAAATAGACTTTAAAAAACAGAAATTAAATAAGGAGTGGCAAGATCAAAAACAATATGAAAATTTAAACTTCACTATTGATGATTTATTAATACTAGAAGATAAATATAATCTTGATACTTTCATTAATCCAAGAGAATTTATGAATAGAATAATAAACTATCAAAATAAATCGCGAGAAGATAGACAAAAAATGATTTCTACTTATATTGATAATTTAGAAATTAGTAAAAATCACAATAAATTAAAGATTGAACATTATCATTTTAGGAAAAGTTTCTTAACTGATTTATTAACTTTTAATGAAGAATATAATTTGCCTTTAAATTATTCATTGTTTGAAGATGAATATGGAATTCCTATCCCACAGAATAATGAAGTTAAAACTAAAGAAGAATCAAGAAATTATTTTAATAAATTAAATAGTATTTTAGGTAATGAATATAAATTAAATTATTATGAAATAGATACTGATGATGACTTAACTAACCTAAAAATATCTAGTGAAATAGAAGTTGAAAAGATAATTAGATTAATTACTTTAAAGATTGAAAAATTTGATAATGGTAATTTAAAATTAGGAGTTATCACAGTAGATTTAAGTGATATAAAAGATAGCAAAAATAATCAAATATTTAAAGAATTATTAGGAAAAATAAAAGATGCTTTTAAAGAGGATGAATTTGTCTAATCATCCTACTAAATTTATCAAAAATATAAAAATAGGATGAAAATTAAAGATATAAAATGCTTTAATTATAAGAGTTAAACAATTATCCATCCTTAATATCAACCTACAAAGTAGGATGAATTTTGCAAGTGCAAAAATCAGATTTGTGTATATGCAATTCCTTATGGAATAAGGGTTAAATTGCATAAGATACACAAACTTCTTATCCTGCTTCTTTAGATATTATTAAATTTTATAATATTTTCATCCTATTTAATTATTTTGAAATTACCTAACTAGGTAGATTATATTTTTAAAAGATAGTATAATTATATTAAATAAAGGAGATGATATTGTGCTAGAAAATAATTATTTTGAACTTTTAGAAGATATTAAATCTACTTTAATAACTACTAGAAATAAGGTTATAGAAAACGCTAATAAAGATTTGATTATTATGTATTATAATATTGGTTTAAAATTGATAGAAAATAATAAATGGGGTTCTTCATTTATAGATACTTTATCAAAGGATTTAAAAATTGAATTTCCAAACATTAAAGGAATGTCTGCTAGAAATCTAAGATATATGCAAAAGTTTGCTAAAGAATATAATAGAGACGAATTTTTGCAAGAAGTCCTTGCAAAATTGTCTTGGAATCATAATCAAATATTATTAGATAAAATAAAAGATAAAAACGAGAGAAATTGGTATGCAACTAAATGTATTGAAAATGGTTGGTCTACTACTGTATTATCTCATCAAATATCATTAAAATTATACGACAGACAAGCATTACTTGAAAATAAAACAGAAAATTATAGTAAAACATTACCTAGTTCTATAAGTGATCAAGCAAGAGAAATGTTAAAAGATCCATACATATTTGATTTTTTAACTGAGAAAGAAGATATGAAAGAATTAGAAATAGAAAAAGAACTAACTTCTAATATTACAAAATTACTGCTAGAATTAGGAAATGGATTTGCTTTTATAGGAAGACAATATCATTTAGAAATAGGAAATAAGGATTATTATTTAGATTTATTATTTTATAATTTGAAAGTTAAAAGTTATGTTGTTGTTGAACTTAAGACTACAGAGTTTAAACCAGAATATGCAGGACAATTAAACTTTTATTTATCTGCAGTTGATGAATATGTAAAAGATGAAAATGATAATCCAACTTTTGGTATATTATTGTGTAAAGAAAAAGATAAGATTACAGCAGAACTCTCACTTAAAGATATTAATAAGCCAATTGGTGTAAGTGAATATAAATTATTGTCTGATTTACCAGAATATTTAAAAAGTACTTTACCAAGTATTAGCGATATAGAAAAAAGATTGGAAAAGTTTGATTATGAAGAATAATTATTAAATAAATATTTTATAATTAGTTATATAAATAGTAATTTATCTGTTAGATAAGATTATAAAATGAAAGGTAATATTGGTGATAAAAATGAGTAAAAACAAGAAAATAATTATTGGCATTTTAATTGCAGTATTGCTAATTATTAGTGTAGTTGTCGTATATAAAGTAATTGAAAAAAGCGTTACAAATAGAGCCGATTTTAATTTTAAAGTTGATAATAATAGCTCTATTCCTGTTGACACTGTAAATAATAAAGAAAAAGAGATTACTTGGGAAGAAATTACCGAAAATGGAGTTAATGAAGAATTAATCCTTGAAAAATTGGATACTCAAATTTTAGAAAAAATTGCTAAAAATTTACAAGATGTTATGGATGAAGAAATTAAAGATGAGCAAGAAAATCCTCAAATATTGATAACTGAAGGTTGGATAAGAATATTCAATAAAGAAAAATATAAAGAAATAATTTCTATTGGCAAACCTGCTATGAAACCATTATATTATATTTTATATAAAAGTGAAAATAATGGTTTATATGAATTCTTGTGTGCTAAAGCACTACAAGAAATTTCTGGAATTGGTGGAGAGATTGCTGATGATGGTACAATGCAATGGTCAACTGCAAAGGAATATTTGGAATTATTTACTAAAAAAGTAACAAATGATGAATAGCAAAAAGTTTTAAACTATCTAAAGAGATAAATTACAATTTTTATAGATGTAAAAAGCAGAGAATATCTGCTTTTTTTGTACCCATAAATAAAAATTTTAATAAAACTATTGACAAGTGTTATATAGTGTTATATGCTGTATAACAAGGAGGCGATAATATGAAGATGATTATTAGTAATAGCAGTTCTGTTCCAATATATGAGCAAATAAAGAAATCTATTATAAATCAAATACTAGAAGGAGAACTGAATGAAGATGAGCTATTACCATCAATCAGAGTATTAGCACAAGATATAAAAATAAGTGCTATGACTATAAAAAAAGCCTATGATGAATTAGAAAAAGAAGGATATTTAAAATCTATACAGGGAAAAGGAACTTTTGTAGCACCTAAAAACACAGAACTTGCAAAAGAACAAGCACAAAAGGATATAGAAAAATATATAGAAAAAATAGTTACTATTTCCAATAGATTCAAGATAGATGAAAATGATGTAATTGAAATGTTTAAAATGATTTATAGGGAGGATAAGTAAATGGAAAATATTATTGAGATAAAGAATTTAAAAAAGAAATATGATGATAAATTTGAACTGGGAGAAATAGACATATCAATACCCAAAGGAGTCATTGTAGGTCTTATTGGAGAAAATGGAGCAGGAAAAACAACTTTAATCAAGTCAATGCTAAATATTATAAAAATTGATAGTGGAGAAATAAAGATATTTGGAAAGGACTATAAAAAAGAAGAAAAATTTATAAAAGAAGATATAGGTGTAGTTTTAGATAATATGTTTTTTCCAGAATTATTAAATGCAAAAGATATAAATAATTCTATGAAAGATATATACAAAAACTGGGATAGCGAATTATATTTTTCTTATTTAAAGGAGTTT
>CAMUHU010000114.1 GCA_947088765.1 uncultured Clostridium sp. | reverse complement strand
AGATTTAATTGATTTAGAAAAAGATTATTTTAAAGATTTTACAATATTATTTAATAAGATAAATGAGTTATTAAAATTATAAAAAATATTTTTGATTATAAAATAAATTAAATTTTGAAAAAGACTTGCTAAGTATAAAAAATTTATGTTAAATTAAAAACATAGTAATAGACAAAAAAACACCTATGTGAGTATACATATCTTTGAAACTATTACTATAACTGATTTTGAAACGGATAATAGAGTGCTTTTGTGTAAGGCGTTTTTCGCATACGTCCTTCGCTAAGGCACCAAATTAAAGAATCCTAGAATGTTGTGCTATCAACGTTTTAGGATTTATTTTTTCTTTTTTAATGCAATAATAATGCAGTAGTGATTTATTTTAAATTTTTATGTATTCAACGTACGTATCAACTTGTTCATTTTTAAATTTATTAAAACAAAAATATAATAATTACATACAAAACTTTAATGCTTCAAAAATTGCCCGTAAAATATTAATGCATAGCAATAAATAATACCAACCTGTTTTAGAATGGATCTTTAATTCTCTAAAACTTGCAATAGATACAATGTTTGCATTAGTAATCACATTTTAATACTTGAAATAACATATTAAATATTATAAAATACTTATGGTGAGAAATATGGAAAAAAGATATAAAATTACGTTAAAAAATACAATAAAACATTTTAATACAATAAATAAACATAAATGGATAGTCTTTAAATTATGCTGTAAAGCTGGAGTACCATGGAGAGGACTAGTTCATGATTTATCTAAATATTCTATAGAGGAATTTTGGGATTCTGTAAGGTATTATCAAGGAGGAAAGAAAAGTCCAATTCCAATACAAAAGGACATTGAAGGTTTTTCTAAGGTATGGTTACATCATAGAGCAAGAAACAAACATCATTCTGCATATTGGTATGATACAAAGGCACCCATGAAAATGCCTATAATTCCATACAAATATGCAATTGAAATGATTTGTGATAAACTTGCAGCCTCTATTGTGTATACAGGCAAAGAGTGGACTAATGAAACTGAACTAAATTATTGGAGAGATAAGGAACGTGAAGTAGAGCCAATTAATGAAAATATAAAAAAAGTTTTTGATGAAGTATTTTTACAAGTTAGTAAAGAAGGAATAAATAGAACAATAACTTCAAAAAATTTTAAAAAAATATATAATAAATACTGTAAAACTAATGAAGAAAGTCATAGTTAAATCTTAACTAAATGTGACTGTTATTTATATTCTAAGAAAATTATCCCAGTGGGATAATTTTCAGTAGAATATAATTATGCGGATTATTAGAACTGCTTTAAGATTAACATAGTTTAGCAATTATTAAAATTCTTTATTTTTGGAGGGAAATATAGAATGGACTTACCTATAGAAATAAAAAGATATATAGAATATGAACTAAATAAAATAAGTAGAAATGAATTACAAAATAATGCAAAAAACATCAGTATAAATTATAGATTAAATGAAGGAGAAGGAAAAAGACTATTAAAAAGCGAAGATGAGGCAGTAGCATATGCTATTTCAAGAATGCCAGCAACATATGGAGCAGTTTATAATTCTTTAAAACATACATTAGAAGTTTATAGACCCAATATTAAAACTATGGCAGACATTGGAGCTGGAACTGGTGCAGGATCAATAGCTGTAAATGAATTATTAAATATAGAAAAAATAGAATGTTTCGAAAGAGAAGATGCAATGCTAAAAATTGGTAAAAATATTTTTGATAGTTATGGTGATATTTCAAAAAAAGCTAATTGGAATAAATTTGATATATGTAAAGATGAAATAAGCGAAAAATATGATTTAATAGTTGTATCATATATGTTAAATGAAATAAGTAATGACAAGAAGGCTCTAATTGTAGAAAAGCTATGGAATATATGTAATAAAATGCTATTAATAGTAGAGCCAGGAACAATGCAAGGATATAATAATATAATTAAAGCAAAGAAGAAATTAATAGAGTATGGAGGAAAAATTGTAGCACCATGTAGAAGCAATGAATGCAAATTACCGAAAAATGATTGGTGTAATTTTTCATGTAGAGTACAAAGAACTAAAATGCATAAAGAATTAAAAGAAGGAAATGTGCCTTATGAAGATGAGAAATATATATACATTGCAGTAACTCAAGATGAGATTAATGATACAGATAAAAAAAGGATTTTAAGGCATCCAATGATATATACTGGTTTTGTGAAACTAAAAGTATGTAACAAAGATGAAATAAAAGAAATAACTATTACCAAAAGAGATAAAGAAAAATTTAAAATTGCAAGAAAATCAGAAGCAGGAGATTTAATATAATGACACCAAAAATCCTTTAAGTTAATAAAATACTTAAAGGGAGTGAGTGTAATGAAATTAGGATTAGCTTTATCTGGTGGTGGAATAAAAGGTGCAGCACATATAGGAGTGCTAAAGGCATTTGATGATGAAGACATAAAAATAGATTATATATCAGGAACATCATCTGGGAGTATTGTTGCAACATTATATGCCATAGGTTATAAACCAGAAGAAATTTATTCAATATTTAAAAGTTATAGTAAACAAATTAATTACATAAGTATTTGGAATATAGTTAAATTAATATATGGATTAATTGTAAAGAATGATATTATAATACAGGGATTAAATAATGGTAAAAAAATAGAAAAATTAATGAAGGAGTTTTGTGAGAAAAAAGGAATAGAAAATATTAAAGATGTAAAAATGCCATTAATAATACCAAGTGTAAGTTTACATAATGGTAAAAAGTATATTTTTTCGTCTTACAAAACTAGAGGTTCATATGATGATGGAAAAAAATATATAACTAATATCGAAATTGAAAAAGCAGTAAGAGCAAGTTGTAGTTATCCAGGAGTATTTGAACCTATTAAATATGGAAAAGATGAATTAATAGATGGAGGGATAAAAGAAAATACACCATGGAAAGAATTAGAACTTATTGGTGTAGATAAAATCATTTGTGTAATATTTGAAGAATATTTAAAAGATGATGATTATATAAATATAATAGAAGTATTAGAAAGAGCATTTGGTATACTTTCTCATGAATTATCAAATTTTGAGTTAGAAGGTGCAGAAGAATTATTAAGAATAAAGACAAAACATATTTCTTTATTAGATTCAAGCAAAATTGATTTCTTATATGCAAAGGGATATAATGAAGCAAAAGAATTTATAAGAAAACAAATTAAATAAAAGAAAATTGTAAAACTATTGTAGGAGTATTATTTGGGCGTCCGCCAAATAAAAAATCTGTGTTTTATTATGTAAAATATTGTAGAAAAATGGCAAATATGGTATAATAATATAGTAAGTTTATTTTTAAGGAGGAAATATAAATGGGATGGATTATATTAATAGTAATTATCATTGTTATTCTTTGTAGTTGTATTAGAATAGTTCCACAAGCAAAAAACTATGTAATAGAATTTTTAGGAAGCTATAAACAAACATGGAATAATGGATTACACTTTAAAATTCCACTAATAGAAAGAGTAGCAAATGTGGTATCAAAGAAGGAGCAAGTTGCAGACTTTCCACCACAACCAGTTATTACAAAAGATAATGTTACAATGCAAATAGATACAGTAGTATATTATACAATTTTTGATGCAAAGCTATTTACATATGGAGTTGAAAATCCAATAATGGCATTAGCAAACCTTACAGCAACTACATTACGTAACATAATAGGTGACTTGGAATTAGACCAAACATTAACATCTAGAGATTTAATAAATAATAAAATGAGAGAAATAATTGATTTAGCAACAGACCCATGGGGAATTAGAGTTAATCGTATTGAGCTTAAAAACATAATTCCACCAAAGGAAATCCAACAAGCAATGGAAAAACAAATGAAAGCAGAACGTGAAAAACGTCAAACATTACTAGAAGCAGAAGCACATAAAGAATCTGTAGTATCGCGTGCAGAAGGAGACAAACAAGCAAAAATATTAGCAGCAGAAGCAGAAAGAGACTCAGAAATAGCATTAGCGAAAGGAAAAGCTGAATCAATAAGACTTGTATATGAAGCAGAATCAGAAGGTATTGAAATGTTAAAAAGAGCAAATGCAGATGAAGGAGTTTTAACACTAAAGAAATTAGATGCACTAAAGGCAATAAGTGATGGAAGAGCGACCAAAATATTTATGCCAACAGAACTTGCAAGTGCTGCAACAGGATTAGGATTAACAACAGAAATGTTAGGAATAGGAAATGCATTAGGAATAGACACAAGTCCAAAATATCCACCAAAGCCAGAAGTACTAGATGAGTGTTGTGATGACAAAAATGGAGTTACCTCAGAAGTTGTAAAAAGGAGCAAAGAAATAGATAAAGATGTAACAGATAGAAAAAAACGTTAATAGTATTTTAGGGCATGGTGAACTGTGCCCTTTATATAGTATGACGGGCATGTCATAAATCTAGGGTGAAAGTCCCAAGGGGCGTATTT
>CAMUHU010000113.1 GCA_947088765.1 uncultured Clostridium sp. | reverse complement strand
CATTAGGAATCAGTAGCTATATAACAATAAAAACAATAAGAAGAAAAGAACCAGACATAAAAGACATAAAATTCCTAAAATAAAAAACAAAAAACAACGATAATCTCGTTGTTTTTTGTATTGCTAAAATAGATACGTATTATAATGGTTATGAATCCTAACAATAGTTACGGAAATAATTAAAATGAAAAAATTGAAAAAAGTGATTTAGTTGTTATAGGAACTCAAAAATTTATAGGCGAAAATTTTGCCACGAATTATTTAACAGATACTTTATAAAATTAATTATCCAAAATAATTGAATTGTAAAAAAAATGATGATATAATACAAACATGTATAAAATAATATAATGAATAATGAAGAATGAATAGTGAAAAATGAATAATTATTCACTATTCACCATTAGTTATTCACTACAATATGGAGGATATTATGATTTTTAAAGATTACTATAAAATATTAGGCTTTGATGACAATAAAGCAAATGCAGAACAAATCAAAATAGCCTATCGAGAACAAGCGAAAAGATATCATCCAGATGTAAATGGTGCAAATAGAAACACAGAAGAAAGATTTAAAGATATAAATGAAGCATATAGAATTTTATCAGACGCAGCTAGTAGAAGAAAATATGACAGAGCATGGAATATAAATATAGGAAGAAGAAAAAATAGAGAAAAATATGGAAACAAAGAAGAAAAAACAGATTCTATTAAGGACGGATTATTTGGGATGTTCTTTGGATATGCCCCAAAGAAAAATAAGAAACAAGAGGAAGAAATAGGAGCAAAAAAAGGAGAAGATGTAGAAACTGGGATAGAAATTACTCTAGAAGAAGCCTTTTATGGAAAAACAAAGAAAATTTCATTAAGAACTGTAAGTGGAAACTTAAAAACAATAACAGTAAAAATACCAGCAGGAATTAGAAACAAAGAAAGAATTCGTTTAATAGGACAGGGAAAAAAAGGAGCAAAAGACGAAAAGCCAGGAGACTTATTCATAAAGGTAAAAGTATTAGAAAATGATAAATTTACTCTAAATGGATATGATTTACATACAAAAGTATTTGTAACTCCATGGGAAGCAGCACTTGGAAGTAAAATAAAAGTTCAAGGAATTGATAACATAGAAGAAATAGAACTTCAAAGAGGGACTACCTCAGGAAAAGAAATAATAGTAGAAAACAAAGGCTTTAAAGATGGAAAAGGTAGACGAGGAGATTTAATATGTGAAATTCAAATAATGATACCAGAACAAATATCAGAAGAAGAAGCGAAAAAATATAGAGAACTACAGAAAATATCTCAATTTAACCCTAGAACCTTAACAAAAATATAATTAAATATTTGTAGGGGTGGAAGAAATGAGAGAAAATATAAAAATAAAAAAATCTATTTCTTATTTTTATACTTTCGCGAATGAGTCATGGAAAATTCGCGAGCGAATTTTACTGGGGTGTGTATGCCCATGTCCCAGAGGCTGGCTAAAAAATATACAAAGAATCTAGTTGACATATTGTAATAAATATAGTATAATTATGTATAGTACTAACAAAAGACAAGCTATACATAAGTAAAGGGGAGAAAGAATATGAAAAATGTTCAAGGAAGACACTTTAGCATAACAGACCCAAAGGATGTAAGCACGGTAATATATGAAGTAGTAGAAACAGACAAAAAAGAAATAGAAGACAAAAATACACCCAAATTTACTGTTGAAAGATTAATTAGAAGTTCAGAAATAAGAGGAGAAAACTTTAAAAGAACATACTATGTGGATAATCCAAAAATAGAGGGAAATTCGCTAGTATTTTTATCATTTGGCAAAGAAAAAGTAGTAGTAAATACAGGAATGTTAATAAATGATGAAGTAAAAATAACCAAAAAGCCTATGCCAATAAAATTTGACGCAATAAAAACAGAAGAAAGCCCTATATATAGAGAGTTTTCTTATACGCCAAATTTAAAAAGACCAATAACAATAATAGATACAGAAACAGTTGAAGAAGTAAAGCCAATTTTATATTTTGACCAAGAAACAAATGAGGTAAAAGGGAAATGTAAAATGAAACCATATAAATCTTATTTTGCTTTTGAAATAAGGGAGAATATTTAAAAGGAGGAAGGCTCTAATGGTAGAGGAAAAGAAAACACCTGAAATTGTTATGACGTTAGGATATACAAATGGTAAAGAACTTAAAGGGATACCACCAAAAGATAGAAAAAGTGAAGACTTAAAGATAGATATCATGTCACAAGAATTATTAATTGAAATGCAAGAAAAAAATGAAATAATGTTATTAGGCAGAGCATTAGCATATTCAGGTAAAGAACAAACAATAGTTGAAGTAGCAAAAAGAAATGGAATAACAGATGTACCAATAGGTAGAACATCTGGAAGAGACGAAGGAAGAGAGTAGTTAGAAAAGGAATGATGCTTTATGAATTATAAAATAGAAGGAGCATTTAGAAAAAATAAAAAAACTTTTATATTTGCAGCCATACTATGGTTATTTTTAGCCATAGTATTTGTTATGCCAATAGCATATGGATGGGAAGTAGCAAGTGCAGGAGAAAAATTCTCTATGAATACGTTTTCTGCCACAGTAGGAGAGAGAATAGCACAACCATTTGCAAACATAAAAGAACTAGGAAGTTATTGGGGAGCATTCATAAGTTTACTATGGAAATACACATTAGGATTTTTAGGAATAGTAACTATTGGATTAGTAAGAACTGCGCCTAAAACTAAATATCAAGATATCGAACATGGTTCAAGCGACTGGTGTGAACGTGGAGAACAATTTAAAGTATTAAGCCCTAAAAAAGGGTTAATACTAGCAGAAGGGAATTATTTACCAGTAGACAAAAGAGGAAATGTAAACATATTAGTAGTAGGACGGATCAGGTGCTGGTAAATCTGCATCTTTCTCAATTCCAAATGCATGTCAAATGTTAGGTTCATATGTATTTACAGACCCTAAAGGAGAACTCTATGATAAAACAGCAGGATTTTTAAAAGCAAATGGATATGAAATAAAAGTATTAAACTTATTAAGACCACAGAACAGTGATGGATATAATCCATTAATGCATATATCAAACGAACTAGATGTAGATGTTATAGCAAATACAATAATAAAAGGACAAGGAGAATCATCAGCCTCTGAACCATTCTGGGAAGACATGGGAGAAATGCTATTAAAATCATTAATATATTATTTAATAGCAACACGCCCACCAGAAGAGCAAAATCTAGCAAGTTGTGCAGAATTAGTAAGAGCAGCGAGTGGTAGTGGAAACAATAGTATGCTTTCAGACTTAATAAACAAATTACCAATGGAACATCCTGCTAGAAAATATTATAAATCAGTAGAAATATCAGCAGCTTCAGATAAAACATATTCATCAATTTTAAGTACACTACAATCAAAATTAGGAAAATTCGATTCAAAGGAAATAGCAGAATTAACCTCAACAAATACAATAGACTTTGAAGATATAGGAAAAAAGAAAACCGCAGTTTATGTAATATCATCAGATACACACACAGCTTATGACTTCTTACTAACAATATTTTTCTCTCAAATGATACAACAATTATATGATTTCGCAGATTTAAATGGTGGAGCATTACCAATGCCTACATACTTTATACTAGACGAGTTTGCAAACATAGGTAGAGTACCAGACTTTGATAAAAAAATATCAACAAGTAGAAGTAGGAAAATACAATTTAGTGTTATATTACAAAACTTAGACCAACTAGAAGCTGTATATGAAAAATCATTTGAAACAATAATAGGTAACTGTGATACACACTTATTCTTAGGAAGTAACTCTCAAAAAACAGTAGAATACTTCTCAAAAGCTTTAGGTAGCAAAACGATATCAAGACAAAGTGTGTCTATAAGTAAAGATAGAGCATATGTCAGAAATGGTGAAAACTATTCAGACAATATTATGGAAAGAGCACTATTAACACCAGATGAATTAAGAAGATTTGATATGGATCAATGTATAATATTTGAAAAAGGTATAAGACCAATTAAAGCAAACAAATATTATTACTTTAAACATAATGAAGCCAAACAATTAGATAGATATAGAGCAGATCATAATGAAGCAAGAGACCTAGAAAGAGGAGAATGGAGGACGTTCAACCCATATAATCCATATACTCAAGAAGGAGAAAAGCAACAAGTCAATGATTTAAAAATAGATTCATTAGACGATTTATTTGCAGACGAAGCACCAAAACAAGAAAAAACAGCAGAGCCAAAAAGAAACAATAGTCCTCAATTTGAGCCAATAGAAACTAATAATAATAAAAATCAGTCAAAAACAGAAATAGACGATATACCAATGTTACCACAAGAAGAAGTAGTAGAAGACAAAGAATTAGATATAGCAAAAGAGCTAGAAGCAAAATTTGATGAAATATTTGGACCAATAGATGAAACAGACACAGCAAAAAAATCATAAAATTTGCATTTCCCTAAGAAAAGCGCATTAATATTACAAAACAGACACATAAATTTAACAAATAAATAAAAAAACGAAAAAAC
>CAMUHU010000112.1 GCA_947088765.1 uncultured Clostridium sp. | reverse complement strand
TCACCTTCATCAAAATATCCATTTGCATTTACTCTGGTCATATCATACATTGTAGCTGCAACAGTAACTTTTATTCTTGTGTCAAGTGTTGCTACATTTAAAGCCATTCCACCCCATCCACAAATTCCTATAATTCCTATTTTTTCACTATCTACATTTTCTTGAACTGATAAAAAATCTATTGCTGCTTGGAAATCTTCTGTATTTATATCTGGACTTGCCATATATCGTGGTATCCCTGAACTTTCTCCAGTAAATGATGGATCAAATGCTATTGTTAAAAAACCTTTTTCTGCCATAGTTTGTGCATATAATCCACTACATTGTTCTTTTACTGCTCCAAAAGGTCCACATACTGCTATGGCTGGTAGTTTTCCCTCTGAATTTTTAGGTACATACATATCTGCTACTAATGTCATTCCATATCTATTATGAAATGTTACCTTTTTATGATTTACTTTTTCACTTTTAGGGAATGTTTTATCCCATTCTTGCACTAAATTTAATTTTTCTTCCATAATTTCTAACCTCTTTCTTTTAATTTATTTAATAAATAGGCTATATTTTCGCCTAAATTTTTCATATTTTCCATTCCTTCTTCATCATTTTTGACATCTCCAGGCATCCTACCATATACCATATTCCAATATATTGAGCCTACTACAAACATTTCGTGGTTTAAGAAAAAGTGATTTAATGTATCTACTGCATTTAATGCTCCACCTCTCCTACAAGCTACAACTGATGCACCTACTTTGTGTTTTAAAATTTGTGGATTCATATCTGCTACAACTGCTCCTCTATCAATAAGTGCTTTCATATTAGATGATACATCTGCCGAATATACTGGACTTCCTAAAATAATTCCATCACTATTTACCATTTTTTCAAAGATTTCTGCGAACATATCATTGTTAAATGAACAATTATTTTTTCCACCACAAGTGAAACAAGCCTTGCATGGATTTATTGTATTACCTGCTAATTGTATCATTTCTGTTTCAATGCCTTCTTTTTTTAATTCTTCAAGTACAGTATTTAATGCAATAGCAGTATTTCCATTTTTTCTACTACTTCCGTTTATTGCTACTACTTTCACTTCTTACCTCCTAAAATCCCAATTTAGATAACCAATTATCTGTTAATGATTTATAATTATTCAAAGTAGATGATGTTATAGACATTGCATCTAAAATTTCTGCATTTGGTTCTTCTCTTTTTATATCACTAGGTGTTCCTGATAATCCTGAACTACCTGATGTTACAAAAGGAGCAATTTTCTTTTCTGATAAATCATATTCATCTAAAAATGTATAGACTGGAGTCGCTATTTCTCCCCACCAAATTGGATAGCCTAAAAATATCGTATCATAATCTGCTATATTAATGTTTTTGTTTTTTAATTCTGGTCTGCCACCATTTCTTTGTTCTTCTTTAGCTGTATCTAGCATTTCATCATAATTACTTGGATATGCTCTTACTGTTTCTAATCTTATTACATCTGCATTTGTTTTCTCTGCAATATAATCAGCAATTTGCTTTGTATTTCCACTTCTTGAATAATAAATTACTAATGTTTTTTTAGAAGTATTTGTGTTTGTATTTTGATTGTTTTGTTCATTTGTAGTAGGGATCGTTATTTGCCCTTTTTCAATTTGTGAATTTGTATTTTCTTTATTTTGATTTTCTTGTTTATTATTTACATTAACATTTGAATTAGCAATTTCTTGTTCTGATTTTTCTGTATTATCTTGTGTTTTATTGTTCATATTTGCAATGGCGAATATACTTCCTACTAATACTATTAAAATCAATACTATAATTCCAATTATCAATTTTTTATCCATCTTAAATTATCCTTTCTTATTTATTTTAATACCAATCATGTTTTTCATCACGATTTAAACTATTTATTTTTTTCATTTCATCATTTGTTAATTCAAAATCATATATTTCTGTATTTTCTTTTATATGATCTGGATTACTAGAGCCTGGTATTACAACAACACCTTTTTGTAAATTCCATCTTAATATAACTTGTGCTGCTGTTACATTATGATTATTGGCTATTTCTACTATTGTGCTATCGCTTAAAAGTTCCTTTGTATGTCCTCTACCACCAAATGGATACCAACCTTGAACAACAATTCCTTTACTTTGAATATATGGTATTACATCATTTTCTTGATAATATGGGTGGATTTCGTTTTGTACTAAACTAGGCATTATATCAATTTGTGGTAAAAATTCATCTAATTCTTTTACATACCAATTAGATAATCCAATAGAACGAATTTTGCCTTGTTTTACATATTTCTCCATTGCTTTGTATGCTTTCACATCATTTGTTCCAGGATGATGAAGTAACATCATATCTATATAATCGACATTTAATTTCTCAAAAGCCATTTCTATTGCTTTCTCTGGCTCATCAAATTGATTTGGATATAATTTAGTAATAATAAAGATTTCTTCTCTTGGAACATTTGAATCTTTTATTGCTCTACCTATTTCTTCTTCATTACTATACATATAGGCTGTATCTATAAGTCTAACTCCAGAATTTAATGCTACTGTAATGGCATCATAACAAGTATTTCCTGTTAGACTATATGTTCCTATTCCATTTAGTGGCATTTCATATCCACTATTTAATTTTACTGTTTTTGTTTCAAAATTAAAGTTTGAATTTCCATTAGTTGTATTATTATTGTTTGTTTCTATTGAATTTTCTACTATATTTCTTGTATTGCTGCTTTCTTGATTAATACTATTTGTGTTCATTCCTAAATCTCTCTCCTCTCTCGGTTTTGTTTTTGAATTTTTATATATAATACCTGCAATAATCAAAATTGCAATGATAACAGCTACTATAAAAATTAATATTTTCTTATTCATCTTTTCCCTCCTAAAACTATATATTTTGCTTTTTTAAATCAACAATTAAATAATCTAAAATATCTATTTCCTTTTGATTTTTGTGTAATGATTCTAATAATGAACTTCTATATTTTGAAAGTAAAATGAAAATTTTATCTATTTGCTTTTTATCTAGTAAATCTAAAAATTCATCTATTATTTTTTGATTACACCCAGCATCTTGCAAATTTTGAATTAATGCTTCTTTTCTGTCCTGATCTCCTATCATATTCTATTTTCTCCTTTCAAATTTTTATTTTATCTTTTTCATTTTTATTATATACTGACTTTTATAAAATAGCCAATACTTATTTGGAATAGTTTATCATAGTTTACAAGAATGATAAAAAATGTTATAATTAAGTCAACTGTTCGAGCAAAGCGAGTTACAGTTGACTTATGCAACCGAATGTAATGAGGTTGTAATCCTTATTAATTAGGAGGATCTTATATGGAAATTAGATTATTGAAATACTTTTTGGCTGTTAGCAGAGAAGAAAATATAACTGCTGCTGCTGAAAGTTTGCACATAACACAACCTACTCTTTCAAAACAACTTATGGAATTAGAAGATGAACTTGGTAAGAAATTATTGATTAGAGGAAAAAGGAAAATAACATTAACAGAAGATGGTATATTACTTCGTAAAAGAGCAGGAGAAATTATTGATTTGCTAGAAAAAACACAAGCAGAATTAAAAAATATGGATAATGAAATTATCTCTGGAGATATTTATATAGGTGCTGGAGAAACAGAAGGTATGAGAATTATTGCAAAGTTAAGTAGTAAATTGCAAAAGAAATATCCTAACATTCATTATCATCTTTTTAGTGGAAATAGCGAAGATGTTATTGAGAAATTAGACAAAGGTCTTATTGATTTTGGTGTTTTAATTGAGCCAACTGATATAAAAAAATATGGATATGTTAAATTGCCTGTTTATGATACTTGGGGAGTTTTAATGAGAAAAGATAGTGATTTAGCAAAAAAAGATTATATAGAACCTAACGATCTTTTAGATATTCCATTACTTTGTTCAAGACAAGCACTTGCTAACAATGAATTTTCTATTTGGTTTGGGGATAATACTGAAAAACTAAATGTTGTAGCAACCTATAATTTAATTTATAATGCCTCTTTATATGTAGAAGAAGGCTTTGGATATGCTGTAACTCTTGATAAGTTAATAAATTTAACTGATGATAGTAATTTATGCTTTAAGCCTATCATACCTAATTTAAAAGCTAACCTCGTTATGGTATGGAAGAAATATCAAGTATTTTCTAAAACTACTCAAGTCTTTTTAGATGAATTGCAAAAAGAAATTAATAGAGAAAATTAAAGATGATTCAAAGGCGAATCATTTTTTAATCTACTCTATAACTTGTAAGTTGTCGCTGAGATGCTATTTATTATATTCAACACATTTTTCTTCTAATAGTTTAAAATTACAACATCTTACTCTTATATTTTCTGGTAGTTTTCCATTACTATATAATTGATATAGTTTAAAAGATTTATTTTTAACTTGTTTATAGTTTGCGTTAAGCCAATCTAATTGTTCTCTTAATAACTTTTGATATTTCAATTCTGCAATTGTTAAAGTTTCTTTGTTTAAGTCTACTAAAGAGTAATTGCTTTCGTTTACTGGTATCATATTATTGAAATTAACAGCTCCTAATTCGCCATCTTTAATTT
>CAMUHU010000111.1 GCA_947088765.1 uncultured Clostridium sp. | reverse complement strand
AATGATTACAGAGTGGATAGAATGTATATGGAAGATAAAACAGGTGTGTATGTTTACCAACAAGATTGTAGTGCAAACGATCTTTTGTAATTTCTTATATATAGTTAGATAGTTTCTTATTAGGTAGCAGTAAAAATTATTGCTAAATAAGAAATGAGTTCTATTTGAATTAGTAACATATGGTAACAATGGAGACAAGGTTATCAATGTTTATGTAGACAATAAAGATAAAGATAGAGATACAGTTATTAAACTAATGGAGAAAAAAATTTAGAATTGGGTGCATCCAAAGTATCTAAACATTGTCTTTCTGATTTTTCAACATTGAATGTTTTAGATATTGGATTGGGTGAAATGAATGATATAGAAAAAGAGAATTGCCGTGAAATTGTTGAAAAATATGAAAA
Source organism: uncultured Clostridium sp. (assembly GCA_947088765.1). GTDB lineage: Bacteria > Bacillota > Clostridia > TANB77 > CAG-508 > CAKPSH01. Next base: position 4,244 of record CAMUHU010000111.1, on the reverse strand, counting down.
GCAAGGAATATTGAAATTTATTAATGAGAGCAAACAAAATTGCTATCATTTAGAAATATATCAATAAAAGAGGTGTGTTATGAAAGTTTTTTTTATTATTTTTATTGTAATGTTTAGTGTGAATGTGTATGCAGAAGTAAAAACTATTGATTGCAGTGTAAATACTATGGTGGAATTTGGTATATCAGGTGCATATATTAAACATATCAAACAAGAACAAGGTGAAGATGCATTTTATACTATAGCAGATGACCAAAACAACTATTCATCTAATGCTTTAAGTTATGCAGAACAAAATAAAATAAAAATGATATATGTAAATTTATATGAAATAGATACAGTAGTTTTTAAAAATGCTAAACAAGAGTTAAAAGTTCCAACAGAAGGTAATGACTGGACTATATGGCTTTGTGGTAAAGGAAAAGAACCAAAAAAATCAATGATTATTGATGCAGTAGAAAATGCACAAAAATATTTTTAATTTTTATGTGGAGATACTGCGTCGGCTTGTTTTAAAATAAATGCAGATACTGATGATATATCAAATACAAAATTAATATTTAGTTTTTATAAAAAAGATTTTTCAGATAAAAAAGAAGCTAATATAAAATCATATGATACAATTATATTAGATAAAGCGACTAGGTAAAGTAAAGAAACCACTGTAGTAAAAAGAAACTGGAAAATAAAGACATATCATCAAAATTATACATATTTGCTTATATGAAAAGCCCTGCATATAATACAAAACATGGAAAAACACATAGTGTATGTAAGGTTAAAAGCAATGTAAAAATAGAGGAAAAACTATCAGAACATTTTTCTTTGAGTGAATTAGTTAATACAAGTTATACAGAACATCTTGAAGAGAATAGACAATATGCAATGGAAGAAGATAATTATTTAAAACTTACACAGTTGTGTACAGATATTCTTGAGCCTATAAGAACATATATTAATGGTGGCAATAGTGCTGGTAAAAAATCTATAATAATTACTAGTGGTGTAAGATGCCTACCACTTAATATCAAAGTCAAAGGAAGCTCCACAAGTCAACATATGTTTTGTGAAGCTGTGGACTTTGTTTTAAGTGCGAAAGATATGTCAGAACAAAGAGATAAGTTAGTGTCATTATTTAAAGATATATATAACAATAAAGTATCAGGTTTGGATAATAATATTATATCTCAATGTATACTTGAAAAACATCGTTCTTATTGGATACATATAGGTATTAAGAGTAACAGAAAAAGTTTTGATACTGAATTTAGTATTAGTCCAAATACTTCTCCTAGGAAATATATAAAATTTAATGGAGAGGATAAAGAGTTTAATATAAAAAATTTTTAATAATGAGGTATATTATGTATAAAATAATCGTGTTATTTATTATTTTAGTTCCGTTTAGGCTTTATGCTGTAGATTGTGATGGTGATTGGAGAAAAAAAGTAACAAAAAAAAATTTTCATGAATATGAAAAGTGTATGACAGAAGCAGAGCAAAAAGAAGGAAAATTATTCACTACAGATATGAATGAAATTAGTTCTATAGGATATGCTACAACAAATTTTAGAGAAAAGTGTACACCTATAGAAAAATTTTTTGATTCACTTGTTGGTCAAAATCTGCAAAAAGCTTTACAAACTAAATTTAATAAAGATAAAGCCATATATGATGATGAATATAAAAGTTATAAAATGACACTTATAGATGAAAATGCTCAATTAGCTTTTATATCTTTTTTTCAAAAACAAAGTATTACAGATGTTTTAAAAAAATTACAATTAGACCCCTTTTTTGAACCAACAGTTATAACAAAAATGCCAAAAGAAAATACTCAAGTATTATGGACTCATGCTTTAGATCCTGATTATTTTGAACAAACCATGTGTTATACTCCAAATGGTAGCAAAGAATTGTATATAGAAAACTTAGCATTATCAGTTTTAAAAGAAGATAATAATGGAACATACCTATATTTATCATATATTGATGCAGAGGCTTTTTTTAATGAAAGATATTAATATATTTAAACAATTAAACAGTAAAGGGAAGTAATACATATCATCAAAATTATACATATTTGCTTATATGAAAAGCCTTGCATATAATACAAAACATGGAAAAACACATGTGAAATGTGGAGTAAAAAAAGATTTAAGTAATATTCAAATAAGTGATAAAGACTGGCATGACCCATTGGATAAAATGCAGATTGCCATCTTTATGCAAAGTGGTGGTTATGCACCATATTGGTCTGGTTTTGGGCATGTTAGAAATGGCTCTAAACATCAAGGTGTTGATTTATTTGCTGAACCAGGAACAAGAGTATATGCATGTTTGGAAGGGATTGTTTATAGTATGTCAGAGTTGAAAGGATATGGTAAAACAATAATTTTAGAGATAACATCCAATACAGCGATTAATATACTAAAAAAAAGAAAAGAAACTATTAACTATAAATTATTATATCCTAAAATTAAGCATACTGTAAATAATTCAATCATTGATGGTGAACAAGCATTTGGACCAAATTATGATGAAAATAGTAATGTATTTTATATTTATTATGCTCATTTAGATAAGTATGCTACAGATATATCTGTTGGTTCAAAAGTAAAAGTTGGAGATATTATAGGAGCAACAGGAACAACTGGAATTGATGAAACAAAATCTAAACATAAAGGTCCTCATTTACATTTTGAAATTACTACTCAAATAGCAAAAGGATTGACAGGAAGAGTAAATCCTTCTTTTTTTATACAGTATGATATTCCAACAAATACAAAATATACATATAATTCATGTGTTGATTATACTATAATTAAAAAAAATATTAATGATTATTTGCCAATATATTCAAAACAACTTGAATATAGAGAAAATAATTAACAAGGAGTCTTGTATGAAAAAGTTAATATTAATACTAACATTGTTGTTTAGCACTATTGAATTTCAAGCCCATGCGGAGTTGTTTCCAGAGCAGGAATGTCATTTTATTGGAGTTTCACTATTAACTAGAGATAGAGGTGTCAAGAATTTTTTTGATGATACAAATGGAATTAAAAAAATAGAAACAAACGATTTAGGTAAAGCATATTCTATTTTTTTAAATGATATAGATTATGTATATACTAATAAGTATAACAGTAACAGGATAAAAAAATTTTATCATAACTTTCTAACTCACTTACCGAAGAGTGACAAAATTATAAATATTGATATGAAAACAGTATTATCAGATAATATAAAAGTAAAATATGAATTTTCAGAAAATAGTGTTTTGATAAATATTATGATCAACAATAGAATATTTGGCTATATGTCATTTGCAAAAAGAAACAATATAATTTATTTTGAAAAGAACATGTATGATATAGAAGAATTATTATTAAATGATGATTATCTATATCCTAAAGTATCAGTTAGTAATATTTTTAACTGGGTAAAAATACCATGCTATATACTCACAAATAAAATTTCTTGTGTAGACAATAATAAAAATATTGAATATAAATCAAATATTCTAATAGATGTAGGTGGAGACAGATGTGATGGGTTCTATAAAACAAAAATTAGAACTAATTCTATAAAAAAGGCATATGAACTATATTATAAATCCTCAACAACTGATATTTTACTAAATACACTACCAAAAAATAGTACTTCATATGAACTATCAGACGATATGAGTGGCACTTTTTTTATTAAATATATCGTAGAAAAGGATACTGCTTTGGTATATGTAAATAGTGAAAATTTTGGTAGTGAACTTGTTATATTTAAACAATATAAAGATTATGTTGAGGTAATTAGTTTTAATGGCTATAATTTTATAAATTTAGACAATCATCAACTTATAAAAATAAAAAATAATGCCTTAAAATATGACGAACTATTTGAAAATGCGATAAATGATATTTTACAATAATCGTTACATATAATAATTAATCTATCAGAAAAGAGTAAGACAGCTGAACATATATAAATATTAATTATAAGTATTATGGAAAATAATCAGCATCATAGATTTTATGATATATTATCAGATTATTCTAACTACTTTTATAAGCATAAAGATAATGATAAGTTAGAAGCAGAATATATATTAAATGAAAATAAATTTATATTAAGATATGATAAAACAACAGTGATATTATTAAATTATCTTTTATCAAATAATCATTGTGGAATAATCTTATCTAATCAAGAAGAAATAAAAGAAGACCAAACAGCAGTATCTC
>CAMUHU010000110.1 GCA_947088765.1 uncultured Clostridium sp. | reverse complement strand
TCTATGTTGTCCTCTTCCATTTTCGTTTAAGGTGAAATTTTTGCACCTTAAAGATTTGTATTCTTCATTAGTCAATTGAAAACAATAATATTGAGGAAATCTTTCTATATTATTCTTGACATTTCTATTTAGGTCTTTAGTTGTATATTCAAAAAGTCTTGCTACATCACTGTCTAACATTACTTGTTTTCCTCTTATTGTATATATTAAATTTTTTATATCTTTGTTAGACAATTCATTTTGAATTCCTAATTTATTTTCTTCCATACACTCACATCCTTATATATATAATAAAACGTATGTTTGTGAATGTCAAGCATTTTATATGAAAAAACAACCTACAAACTTTTTAAGTTTCTAGGTTATTACAATTTATACCCTTAGAATTTATGTTGCTACTGGTATTCTTCCTAAATTAATTTCTTTATTGTAGTCATATCCTTTAATTTCAAAGTCCTCTACTTTAAATTCATAGAAATTTTTGGTGTTATTATTTATTATTAGCTTTGGAGATACATCCATTGGTTCTGCACTTATTAATTTTTCTACAAGTGGAATATGTCTATCATATATATGACAGTCTCCTATATTATGTGTAAGTGTTCCTACCTCTAGTCCAGCACATTGTGCAAACATATGCAAAAGTGCTGAATATTGCATTGTATTCCATCCATTTGCTGCAAGCATATCTTGTGAACGTTGATTTAATATTAAATGTAATTTTCCTTCTTTTACTAACCATTGTGTTCCATATGCACATGGCTCTAAATTCATATCTTTTAAGTCTTCAAAATCAAATATATTCGTCATAATTCTACGACTAGATGGATTGTTTTTTAGTAATTCTAGCACATAGTCTACTTGGTCAATATTTTTAATTTCTGAACCAATTTTAAAGTTATATTTTTTTTGCATTTGATATCCATATGCTTTTCCAATACTTCCGTCTTCATCTGCCCATTGATCCCATATATGTGAATTCAAATCATTAACATTATTAGATTTTTTTTGCCAAATCCAAAGCAATTCATCTATTGCTTTTTTTACTGTATTTGTATTATTTCTTAAAGTTATCATTGGAAATTCTTTTGCTACATCATATTTATTTGTAACACCAACTATTGATATATAATTAGCTTCACTACCATCATCTTCCCATATAGTTCTAACATTTGTTCCAACTGAAGAATATCCATGTTCTAATATTTCTTTACATGTATCTATAAAATTTTTATCTGCTTGGGTCATTTTTTATTCCTCCTATTTTTACATTTTTTGCAATTTATTGATATTATATATTATATGTTAAATAAATTCAACATATTTTGTTATCAATTATTTAATATGTTACTCGATAACAGTTATTTAAATTCAATGTGTAAAAAATATAGATAGGTGTCCCTACATATATTTTAAAATTCCTACAATGTTTTTTCCTTTTTTATTCGTTCCTAATTTTTCACATACTTTAAATTTGCCTCTACCACGTATAACTAAAATATCTTCTAATTTCACCTCTTTAGAGGCTTTTGTTTCCAACTTTGAATTTAGATAAATTTTTTCGTTTTTTAATAATTCCTCCGTTTGACTCCTTGAAATTTTACATATTTCTGATACAAAATTATCTAATCTATTTGAACTTACTGATATTTTTATTTCCTTGAAATCTATTGGTTTTAACTCAACTTTATCAATATTTATTATTTCTATTTCTGATTTTCTAAATCTAATTAATTCTTCTAATGAGTTTTTTATATATTCTGCATTTTCTTTCAAAACCATTATATAAGCTCCATCTTCATGAACTATTATATCTCCCATTCTTTCTCTTACAAGTCCAAATTTCATAACAGCACTTAAATAATCTCTATGCTCATATTTGCCTATAAGTTCTTTTGGTAATTTTATTCTTATTGCTTTTATTATATTATTTATTGCATTTTCAGCTATTTGTGAATTATTATTATTTCTATACAAATCAAATTCTTCCTTAAATTTTTCAGGATACATTATAAGTATTTTATACTCAGAGTCCTTAAATCCACCAAAAAAGAGATAATTCTTTTCTTTTAATCTGTTTAATTCTTTTATCAATAATTCCCTTTTGTATATATTTAAAAACTCTGTATTTACTATCTTATTATTAGTCTTACAAATTTTTATCTTATCCATAAGTTTTGCTATCATTAATTTTTCATCTAATTTTATAGTACTCATTCCTTCCAAAAATTATATCGTGTTTATTTTATATCTATAATATCTAAAAATCAACTGTAAAATTTTTATAATTTTTGTTAAATACTTCTTGAATTTATGTCTTGTCTCATGATATGATAATATTTATGAGAGTTAAAAAATTATTTATAAGTTTAATTATTATTATTTTATTTAATTTAATATGTATCCCATTTGCAAATGCTTCTAGTATTCCACAAGTTGATGTGGAATCTGTAAAAGCCAGTTTAAACATTAATGCACCATCAGCTTTATTAATAGAAAAAAGTTCTGGAGATATTTTATACCAAAAAGAAGCTTTTACTCCAATGTATCCTGCAAGTACTGTAAAAATAATGACTGCTATTATTGTACTTGAAAATTGTAGTCTTGATGAACCAGTTACAGTAAGCGAACGTGCAATATCAACAGTTCCTTCTGGATATACTGTATCAAAAATACAGGCTGGAGAAATTTTAAGTACAAGAGACCTACTGTATGCTTTACTTGTTCCTTCTGGGAATGATGCTGCAAATGCTTTAGCAGAACATATAGCTGGTAATATTCCTGCTTTTGCAAATATGATGAATGAAAAAGCAAAACAATTAGGTTGCCAAAATACATATTTTACTAACCCTAATGGTGTTCATGATGCAAATATGCGTACAACAGCTTATGATTTAGCATTAATAGCAAAACACGCTATGAATATACAAGAATTTAGAACTATTGTATCTACTGAAACTTATACCCTTCCATCTTCAAATGTTTATCCATTAAATGATAGAGTTTTACATAATTCGAATCATTTAATAAATACTGCTTCTCCCCATTTTTACGAATATGCTACTGGTATAAAAACAGGTTATACAAATCCTGCTCAAAATTGTCTAGTTGCAGGTGCCAAAAAGGATAATATAGAATTTATTGCAGTTATTTTAGGTTCAACTTTTCCAAATACTGGTGACCAAGCTAAATTTGTTGATGCTAAGAACTTATTTGAATTTGGTTTTACATATCATTATGATTCTTATAAAGAAAAGTCTCAAGCTAAACAATCTGGTATTTGGTCTGGAGTTATAAATACTGAACTAATGGTTGATGAAAATAATAAGCCTAGATGGGGATATGTATTTTATTTAATTGCAAGGACAACATTAATACTAATAGCTATAATTTATGTATTATATCATTTAATAACTAAAACTAAACGATACATTTATAATCGTACACATGCAAAATATGATTTCAAATATTAAATCACAATGGGGGCTTCCTATTTACAGGAAACCCTCTTAGTATTCTTACCAATATAGATTTTATATAAATTCTTCCCACACTATATTTGCTAAATCTAATCCTTCATCTGTTAATCTTATATTATTTAAGTCCATTTCTATTAATTCTAAATTTACTAATTTATTTAATTCATTTCTAAATAAATATATAGGATTTTCACTGAATTTTAATTTAAACTCCGAAATATTAACTCCTTCTAGCTTTCTTAACCCTATTATCATATATTCCTTTTCCTGAGATATTTTATCTTGTATTTCATGTATTTCTTTATCATTATAATTTTTTATATATTCATCTATTTTTTCTAAATTAGAGTATCTTCTATTATTCAAATATGAATGTGCTGAAACTCCTATCCCTATATATTCTTTTTGATTCCAACAGTCAATATTATGTTTTGAATAATAACCCTCTTTAGCAAAGTTTGATATTTCATAATGATTATATCCATTCTTTTCTAATAAATTTTTAACTGTCCAGTACATTTTTCTTTCTTCATCTTCATCTGGTAAAATACATTTTTGTGTATTTACTAGATCATACATTTTAGTTCCTTCTTCTAATATTAATGAATATATTGAAATATGTTCTGGATCTAATTCAATTATCTTTTTTACACTTTGTATTATATCTTCTATATGTTGTTTTGGTAATGCTAACATTAAATCTATATTTATATTTCTAAATCCACACTCTCTTGCAATATTATATGTATTTAAAAATTCATTATAGGTATGTATTCTACCTATTTCTTTAAGTAAAGTATCTTGTGTTGCTTGTAAGCCTATACTTAATCTATTTATACCTGCGTTTTTATAATCTATTAATTTTTCTTTTGTTACAGTTCCTGGATTAATTTCAATAGTTATTTCCTCTGCTTTTTCTAAATTTATTTCTTTTAAAAGTTTTACAATATATTTACTATCAATATATGATGGAGTTCCTCCACCTATATATACTGTTTTAATTATATATTCTTCTGCTTTGTAATTACGATATTCTTTTATTACAGTTTCTATATATTCTTCAATGTAATTATCTTTGTTAGGATATGATATGAAATCACAATAATAACATTTTTTCTTACAAAATGGTATGTGTATATAAATTCCTATTTCTTTCATTGATATATCCTTACCTTTCTGTAATAATCTCCTAATTCTTTTTTTCTTTGGTAAGTAATTCTTC
>CAMUHU010000109.1 GCA_947088765.1 uncultured Clostridium sp. | reverse complement strand
TTGAATCACTTTTTTTCTATATTTTTTGTTTCACATCAATTGTAACACTACATTTTCAAATTATTGTATAGCAATTTTGTAGAAAATATATCATATATAAAACTAAACAATCCAACCTTTAACAAGTTGGATTGTTTAGTTTTGGTTTTCCTATTTAGGAAAACTGCTTGACCGTTAGTCCTGAACTAATGATTGCCTTTAGGTCTCCGTCCTTATCGAGTTTATAATCGTATTCGTCCGCAATATCACGTATGTATTGACCTTCTAAGTTTTCCACCCCTTCATTATTACGAACACGGAGTCCATTTTTAATCATCCAAGATTCTCTTTCCATACCATAGCCTCCTTGTGCTTTTGAAATTTCTATTGTACATCTAATATTCTAACATAAAATATTAGTATTATCAATAGTTGTATTTAATAGCAGAGAAATTTAATCATATCATAAAATAGAAAGTAGTATTTAGAAATAGTAGAGAATATGTAGGGGCGATTATTAATCGCCCGTTGTAATAAAGGCTTTCCAAAAATATTATATCCTTATGCATATTCTTCGAAGTGCGGACGCACATTGTGCGCCCCTACACGATATAATGAATAGTGAATGAGATGAATAATTATTTTACTAGTTCTTTTAATTTGTTTAGTACCAGTATAAACATTGCATGTGACCACCCCAATCCTATTACCCATGCTGGTTCCATCTTTTGATTATCTACTTGCTCTGCTAAGAATCCATGAGGATTTTGCGTTTTTACAACAAAGTCAAAACATTCTTTTGCTTCTTTTATTTTACCTATTTCTATGTAATATAATGCCATCCATAGTGTTGCTATTACCCATGGTCTATCTCCAGTATAATGATCTCCTTCAAATCTTAAATACCCTCCTGTGTATGTTCGTAATGTCATGTTTATTCTCTCTATTGTATTTTGTATCTTTTTCTCTTTTGGAGAAAATACATTAAATGGTACAATTGCTCCTAATACACTTATATCTATTTTATCATCTTCTAAGTTTCTTCTATAATAATTATTTTGTTCATCATAAAAATTACTTACTATAAATTCTTTTATTTTTCTTAATTTGTCTTGTAATGTTTGAATTTGACCTTTTATTTCATTTTGTTTTAATCTATTGTTTACAAATTCTGGTAATATTAGCTCGTTTACTTTTATCATTGCTTCAAAACTTGCATAAATACTTGATAGTGAATATAAACTCACTCCCTCATGCATTTCCCATAAATCATAACTTACTTTTTCTGGATTTTCTCCTTTTAAAATTTTATTAATATATTTTTCTAAATATTTTGTGGCTTTTTCTAGCATTTTAAAATTGTCCTTTAAGAATCTATAGTCTTTTGTTTTTAGATAATGGCTGTATACTCCAAAGATTACACTTGAGGTTTCATCTATTTGGTACCCCCAAGCTGGTGCTAATCTTCCATCTGTATAAAATCTTTGCTCCCACATACCATTTTTACTTTGCGTGTTTTTGCAGAAATTTTTATAAAATTTTTCGGTTTCTTTTGCCATATTTAGCAAGTCTAAGGCACTTGTTATAAATACTGCATCTCTTGGCCATGAATATGCATATCTTCCACATGCTGTTTTTCCTTCATCTATTTCCATTGCTGCTGCTATCCCCCCTGTTTCGGAGTTTCCTAGTAATGGGTATAATAATATTGTTCTATCATAAACATTTTTTACCATTTGTTCATAACTATTATTTTCAAATTCAATATTTGAATGACTTTTTAAGTATCTTCTCCAATATTTTTTTGTTTTATATATTTCTTCGTTATAGTCTTTTTTTACAATATTGTCTATGTCTTTTTCTATATCTGGTAATCTATATTTTTCTCTATTATCATTTATATATATGTACAATGGTATCTCAATTTCTCCATTTGGTTCTATTACTTGTAAATCATATATAATTCCTGAATTGTTTGTCATTCCTATATAGTCTTTGTCTCCTAATACTCCACTTTCTATTACCTCATCTACTCCATGCAATTTATGTGACATTATATCTTTATTTGAAAATATAGAAAAATTATAGTCATGAGTGTACTGTATTAGACCTTTATCTATTATTCTTGAGGCTACATCATTATTTTCATTTGTTAATAGTTTAGACTTTACTATTAGCTTAACCTCTAATGGAATTGTATTTTGGTTTATTAATTTATATTTTCTTATTAGTAAATTATCTTCTCCTATTGGTGCACAATCTGTTTGGATTATTCCTAATTTAAAATATGTATTTTCGATTTCTGTGTTTAATACATTTGTGCCTTCTGAGTAGTATTGGTCATATACATTGTTTATATCTTGTTCTAAATGAATTAATCCTGAATCATTTACTTTTACCCCTACTTTAAATTCTTCTATAAATTGCTTAAAGTCTATATTGGGATAAAATAACCTTATTAATTCCCCTTTTTTCGTTAAACCTGCTCTAATTTTATTGTTTCCTATAATTGCATCATTAAAATATTTGTTCATTTGTTTTTCTCCTTTTTATATTGATGTTTTATTAGAGGCACGTTGCACGTGCCCTTTTTGGATTTATCTCTTTTTAATGGGCACATGCAATGTGCCCCTACGTAGATATATTTTTATCTTATTGTATAATTTCTACAATTAAACGTTCAATTTCACGTAAACGCAATCTTATCTCTTTTTCTTTATTACCAATAGCATCTTGAGTTAATATATCTTCTTTTAATATTGTTTCCATATCTTCAATCTCATTTTTAATAGTTTTTACTTTTGCTAATATATCATCATTTATAGAGTCTATTCTTTCTGGTAATTGTATTGTTTCTAATAGAGTTATTTCTTCATTTTTAAGTTCATATTTTTCTCCTAGTTTAGGTATAGTTACTGGGATATCTGTTGTTTCTTCAATTTTGTACTTTAATGTATTTTTGGCTTCTTCTTCTCCATGTACTAAAATTATTTGTTTTGGTTTCTTGAAAAATGAGTATATAAAGTTTAATAACCATTCTTGGTCAGCATGACCTGAGTATCCCTCTATATATTCTATTTTTGCATTAACTGCTATTTCTTCTCCAAATATTTTTACTTTTTTTGCTCCATTTACTATTGCTCTACCTAATGTTCCTTGTGCTTGATATCCTACAAATAATATTGTTGATTTTGGATTCCATAAATTATGTTTTAAATGATGTTTTATTCTTCCAACATCACACATTCCACTTGCTGATATTATTATACATGGTTCTGTACTTTCATTTAGTGCTTTTGATTCTTCTGCTGTTTTTGTAAATTTTAGACCATCGAATTCAAGTGGATTATCTCCTCTTTGTATTTCTTCTTTTACATCATCATCAAATAATTCTTCATTTTGTTTGAAGATTTCTGTTGCTGATATTGCAAGAGGGCTATCTACATATACTGGTGTGTTCATTAAAATATTGTATTTATTTATAAATTCTTCATCGTTTGTACCATCTTTTATTTTGTTTAATTCATATAATATTTCTTGTGTTCTTCCTACCGCAAATGATGGAATAATTACATTTCCTCCTTGTAAAAGTGTACTTGAGGCTATATTTAAAAAATCTTCTGCTTTAGTTTCGTTTTTCATGTGTAATCTATTACCATATGTAGATTCCATAACTAAATAGTCTGCATCTTCTATCATTGTTGGAGATGATAAAAGTGGTATATCATTATTTCCTATATCTCCTGAGAATACAGCCTTCTCTGTTTTTTCATTTTCTGTTATCCATACTTCTATTATACTTGAACCTAACATATGTCCAGCATCGTTAAATCTTACTTTTATGTTTTCGTCTATATCAATTATTTCATTATATTTTATTGGTTTAAATATTTCTAATGATTTTTGTGCTTCTTCTGCTGTATATAAAGGATTTAATAATGTTTTGCCTTGTCTCATTCTTTTTCTGTTTTTCCATTCCATTTCCATTTCTTGGATATGCCCACTGTCTGGTAACATTATATTACATAAATCACAGGTTGCTTTGGTTGCATATACTGGATTTCTAAATCCATCATTATATAGTTTTGGTATTCTTCCTGAATGGTCTATATGCGCATGTGTTAAAAGCATGAAGTCTATTTCTTCTGGATTATATGCAAATATATCAAAGTTTTTTTCTTCTTCTTTTGCTTGACCTTGATACATTCCACAGTCTACTAAAAATTTCCTTCCTGCTCCTTCTACTAAAAAATTAGAACCTGTTACTCCTGTGGTTGCTCCTAAAAAACTTATTTTCATATTTTCCTTCATTCCTTTCTGGTTACAAATTTGAGATAGCAATAATTTCCTTGTTAGTCAAATAATTTTATTTTTTTATTATATTTTAATTTAGTTCCTTGGTTTTCTATTTCAAACCTTTTCTCTATTGTTTCTACATCATAAAATATTACTTCATTGTTATTTACAAATTCAATATTTATATTTTCTAAGTTTATCATTCTCATTTCAAAAATCTTTTTAATTATATTTTTATCAAATTCTTTATCTCCTGATAGTTTATTTACTATTTTTAATTCCATTAGTTTGTCTATGAGTATATCTTCTGTTTTACTTATTATTTGTTTTAATTCTTCTATATCTTTAATATATCTTTCTCCAAAATATGGTAAAAATTCATAATATCTTAATATATATATTAAGTCTATTATTTGCTTTTTGTTTTATTCTAAAA
>CAMUHU010000108.1 GCA_947088765.1 uncultured Clostridium sp. | reverse complement strand
TTTTTAGGGCTTATGTTTAAAAATTTTTGGGACATTTTCAAAAATCATTGACAATCACTTCCTTTTAAATCCTTTTCCAAATGCTTCTCTTGCATTTGATATTACTAAAAAGCAGTTTGAGTCTATTGTACTTGCTATTCGTTTTATTTTTGAAATTTCTCTTCTTGAGGCTACACACCATAGCATTACTCTTTCTTCTTCATGATACATACCTTTAGCATATATTCCTGTACTTCCTCTTTCTACCTCTTCTCCTATTTGTTTTGCTATTTCTTCATATTTATTCGATACTATAAATATCATTTTTGTGAAGTTTGTTCCTTCAAATATTATATCTATCATCTGTCCTGATAAATATATTGCTATAGCAGAATATAATGCAATTTCTATTTCTCTGAAAAATATTGCATTTATTCCTACTACGATAAAATCTATTAATATTATAATGCTCCCTGTTTTTGCTGTTGGCTTGAATTTTGATATTATACTTCCTAGTAGTTCTGAACCTCCTGTTGAAGCATTTGCTTTTAAGATTATTGCTGTCCCTATCCCTATTATTATTCCTCCATAAATACTTGCTAGTAGTCTATCTCCAGTTAATGGTTCAATTCCCTCAAATATATTCAAAAATAAAGAAAGAAGTCCTGTTCCTATTATTGCTTTTACAAAAAATCTTTTTCCTAGCTTAAATAATGCTATTACAAATAATGGTATGTTTATTATTATCATTGATGTTCCCATAGGAAATTTAAATAAGTAATATAGTATTGTGGTTATTCCTGTAAACCCCCCTGATGATAATTGGTTTGGTAGTAGAAAGAAATCTGTTCCTATGGCTAAAAATAGTGAACCTATTATTATTAATAATACTTCTTTTAACATTTTTCTTCCTATTACATACATTTCTTTTGCTTTATATGTCATGAATATTCCTCTTTTCGTGAATACTGAAGGGACACATTGCAATATGCCCGTTGAAATTATTAAAAAATTCCATACGGGCACGTTGCAACGTGCCCCTACAAATATATATTTTCCATTTTTAGGTATTTTATTCACATAAATTCTATTAGTTCGGAAAAGAAACAAGTAGTACTAGGCAATTTAAAATAAAAAGGCGGAGGCGACGAAGCGAGAGAAAGTATAAAAGTAATAAATAAATTTTATTTAATTTTATACTTTCGCGAGCACTGTATGAAAATTTCGCAAAGCGAAATTTGCTATACTAGTGTACGTTGAGCAATTTTTATTTTAAATTAACGACGTAATACGCAGTTTATTTTTCGAACACATTAATCCTCGTAGATTGTTAAAATCTTCATCTCCAACCTTCCAGGCTTTATCTCTTCATTAGGTATTACTTGTAATTCAACTGAGTATAATTCTTTAAATTTGTCTAAATTTTCTTTTTCATATCCAATTACATTATTTACATTAACTGGATGTACCTCTACTTTTACCTCTTTTACTTTACTATTATATTTCTTTATTCTTCCTACAATACTGTCATACCAAATACTGTCTTCTACTAATTGCGGAAAGTCTTTATGTGTTGGTCCTGCTATGACACTTATTTTTTCTTTATTAAAATTTTCTTCATTTATATCTACTACTGTTATCTCTTTTATTTTCTTTCTATTGAACATATATATAATGTCTTTACATCTTTCTATTGCTTGTGTTAATGTTAATGGTTCATATTCTTTGTTCCTATAAGCTTGTGCTAAGTCTGTTCCCTCAACTACTAAAACAGGATATAATCTTATTACTTTTGGTCTAAATTTCATTAAGTATTTCGCACTTTCTATTTCATCTATTTTCGTACTGTCTGGAAATCCTACCATTAGTTCATAGCCTAAGTTCATTCTGCTTCTTTTAACTAGTTTTGAAGCTTTTTTTATATCTTCTAGTTCAAAGTTTGCATTATACTTCTTTAAAATAAAATTATTTGCAATTTTTACTTCTAATTCTACTGTTATTACATTATATTGTTTTAACATTGCCAAAAATTCTTTTGATATCATTGTTGGCTCTACTGATATGTGTAGTTTTTCTAATCTCTTATTTTTCATTTTTTCGTTTGCTTCTCTTAAAAAACTTCTTATATCGCTTTCATCTATATTTGATAAACTCCCTGCATAATATTGTGTATATTTCTTCATTTTTTATATCATTCCTTTCTTTATTTTTCTAGTGCATGTTGGGCTGCTTGCATTTCTGCTTCTTTTTTACTTTTACCTTTTCCTTTTGCTAATATTTTTCCATCACATGATACTTGTGCTTCAAATCTTTTATCATGGTCTGGTCCTGATTCATGTGTTATTTCATACACAATTTTTACATTTCCATGTTCTTGTAATTTTTCTTGCAATACTGTTTTGTAATCTTTTACTCCTACATGCTCAGTTGCTTGCTCTATTGAGTCTTTTAAGTTTTCTATTATGAATTTTTTAGATGCGGAAATTCCACCATCTATACACATAGCTGCTATTACCGCTTCTACACTGTCTGCTAATATTGCTTTTAGTTTTGTTTTTGTATTGTTTTTTTCACTTTTTCCCAAAAGTAAAAAATCACTAAAATTATGCTTTAAGGCTACTTCATAAAGACTTTCTTCACATACAACTGTTGCTCTAACTTTAGTCATTTCTCCTTCTTTTAATTTTATATAATTGTTATATATATATTCACTTGATATGTATTCTAAAATACTGTCTCCAAAAAATTCTAATTTTTCATTACTTTGAATATTTTTTGTGTTTGCATATGATGTATGTGTAAGTGCTTGTTCTAATAGCTTTTTATCTTTGAATTCATAGTCTATACTTTTTTCTAATATTGTAAAGTCCATTTTTTCCTCCTTTTATATCGATATTATATACTGTAACATTTAAAAAATCAATAAATTTTATTTATATTTTTGTTAATATATATTTTTTAAAGGGCACATGCAATGTGCCCCTACATTTAATTTTATATATTTTTATAATTAATGCGAACATTATATCCTAAAAACCTTCGGTTTTTTATATCTATTGTTCTAATTCTGTTTTTACTTGTGTTATTTGCTGTGGTGTTGCTTGCTCTGCTGGTTTATAATATCCTTTGCTTTGTGCTACTCTATATAGTTCATATTGAAAGCTTTCACAGTTATTTCTTATTTGCTGTATTGTGCTTCTTAATTGCATGTTGTCTGTTTCTGTTATTACTCCTTCATAGGCTTTTAGCTCTTCTTTTGTCCCATTTAATATATCATTTACCATTGTCTTTTCATCCATTGCTTTTTTCCTCCTTAATTATTTAAAAATGACATTAACTTTTGTTTTGTGTCTAAAGCATCCTGTGCTGATTTTGTGAATATTTGCTTTATTTGTGGGTCTACCGCTTGAGTTGCATATGTGTTTAGTTTTTGATATGTTGTCTCATGTGCTCCTATTAAATGTCTTAAATTCTGAAGTTCTATTTGACTTAAATTTGGCATTTCTATCTTTTCCTTTCTTTTTAGTTTTCTGTTTATTATTTGTATTTTTTTATTTTATATTCAAAATATGTTAAAAATATTAACAAATGTTGTCTATAATTATAGAGCATAGGATATCCTATGCCCTATAATTATTTTATATATGTGATTGGGTCTAGATATTCACTATTTTTTAGAATTTCAAAATGCATGTGTGGTTTGTCTAATACTTCAAAACTTGCTGTATTTCCTACTGTTCCTATTGTTTGTCCACTTGTTACTTTTTCTCCTACTTTTACAAATTCTGCTGTTAATAGGTTTGAATATCTTGTCTCAAATCCATTTACATGTTCTATTATTACTGTTAGTCCATATCTTGGATCATTTTTTATTGATTTTATAGTTCCTTCTGCTGATGCTTTTACAACTGTTGTTAGCTCTGCTTGTATGTCTATTCCCGTATGTGTTGTCCATTCTTTTAATGTTTCAGAATATATTAGGTTTTCTTTACTATATTCTTTTATTATTTCTCCTTCTACTGGTTTTATAAAGCTTGGATCTGGTATAATTACTGGTACTTCCTGTTTTTTTGCTTCTGGTGCTTTTGTTTCTGTTTTTGACTTGCTTTCTGTTTTTGTTTCTGTTTTGCTTTCTGTTTTATTTTCTTCTTTGTTTTCTATTTTATTTTCATTTGTTTTGTTTTCTTCTTTTTTTGATTCTTCTACTGTTTTTCCTATTGAACTGCTGGCTTCTTCATATCCTTCTACAATATCATCTCCTGCATTTCCTTCTGATATTGATGTTTTGTAGTCTAGTGCTTGTTCTCTATATTCTGTATACATTTTGTTTATGTTTATTATCATTGCTGCAATAAGACATAGTACTACTATTATTGTTAGTATTATACTGATATAAGTAATTTTTTTGATTTTCTTTCCCATTTTTACTCCTCCTTTGATATTTAGAGTATTTCCATTTTTTTCTGTTATATACATTTTTGTTTCTTTTTATTGAGATTTATATATTTTCTAGTAGGGGCACATTGCATGTGCCCTATTTATTTTAATGTTTTCTGATGGGCACATGCAATGTGCCCATACAGTGTCTGAAAATCATGTTATGTTTACAATTTCAACCCCTGTGTAATAATGTTTTATTCCTAAAACATTATTACTCATTCCATAATATAGGTCGAGCAAAATTTACTGCGTAAATTTTTCACGACATTATGTTATGTCTGTTTCTTCTAGTT
>CAMUHU010000107.1 GCA_947088765.1 uncultured Clostridium sp. | reverse complement strand
TCAAACTTCCACGCATAACAAATAAAAGCATAGATTTTTGAAAAATCTACACTTTTATTTGCTTTTATTGTAGCTATCTATTTATAATTATAGTCGAAGTCTTACTAATGCCATAATTTTTATAATTAGTCATAAGAAAATGTCAAGCTGGCGAACATTAGGCATAAAGAAAATGCCATAATATTCGGTCGCAAAATAAAATTTTGCTCTTTCTTAATACTTCGCTTCGCTAGTATTAAAAGTTAAAGTTGAAATTATAGATAAGGTGGTAATATGGTTACAGATTCACAAACAGAATTAGAAAAAATTTTTATGTCCTATAATAGAGTATTATATAAATTAAATTTGATGGAATTAAAAACAAAAGGTGGAAAAGAAATAACTCATAAAGATTTAAGACAAGCAGCTACTATTATGAATAAGAAACATCCTACTTGTAGATGGAAACAACAAAAATATAGATTTAAGAAGTACAGAAATTATATTTTAGCTGAAGGTTTTTATTGGTTAATACATGTATATTTCCAAACAGAAAAAAATATTGTAGATGCAGATATAGATTTCTTTAATATAAGAATCGGACAATATGAAGATTTATTAAAAATTTCTCGCAAAAATTTTTGGAATGATGATATGTATGTATATGAATTACCAAGTTATTTTAATAGAGTTCCTGGTACTATAAAAAATGGTATTATAAAAATGAATAAAGCTACAAATAATCTCTATAAATATTATGAAAATGGAAAAGCTAAAATTTCAAATACAAATGCAACAAGTATTCATCTAGAAATTACATTGGATAATAAAAAGATATTACTAACAGGAGATTCATCATTCGAGTCGGTAACAACAGAGAATTTAGAAGATTTTAAAATAATACAATTACCTCATCATGGGAATGCAGATATAGGTGAAAAGATATTTAATGAAACTAAGAAAGATTTAGATAAGCAATATATAATTTCAGATAATACTGGCAATTCAAATGGAGGATCAGACAAACTAAATACAAAAGGTTATAGGGTAATGAATACTAAAGAAAAAGGATTATTAACATTAGATGAAAACATAATTTCACAAAACAGAACAATTACAGGAAATCTAGGAATATGAGATATTTAATTTGTAAAAATAATGTATCTTACGAAGAAGTTATTGCTAGAATAGAGTATATATATGAACTGTTTCATATATATACTCTAAAAGATAACAAAAATTCTAATAAAGATATAACTATATTAAATAGTATTCCAAGTCATCAACCCAATATTTTAATGATAATTGGACATGATCCTATAACTAATAACTATATTATACAAAATATAGATACATTGCCAGAAAAAGATATTATCATTATTTCATGTAATACTAAAAAAATTAAACAACTAAAAAATATACATGATAAGAATATTTATCTTCCTAGCAATTCTACAAAAGTAAATTATTGTAAAGGAAAAGAAATTGGATTTGATTTTGATATTACAGATGAAGAAATTATGTTATATAGAAATAGAAACGAAGACATATATACAATGCTAAATAATTCTCTTGAAAGGATGAAAATAAATGGAAAAGATTATTGAGAAAATAGAAGTTTATCATTTTATAAACTATCTATTACCTGGAATCATATTTGGAACAATATTCACAGAAATCACTCAAAAGAACCTTTTTAATGATAATATAATATTAGCTATCATTGAGTATTATTTTGTTGGTTTAGTATTAAGTAGGATAGGATCTATAATAATAAAGCCAATGTTAGAAAGATTAAAAATAATAACTTGTGTAAAATATAGTCAATACGTAAATTGTAGTAAAACAGATGATAAAGTTGAATTATTACAAAGAGAAGCAAATCAGTATAGGACTTATATATCAGTATTTTTATGTTTAACAATATTAGAGATATATTTTAGTTTTATAAATAACATATTCTATAAAATTAGTTTATTATTTTTAGCATTAACAGTTCTATTTATCTTATCATATAGAAAGCAATTAAAATTTGTAACTGAAAGACTACAGTATGCAAATCATAAAAAATAATAAGGCTTTCTTTACAATTGTACTTAAATATGTTATAATATAAGTACAATTGTAAAGAGGTGGAATTATGGTAGAAAAAATCAAAAAACTTCTAAAACAAAATAATGGAATAGTTACAACAAAACAAATCGAAGAAATTGGGATTCCTAGAGTACATATAAAGCAATTTGTAGAAAGTGGTATTGTTGAAAAAGTACAAAAAGGAATCTATATTTCAAGTGATATGATAGAAGATGAATTTTATATATTTCAAATGAAAAATAGTAATGCTATTTTTTCATATAATACGGCTATGTACTTTTTAGGAGAAACTGAAAGAACTCCAGATAAGATAGATGTAACTGTATATAGTGGATATAATAAACAAAGATTTCCAGACTATATTAGAGTTCATTATATAAAAAAAGAACTACTTAATATGGGAGTTATTACCGTAAAAACTCCACATGGATTTAATGTCAAATCTTATAATATTGAAAGAACGATATGCGATATTATTAAGGGTAGAAATACAGGTATAGACAAAGAACAAAGTAATAAATTTATTAGAAACATCATTAAAAATAATAAGGCAGATATAAATAAAATATATGAATATGCAAAAAAACTAAAATGTACTAAACAATTAGAAATAGTAATGGAGTGGATTATATGATAAAAAACGCAAAATCATTAAAAGATAAAGCTAGAAATGTAGCTAATGAAAATGCTATTTCAATTCAACAAGTATTGCAAAATTATATGTTTGAAAGAGTGTTAGAGAGATTATCAAAATCAGAATATAAAAAGAATTTTATTATAAAAGGTGGATTACTATTATCTTCAATAATGGGAATAAATTTAAGGACTACTATGGATATAGACACTAATATAACAGGTATTAATTTAGACAAAAAGAAATTATTAGAGATACTTAATGAAGTTTTGAATATAGATATTGGAGATAATGTTACATTTAAAATAGAGAAAATTGAAGAAATAAAACAAGAAGAATATTATGGTGGTTACCAATTCAAAATAATTGCTACATATGAAAATATAAAGGTACAATTTCATATGGATGTTTCAACTGGAGATGTTATTACACCTAGAGCAATTGAATACAAGTATAAAAAGTTATTTGATAATTCCTACATAGACATTTTGTCTTACAATCAAGAAACTATTATTGCCGAAAAATTACAGTCGATATTAGAAAGAAAAATAACAAATAGTAGAATGAAAGATTACTACGATTTGTACTTTTTCGTTAATTACAGATGGGATAGCATAGATAAAGAAATATTATCAGATGCTATTATTAGAACTTTTTCAGCTAGAAATAGTATAACTGAACTACGAAATATAAAAGAAACAATCAAAATTTTAGAAAATAATCCGTTTTTAAATAGGCTATGGATAGATTATTCTCAAAAACATGAATATTCAAAAAACATAAGTTTTAATGATACAATTAAGGCTATAAAAATTATAAAAGAAACTATCTTTTCTAATAATGATCTTAAATTATTGGTTGCACAAAATTAGATAATTTTAAAAATTACAAAAAATGGGCTGACAAATGAAAAAGAGCACGTTATACTACTATCAAATTAATATTGGAGGTAGTAAATATGTCAGAGGAGAAAACAAAAAAAGAAACTGTTTTAAACACATTATTTGAATATAGAGAGGAGAATTTGTATGCTCTAACAGAAAAAGATAAAGAAAGAATTGCAACTTTAACTAAAGATAATGATAGCTATGAAAAACTGTTTAGTATAATAGAAAAGTTGCCTCATACACAAGAAGATTTAGAAAATATTAGAAATAGCTTAGATAGTTATATTGACAGAATAAATATTATTGGAGCTTATGAGAATGAAAATTTCTATAAAATACGGATTTTCTGATGCAATAAATTTAATATTAGACTGTGTTAATCAGAAATAAAAATAACGAGTATATCATAATTCTTGAAATTTACGATATACTCTTATTTCTTGCTATTTTAAAAACTAAGGTCAGCGATAAATTGTAATTTGTGTTACTCTTTATCTTTTTTGCTATTCCTATATAATATACTAAATGTTAGTGTAAATAACATTGGTATAACCGAATATCCTGCATTGTTTAATTTATGAGTAATTACCAAATATCCACCGACCAAAGTTAAAATTGCAAATATAAGACTTAAAATCAAAAATATTCTTACTTTTAACTTTTCTTTATTCATAACTTTTACATCTCCTTTATATATTGTAATTTGTCGAGATGATTATAACACAAAAGACACATAATTTTCAATTACCTGCCTTTATAGTTTCTTGTAATAATCATTTCAAATTTGTTTTAAAAAATTCCTCTATTTTTGCAAAAGGTATTACTTGCATATTATCATACAAATCAGTATGTACTGCATTAGGTATAATCATAAGTTCTTTATTATCTGTATATTTGCTATTTGTAGTCATATCTTTATAAGCATCTTTACTAAAATAGCAAGAGTGAGCTTTTTCTCCATGAATAACTAATACTGCTGAACGAATTTCATTACTGTATTTTAATATTGGTTGATTTATAAATGACATACAACCGATTTTGTTCCATCCACCATTTGAATTTAAACTTCTTGAATGATATGCTCTTCCTTTATAATATTCGCTATAATCTTTAACATAGAATGGAGCATCTTCTGGTACTGGAAGTTCTAAACAGCCTCCTCCTAATTCATAATTTCCGTTTTTATAGTCTATTATTCTTTGTTCATTCAAAGCTACTTTATTGTTGTATCTTGTTTCTTCATTATCACCTTCATCAAAATATCCATTTGCATTTACTCTGGTCATATCATACATTGTAG
>CAMUHU010000106.1 GCA_947088765.1 uncultured Clostridium sp. | reverse complement strand
TAACTTTTTATTTAGTGAGCCTGTAAAATTTGCTCTGCAAATTTTTCATGCTTTTTTTATTCTTATGACTAACTTTTTATTTAGTGAGCCTGTAAAATTTGCTCTGCAAATTTTTCATGCTTTTCTACTTTATTCC
Source organism: uncultured Clostridium sp. (assembly GCA_947088765.1). Classification (GTDB taxonomy): domain Bacteria; phylum Bacillota; class Clostridia; order TANB77; family CAG-508; genus CAKPSH01. The sequence continues at coordinate 4,938 of CAMUHU010000106.1, read as the reverse complement.
AGTTTTTGTCATAAGATTATCACTAATCTTCTTTAATGAACTTGATACTTTATATTCTTCTTCGCCAAATAGTTCTTGGTGTAGTTGTATTACGTTTTCTTCTAGGTTTCTTGGTGCTAGGTAATATACTTCTGCTGGTTGATAATCTGACCAATTGTATGGGAATCCTTCACTCTTTGTGATGTTGTATTGTGTCATTCCTGTTGCTAGTCCTAAAATTTCTGATGTACTTATTGTTGTTTTTACTTTAGGTAGTACTTTGTCTATTAATCCGTTTAATTGTACTGCATTCATTTTCTTTACTTTGTCAAATGTTTTCATTAATACTTCTCTTTGTCTTTCTGCTCTGTTTATGTCTGTTCCTACATATCTTATTCTTGCATATGCTAGTGCTTGTATTCCATCGAGTTTTTGTTTTCCTGCTTTTGGTATGTTTGATGATTTTATTCCTGTTACTTTTATGTTTTCTTGAATATATCCATTTATCCATTGCATGTCTGCTTTTCCTACGTCTATTTCTATTCCTCCAACATAGTTTATTACATCTGCTACAACTTCAAAGTTTATTGCTACATATTCTGATATGTCTAAATCTAGGTTTCTATTTAATACACTAACTGTTTTTTCTGGTCCACTTTTTCTATAAATGTCTGTTAGTTTTGTGTATTTATTGTCTTCATAACATAAATATGAGTCTCTATATACTGATACCATTTTTACCTCTTTTGTTTTTTTGTTTAGACTTACTATCATTATAGTGTCACTTCCTGAGTTTTGGTCATATTCATTGCTTCTTGCATCTATTCCAAAGAGTGCTACATTTAGATATCCTTCGTTTTCTACTCCTTCATTTATTTCAACATTATCTAATCCTTTTGCTTCATAGTCTATTTTTGATAATTTATTAAATACATACCCTATTAATACTCCTACCATTACTACTATAAGTATTATTAATAATAGTATTACCCTTACTAATATTTTTAAAAATTTATTTTTCTTTTTCTTCTTTTTTGTTTTCTTTTTATTTCTTTTTACCCCTTCATTTTCATATTCATATTCTTTATCCATTGTTTTATCATTCCTTTTTCTTGCCCAAAATTTGGTTATTTTTCATTTATTTTTTATATTATATATTATATTTTATTTTTTATCAACTTTTTTTGTTTTTTTTCATCAAAAAATCACAATTTATTTTTACATTTTTTCTGGCATCTTTATTCCTAATAGGCTTGCTCCTATTTGTAAAATATTCCCTACCATATATGTTAAATATATTCTTGCATCTCTTTTTTCTTTTTCTTCTACTAAGATTTTGTTTGAATTATAATATGAACTATATGCTTGGGCAATGTTTATTAAGTATCTTGATAGTATTGATGGCTCGTTCTTGTTTATAACATTTTCTAGTATATTTTCAAATTTGTATACTAATTTTACGATTTTTATAGCATCATTATCTTGTAATTCTTCTATATTTATTTCTTTACTTGTTGGTAGTTTTTCTATATTTTCTAATATGCTTTTTGTTCTTACATACATATATTGAATATATGGTCCTGTTTCTCCTTGGAAGTTTAATATTGTATCCCAGTCAAATATTTCGTCTTTTATTCTACTGTTTGATAAGTCATTAAATATAACTGCTCCTATACCAATTTTTTTTGCTATTTCGTCTTTATTTTCAAGGTTTGGATTTTTTTCTTCTATTATGGCTTTTGCCCTTGATATTGCTTCATTTAGTAATTCCTCTAGTTTTATTACATTTCCTTCTCTTGTTGACATTTTTCCTGTCTTTAGTAATACCATTCCAAATGCTACAAATTCTAATGATTTTGTATATTTTTCATCTATTCCTAAAAGCTTTGCTGTTTCAAATACTTGTTTAAAGTGTAAATTCTGTTCATATGATGTTAAATATAGGGCTTTATCAAAGTTATATGTTCGTGCTCTATATAGTATGGCTGCTAAGTCTCTTGTTGCATATGTTGAAGAACCATTTGATTTTTCTATTATTATTGGGGTATTTATACCTGCTTTCTCTAGGTTTACGATTTTTGCTCCATCTGATTCTTCCAATTTTCCTGATTGTTTTAATATTTCTATAACTTCTGGCATTTTGTCTATATAAAATGATTCTCCATTCCAAGAATCAAAACTACTTCCTAGTAAATCATACACTTTTTGGAATTCTTTTAAACTTAAATTTTTAAATTTTTCCCATAGCTCTGTACAGTATTTATCTCCTTCTTCTAATTTCTTGAAATTATTTCTACATTCATTTAATACATTTTCATCTTCTTTGCATAGATTATTTATTCTTACATAAATTTCTGTTAATTTTTCTATTGGATTTTCGCTTAAGTCATATTCTTTTCCCCATAATTTATATCCCTCTATCATTTTTCCGAATTGTGTTCCATAATCTCCTAAATGATTTATTCCAATTACATTATAACCTAAATATTTATAAATATTATATAATGCTCCTCCAATTACTGTTGAACGTAAATGTCCTATATGAAATGGTTTCGCTATATTTGGTGCAGAATAGTCTATTACAATGTTTTTTTCTTTTCCTATATTAGATTTTCCATATTTTGAATTTTTACTCTCAATTTCTTCTAAAACATTTTTAATTAATGTAGTTTTATTTATATAAAAGTTTAGATATCCTCCAATAGTTTCCATTTTTTCTATTATTTCTTCATTAATTTTTATGTTTTCTTTTATTTCACTTGCTATTATTACTGGTGCTTTTTTTAATGTTTTTGCTAGTTTAAAACATGGGAATGCATAGTCTCCCATTTTATCGTCTGGTGGTATTTCTATGTATTCTGCTATTTCCTCTTCACATATTTTTGTACATTCACTTATCATTTTTGCTACTTCTTTTTTAAAATTTATCATTTTTCATACTCCTTGAAATAAAAAGTAGAGCTTTTTAGGAGGTTATTTGCAAAAAAATTGCTTATTTTGACTAGTTTTCCTCCCACAATTTGCTCATAAAATAATTCGATTAATAAACTGTTAAAATTAGTATAACATAAAACATATAAAATTAATAGTAATTTTGCAAAATAAAAAGGAAAATTGATGTTACTTTGTTTTAGTCCATTCTAAAAAGTGTTGTACTCTTAAACAAGTCTCTTAGGTTCTTCATTTTTATTTGATTTCTCCATATCTTTTTCCTCATTTCTATAATATTAAAATGCCTCAAGACTTTGAAAAGAACTACTTCATATATTTTATACCATAATAAATACTTAACAATCTTATTATTTTTTCTATTAATTCGTGGAATAAAATTAACCATTTTTTATATTATTTTTTAGCAATTTTTATAATAATATCTCCTACTTTTTTTGCAACAGATTTTATTTCTATAATGTGTTTTCTTGCAAAAGTTCCTAGTGTTAAAGTTCCTAGTGTAATTCCACTAATTTTAACATTTCTTTTCATTACACAAGTAGGACATTTTTTATTATCTCCTGTATCATAAAAAATTCTTCCACATTTACACACTTTTTTTACTTTAATTTTCACAATCCTCCACCGAAACCGTATATAAATATTTTTTATTATTTTCAATTTTGTCTATCATTTGTTGTTTTATACTAGAATTTGATATTGCCTTTACATTTTCCGCAAATTCTTCCCAAAAATTCATATTACTTTTATTATAAGGATAATAATTTTGTAATAACTCCATTGCAGAAAGTCCTTTTTTAGAAATAGGATTAGTAATAAATCTATTTAATATACTTTTAAAAGTTTTCATTACTTGCTCTTTATATTGATCTTCTTCCATATAATCTAATAATTGTAATTTAACTCCATTATATTTAGTTACTAATTGCAAATCTTGTACTAAATATTTCATTGCTTTTTCAATATTACCGTTTAACTTATTCAACGGATTTTCTAATTCTTTAGCAAATAATTTAGATGTGGTTTCTAAATCTGTATAAATTGCATTAATAGCAGTTGTTATTTTTATATGCGCTTTATTTAGCAACTCCTTTTTTTCATTCAAATTAGATATTAACTCTGCTCTTAACACATATTCTCTAGCATCTAAAAAAGGTACTATTAAATCTCTATTTCTATCAATTTCTAATTGATAAGTTTGTAGTGCACTTAGTTCATTTAATTGTGCATATATTTGTTTTAATTGTAATTGAGTACTAATATTATTTAAAATATCTATATTCTCATTATTTGTCTTAACTTTTTTCAATGTAATATCTTTTACTCTTTCATTATTTTCGTTAACAATTACTGCTCTTAAGTTTCCATCAACTTGTCTTGATTCACCTATTTTATAAATTCCTTTTTTTAATTTTGCTTTTATTCCTCGAGGTAAATTTTCAAAATCTGGAATTAATGTTATATTTCCTTTAATTGCTATTTCTACATTTTGAATTACACCAGCTAAAATTGACAAATCCGAAAATGGCATTTTAGTAATCTTTTCAAATTTATTATTTTCTTTTAAACTCAATGACATCTCTTCTATATAGTTTCCAAAAAAGTCACTCATTTTTTCGATAGCAATTCCAGTTCTATCTTCATCCGTTTTGAATATTATTATTTTGTGAATATTTTTATTTTTCTTTTCTAAAAAATTCAATTAAAAAATCCCCCTTAGTATGATTTCTATACTAAAACACGTTATTATAATAATATAAAAGCAACTAATTACATTTCTATTATACTTCATTCTTATAGATTATATATTTCCTAAGTTTTCCAATTTACGAACAACTTTCTAGCTTTTTTTGCAAGTAAACACTTGCCTTTCAAAGGTTTTATATTCAAACCTTTTTCAAGATAAAGGCACAAAAATATCAACCTTTACACATAAATCAATTCGCTAAAAGCAATTTAGTAAGTAAACCTGAGGAACTTCCCCTCAAGTTTCTCTCAGAACCGTGC
>CAMUHU010000105.1 GCA_947088765.1 uncultured Clostridium sp. | reverse complement strand
ATAATACTACAAATTTTTTATAAAAGTTTGTTTCACATCATTGACATACTTACAGAATTAAAATAAGAAATTTCATAAGGACTTGCTAATTTTTGTTGAATATGGTATATTATATATTATTTGAATAGGAGGTTTTTTAAGGTGTGTGGAATTGTTGGATATATTGGAAAAAACAAGGCAAATGAAATCTTAATAAATGGACTCTTAAAATTAGAATATAGAGGATATGATTCAGCAGGAATAGCAGTAATAGAAAATAAAGAAATAGTTTGCAAAAAAGATAAAGGTAGAGTACGTAACCTATATAATTTAGAAGGGATAAATGAATTAGAAAGTACAATAGGAATTGCACATACTAGATGGGCAACACATGGTAAACCATCTATGTTAAATGCACATCCTCATTTAGATAATCATAACGCATTTGCAGTAGTACATAATGGAATAATAGAAAATTATCATGAATTAAAAGAGGATTTAATAAATAAAGGATATAAATTTTATTCTGAAACAGATACAGAGGTAATACCAAATTTAGTTAGTTACTATTATAAAGAAGAAAAAGACCTATTAAAAGCTGTAAATAAAGCATGTAAAGACTTAAAAGGAAGTTATGCAATTGAAGTAATATCTAAAGATGAGCCAGATAAAATAGTAGTTGCAAGAAAAGATAGCCCTATGGTAATAGGAGTTGCAGGAAATGACAAATTTGTTGCCTCAGACATACCAGCAGTGCTAGAATATACAAGAAACTTTTACTTATTGGCAGATGGTGAATTTGTAGAATTAACAAGGGATGAAATAAAATTCTATGATGAAGACTTAAATAATATAGAGAAGAAAATAGAAAAAATAGAATGGAGTGAAAAAGCAGCATCAAAAGAAGGATATGAAGACTACATGCTAAAGGAAATATATGAGCAACCAAAATCAATTAGAGAAACAATAGGCTCAAGGCTAAAAGAAAACGAAAAGTGCCAATTTGATGATATAGAAATAGATAAAAATTATCTAAAATCAATAAACAAAATAAAAATAGTTGCATGTGGTACAGCAATGTATGCAGGATTAGTAGCAAAAAATACTTTTGAAAGACTTTTAAAGATAGATACAGAAGTAGAGGTGGCTTCAGAATTTAGATATAGAGATCCATTAATAGATGAAAAAACACTAGCAATATTTATAAGCCAATCAGGAGAGACCGCAGACACTATAGCAGCTTTAAAACTTGCTAAACATAAAAAATGCAAAACCATTGCAGTAAGCAATGTAATAGGAAGTTCAATAACAAGAGAAGCTCATTATACTATTTATACACATGCAGGACCTGAAATTGCAGTAGCATCAACAAAAGCATATACATCTCAGGTAGTATTACTAGAATTATTAGCAATACATTTTGCAGAAGTATTAGAAAATAATAGTGAAGAAATAGAAACATTAAAAAATGAAATATTGCAATTACCAAAAAAAGTAGAAGAAGCATTAAAAACATCAGAAGAAATAAAAGAATTAGCAAATGAAATCTATGAACAAAAAGATGTATTCTTTATAGGAAGAGGAATAGACTTTACAGTAACAAGAGAAGCATCATTAAAACTAAAAGAGATATCATATATTCACTCAGATGCGTATCAAGCAGGTGAATTAAAACATGGACCAATAGCATTAATTGAAAATGGAATAACAGTAATAGGAATTATATCAGACAAAAAGCTAGTAAAGAAGAGTGTAAGCAATTTACAAGAAGTAATCACCAGAGGAGCGAATGTAATAGTAGTAACAGATAAAGACTTAAGTAAATATAATTTCAAGCAAATAATAAAAGTACCTGAAACAAACAAACTACTATCACCAATATTAACAGTAATACCAATGCAACTACTTGCATATTATGTTGCAAAAGCAAAAAAATTAGATGTAGATAAGCCAAGAAATTTGGCGAAATCAGTTACAGTGGAATAAAAATATTATATACCTATTGTATGGGGCACGGTTCACCGTGCCCATTAAATTTGTATAAAAATTATTTTATAAATATTAAAAAAAAACCTGTACTTTGCAATAAAAATGTGATATAAATTATGGTAATAGAGTGAATAAATTTATATCACATAAATTTGTCGTACACGTTACAAAAACAGACATTGGAGGTATGAGAACATGGAAAAAAGAGCAGGTAGAGCAAAAAGATATGAAAATAAGAAAAAATTAAATTATAAAAAGGTATTTGCAGTTTTAATATTATTTATAGTAGTAATAATGTTTATAGTAGGAATAAAGAAGCTATTTTCAACGGGTATGACATCAACAGGAAAAATTACAGCAGTAAATTATTTTCCAGTATATAGCAATGGAAGATGGGGAGTAATAAGTTCAAATGGAGATATTGTAATTGAACCTCAGTATGATGAAATGCCAGTAATACCAAACAATTCTCAGCCACTATTTGTATGTACATATGATGTTGACTATGAAGCAGGCACATACAAAACAAAAGTAGTAAATGAAAAAAATGCTGATATAATAACAGGATATGATAATGTAAGATTTATAGATTATATAGATGAAAAAGGAGAACTTAAATATTTACAAAATATATTAATAGTACAAAAAGATGGAAAATATGGACTTGTGGACTTAAAAAATAAAGAGATATTAGAAATTAGCTATGATGAAATATCTCTATTAAAAGGAGTAGAAAATAGCTTAATAATAAAAAAAGATGATAGTGTAGGACTTTGTGATTATGAAGGAAATGTAATAATAAATGCAGAATATAAAGAGATAAAAGCAATAGGAGATAATTACAAAAATGGATATATAACAGTCAATAAAGAAGGAAAATATGGAATAATAGACTTTAATAAAGCAGTTATATTTGAAAACAAATATGTTGATATAAAACCAATATATTCATCTAATAAATATGCAGTAAAAATTGATAAAGCATATAAGATAATTGATAAAAATGGAAATGTAGTAATAGATAAAAACTTTGAGGATATAAAGGATATAAATGACACAAATATCATATTTAAGGAAAAAGGCAAATATGGAGTTACAACTATTAATTCAGAAAACAAAATAGGAACTCAATATGAAGATATAATTTTTATGGATAATAATAATTATATAGCTAAAAAGTCTAAATATGGAGTAATAAATTCAAATAATGAGGTACAATTAGATTTCAAATATGATAGTATTACATATAATTCTACAGCAGGAATATTAATAGCAGAAAATTCAGAAAATCAATATGATATATATGATTCAACAAAAAATTTAAAATTAACTGTTGATGAGATAGAAATATTTGATGAATATATGACAGTAGTTATAGGCGATGAATATAAAACTTATAATTTTAAATTTGAAGAAAAAGATGAGAAAACATTATCTCCAAATAATAATGATATCGTATCTAATGAAAAAGATGGAAAATATGGATTTGTTAATTCAAAAGGAAAAGTAGTTGTAAAATATGATTATGATGAAGTTACAGAACTAAATAAATATGGATATGCAGGAGTGAAACAGGATGGATTATGGGGAGTTATAAATGCTAAGGGAGAGGTTGTTATAAAACCAACTTATAGTTTAGATGAAAGCCAGGTTATAGATTTTATAGGTAAGTGGCATAAGGGGATAGGCGCAGAATACTATACTGACATTTAGATTTGAAAAATAAACTGCGTATTACGTCGTTATTTCAAATACAAAAAATGCTCAATGTACACTAGTACATCTCCGCTTTTTTGATTTGAAATGCCTAGTACTACTTGTTTCTTTTCCAAATCATGTAAAAAATACTATTTACAATTGATTGTAGGGGCACATTGCATGTGCCCTTGCATATACAAGGAAGAGGTAACAATGAAAACATATTGTGGAACAGATATAATAGAGATTGAGAGAATAAAAGAGTCTATAGAAAACATAGGACAACCATTTATAAATAGAATATATACTCCAAATGAAATTAGATACTGTGAAAGTAAAAACAATGTAAAATATCAGCACTATGCAGCAAGGTTTGCAGCAAAAGAAGCAATATTTAAAGCAATATCAAAAGCACTAGAGAATAAATTTAGTATAGGATGGAAGAATGCAGAAATAATAAATGATGAAAATGGTAGACCAAATGTGAATTTTATAGGCATTAATATCGAAGGGTTAAAAGGAATAGACATAAGCATTTCGCATTGCAAAACATATGCAATAGCAACAGTAGTAGCAGAAATAGACAAGTAAAGGGGAAGTTATAAGTGGAATTTTTTGATACACATTCACATTATAATGATGAAGCATATGATGAAGATAGAAAAGAAATAATAGAACAAATTTACAAAGAGGGAATAACAAAAACAGTAGTAATAGGATACAATATAGAAAAATCAAAAAGGGCAATAGAAATTGCAAGTGAAAACGAATTTATTTATTCAGCAATTGGAATTCACCCAAGTGATATTGGTAAAAGCAAAGAAGAAATTTTAGCACAAATAGAAGAAATAAAGAAAATGGCTTTTAATCAAAAAGTAGTAGCAATAGGAGAAATAGGACTAGACTATCATTGGGAAAAAGATAATATAGAACTACAAAAATTTGCATTTACACAACAAATAAATCTAGCAAATGAATTAAAACTACCAATTGTAATACATTCAAGAGATGCAATAATGGATACAATAGAAATATTAAAGGGTACAGAAATACCAAAATATTCAGGAATATTACATTGTTGTGTATTAAACAAAGACTTAATACAAACAGGCTTAAATACAGGACTATATATATCATTTGCAGGACCAATAACATTTAAAAACACAAAAAACACAGAACTAATAAATATTGTACCAGAAGACAGATTGTTAATAGAAACAGACTGCCCATATTTAAGTCCAGAACCAAATAGAGGAAAAAGGAATGATTCAAGAAATATAAAATATACAGCTCAAAGAATAGCAGATATAAGAGGAAAAACAATAGAAGAAATAGCACAAATAACATATAGAAATGCAGGAAAAGTATATCATATATAAAAATCCACCCAAAGGTGGATTTTTTTATAGTATGACGGGCATGTCATAAATCTAGGGTGAAAGTCCCAAGGGGCG
>CAMUHU010000104.1 GCA_947088765.1 uncultured Clostridium sp. | reverse complement strand
ATTTCAATAATAATTGATATATTAGCAGGGTACTTAATTACTACTAGTATATATCCATTAATAACAACTATTATAAAGAATAATACAATTTATAGTAAAAGAAAACTGACAGAATATCTATTTAAAGATATAGGAATTTTAGTTGGAGGAATACTAATTGGAAAAAATATTATAGGGATATTAGTAAACTATAATGTATGTCTATTTATTTCTGCTATATTTTTAGTGATTTCAATAATAGTAATGTTTAATATAACAGATAATAAAACACAACAAGAGAAGAAAGAACCAGAAATTCCAATAATTAAATATATATTAAAAAGTAAATTGCAAATTGTATACCTTATATTTATTTTTATTGGAAATATATCAATGTCTACAGCCTTAGGTTTAAAAATGATAACATTTACAAATTACCTAGGGTTTAGTGATAGTGGAGCTACAAGTTATTTCTTAATAATTGGATTATTAGCAGATGGAATAGGAATATTAGCATTTAAATTCTTAACACCTAAAAACGATTATATAACAATAACTATTAAATTTGGGATAAGACTTATAGCATATATAATAGCTTTTTTATCAAATAATATATGGATTACTCTAATTTCTATTACATGGTCTTTATTAATTTCAACAGCATATGAAGACGTTTGTGATGGATATTATATTAACGATATTAGTAATGATTATCAATTAGCATACACGAATTTTAGATATATAGTGAAATATTTAGGAGATGCAACAGGTGTATTTTTATGTGGATTAATGTATAAGATGGGACTTAAGTATATGTTTGGATTATCAGCAGTCTTTCTAATATATCAACTATTTATATCATACTATTTAATTTATTTAAGAAAAAATGAAAAAGTAAATCTACAAAATAATAAAGAACAAATACATTAATTATAAAATTCTAGGACGAGAATTGCTCGTCCAATTTTAATGTACTGTGTCCTTTTGTTTCAAGATGTATAAAATGCATAATTTAATAAAAAATATTAATATAATTAACAATGCAACCTAAAGTTGACAGAAAACAACCTAAAATTGGTAGAACGCAACCAGTGGAAATTATATAATTTTAATAAGAAGGGAGGAATGTAAGATGAAATTATCGAACAATTTAAAAAATATAAGGAAGGAAAACAATTTATCACAAGAACAGCTTGCAGAAAAATTAGGAGTATCAAGACAAGCAGTTTCAAAATGGGAATCAGGACAAAGCTATCCAGAAATGGACAAAGTATTACTAATATGTAGATTATTTAATTATAATATTGATGAACTCATGAATGAGAATGTCAAAGAGGTAAATGAAACAAAACAATCTAAAGTAAATATCAATAAATATGTAGAAGATTTTTTTAATTTTATTACAAAAACAGTAAATATGTTAAGTGTTATGAAATTTAAACAAAGAATGAAATGCTTAACTGAGCAGATAATAGTAAGTTTATTATTAGCTATTATATTTGCAATTATTGGAGCAATAGGAGCCTCTATTTTAGAATTAATGTTTAAGGGATTAAATATATATTCTATTATAATAAACATTTGTAAAGCAATTTATATAACATTAGCATTAATTGTTGGAATTACTATTCTTTTACATATATTTAAAATACGTTATTTAGACTATTATGAAATTGTAAAAGAAGATGAAAGCTTTAATATTGCAAAACAACAAAAAATAATTAATAATCAAAAAGATAAATTACTAGGAAATGTAGAGAATGAAACTGATAAATACTTAGAAAGTGGTATTCAAAAAGGAGATAAAAATAAAGAAAAGATTGTAATAAGAGATCCTAAACATTCTATATCAAAGTTTTTAATTGGAATAATAAAGCTTGTGCTATTATGCATAAAATTCATAGTAGCCTTTATATCAATATACTTTATAGTTACATTTGTAACTTTAGTTGCTTTATTAATATTGAGCTTTATATTTGTAGGAGCAGGACTAGTATTCTTAGGAAGCTTGTTTAGTATAATATCAGCAATAATAATTAATTTTATAATTTTAAAACTATGTTATAACTTTATTGTAAGTAAGAAATCTAAAAAAGGAAAATTAGCAATTTTATTTTTGGTATCATTAGTATTAGCAGGAATGGGGATAGGAATGATAAGTATTGGAATTGCAAATTTCAACTATATAGAAAATCCAGAAGAAAATAATGAAATAGAAGAAGTTTATAATATGGAAATGAAAGATGCTCTACCAATAAAACATCCTTATGATGTAGAATATATAGAAACAGACTCTAGTGAAATTAAAATTGTAGTAAAACACTCTAAATATTATAGTGCTGAAATAATTAATAATAGAGCTATGAGTATTGATGAAGTATTGGAAGAACATGCACAAACTGGTATAATAATTGATCAAATATTAGGGAATTCAATGGAGATTTATGTATCACCAAACAATACAAAAAAAGGAGATATGATAAGGCAAACTATTAAAGACATAAACAATAAAGAAATTAAAGATTATTCTAATTATAAAGTATATGTATACACATCAAAAGAAAACATTAAAACAATTAGAGAAAATTAATATTAAATAAAGAAATATTATAGAAATTGTAATGGCACAGAAATATCTGTGCTATTAATTATATAAATATCTTGAAAAAAAAGAAAAAATGATATATCATATTGTTATAAAATAAAAGGAAGTAAGCTATGGAAACATTTAATAAAAAAGTAAAACAAATAAAAAAAAGAAAAATACCATTAGCAATATTTGTACTAATAATTACATTTATTATATTTATATTTGCGATAATTGAGCTGTTGCCAAAAGAAATTGAATACGTAGAATTTAGAAAAGACAGAAAATTAGGAAATTATGCCAAAACAACAATATATTACTTGATGGGTCCATTAGTTCAAGTTAAAGACTCAAAAAATGGAACTATCTCAGGTTATTATGTAGCAGTTGGAGAAGATGATGACTTATTTATTATAAGACTAAAAGAAGAGAATATAGAAATTCCTATACTTGGAAAAGATATAGAAGACAATGCAATAGAGACATTAGAGAGAAGAGAAATTTCTGGTAATGTTCAATTAAGTTCTTCTAGTTTAATAAGTGCATTAAACAATAGCTTAAATACTATATTTAATGAAGAAATTGCAAATAATAACAGTTTTGAAAAGGTATTTGGAGGATATTATTTAGATACTGTTACAGAGGTGAAAAATAATGCAATAGAATTAATTATATTATCAATACTTTTTTTAATTATAGGGATTATTGCTTTGTTAATAAATAAACGTATAAAAGAAAATGTAGATAGAAGCCTTAATGAATTACAATCAAAAGGAAATTTAGATGAAGTAAAAAAAGAATTTGAAGGTGAACAATTAATAAGTTATAAAGGATTAAAAGTTTATTTATCACCAAATTATATATTTAGTTATTGTTCTGGATTTGATATTATAGCTTTTAAAGATATACAAGAAATTAATATATCTAAAAAAGTTTTTGGAAGTTCAAATAAGAATAAATATATAATTATAACTACAAAAGATAATATAGAATATTACATAGCACCAATTCATAAAAAAAGGCAAAAATTTTTATTTAATGAATTACTTACAAAAATTAGAGAAAAAACTCAATAAAATATAGTTCTTTAAAATTGAGAAATTAATTAAATCGAGTAAGAAAAATTTCTCATAACTGAGAAATTTCTCTTACTCGATTTTGGTGACTCCTACGGGAAGAAGGAACACTTATATATATTGAAAAATCAATATATATAAGTGTTTTTTACTCTTAAAATTAATGCAGTAGTAATGCAATAGGACATTTAAGAGATTTTTGACATTTCTTTTTTTACAAATTCTAGTGAAGTTTCAATGTATACGCCTTCTGTAATATCGCTGCCTTCTACATGCCCTGCTAAGTATTGGATAGCGGATAAATCTATGCCTAATTCTTTCCAATACGTAAGAGCGGTGTGCCTTAATCTGTGTGTGCTTAATTCTAATTTAGATATATTGTATTTTGCATTTAATCGTTTCAACCAAGAATTTACTTCACTTGGAGTTATAAAAGTATTTTTCTCGTAATCCCAAAATAATAAATTATAAATATTTATAATCTTTTTATTACACTGTTCCTCGATAATGTCTATTAATTCAGAAAAAAGATTATAATTTAATGGTAAGAATCTCTGTCCTTCGTCTATTTGAGTTTTTTTATTATAAGTTTTAGTATGTTCTCCCAATATAACACGATATTTTTTGTCTTGCGTTAAAGTGTTGTGAACATTAAATTCCTGTGTATCTCTATTATAATCGTCTTTAGAACGTGCTAGCACTTCACCGTATCCTCATACCAGAAATAATTTGCATTTTTACTATGTTTCTATATTGATGATTCGACTCTTCATTGTCTAAAATTTTATTAAGTTTTTCAATTTCTATTTTAGTTAACGGATATACTTTTTTTGTTTTCTTTTCTGATATAGGTTTTTTTAAATTTTCATCTAACATTAAATTATATATTAAAATTTTTCTTGAAGGGGAACAGGCAATACTAAATACTTTACCTAATAAACACCATATTTTATCAATAGTGCTATTGGAATATTGCTTTATCTCTTTTTTAGCGTTTTCTAAATGTCTTATACTTACATCTTGAATAGGAATATTACAGAAGCTAGAGCAGGTCTTTTTTATTTGCCCCAATGTTTCCAAATCTCTTGCATAACTTCTATCACTTGTGATTCCATCGTTATATTTATTCTCAATATGTTGTTTTGCTATACTTACAATAGTTTCAAAACTCCTAGAGATGTAAGAACCATTATTTAAGCTATTTTTTGTTTCTGTAACCCTGGCCTTAAAGTCTTTCGCAGTTTCATTTTTCTTTTGTTTCATAGTTTGTCTCTTACCGTTAGTGTCATAGTATTGATATATCCAGCAACCTAATTTTTCGCTCTTATAAAGAGAGCCTTCGCCATTACCAACCTGTTTTGTTTTTTGGTTTCTTCTTTCCATAATAAAATACCTCAACTTTCTTATATTTATTTTTTATAAACACTTGAAAAGTGATAGGTATTTATACTATAACCTGAGTTTAGTATTTTTTTGAGATAAAAATAGACCTTAAAGCTAGTAAT
>CAMUHU010000103.1 GCA_947088765.1 uncultured Clostridium sp. | reverse complement strand
CAAAAATCTTGAGAATGTTATATTCTATGTGCAAAAATAATAAAACATTCTTAAGCGATTAATTAAAAATAGCACCAATAATAAATTCAATAATACTACAAATTTTTTATAAAAGTTTGTTTCACATCATTGACACTTATACACATCATTTTTTTAGGTCGAAATCACCCATTGACAAATTGCATAAAAATATTATATAATTTTAATGTACCAAAATAGCAATCTGAAAGGAAAAATAGATGGATTTAATTAATATTAAAAATTTAACTTTTAGGTATGAATCTAGAGATGATGAAGATACTTTAAAAAATGTAAGCCTCTCTGTAAATGAAGGTGATTTTTTATGTATTGTTGGTGAGAACGGTTCAGGTAAAAGTACTTTAATTAAATGTATAGTTGGACTTAATAAAGTACCAGAAGGAAAAATTGTATTAAAAGAAAAGCTAGGGTATTTGCCACAAAAAACAGAAATACAGGCAAATTTTCCAGCATCCATTGAAGAGGTAGTATTAAGTGGAACTATATCAAATAATATTAAGAAGATATGGTACACAAAACAAGATAAAGAAAAAGCAGATGAGATTATGAAGGAATTAGATGTTTATACTATTAGAAAAAAATGCTTTAGGGATTTATCAGGAGGTCAACAGCAAAGAGTGTTAATTGCAAGAGCTATGTGTGCGACAAATAAGCTAATAGTATTAGATGAACCGACAAATGGATTAGATCCAAGCATTGCAAAAAAAATATACTCAACTCTTAAAACATTAAACAAGAAAAGAAATTTAACTATAGTTATGGTATCGCATGATGTGGAAAGAGCGGTAAAATATGCAACAAGAGTTATAGAGATAGAAAAAGGAAAAGTAACTTTTGATGGATTACCAGAAAGATACAAAATAATATAGAAAGGGATAAGTAGATGATAAATACAATAATAGAAATGCTACAATATGAATTTATTCAGAGGGCAATCTTAGTTGGAACATTAGTAAGTTTATGTGCAGCTCTTTTAGGTGTTAGTCTAGTATTAAAAAGATATGCAATGATAGGTGATGGCTTATCTCATGTAGGATTTGGTATTTTAGCAGTTGCATTAGCTATAGGATGGAGCCCATTATTTATATCAATACCAGTAGTAATAATAGCAGCAATATTACTACTTAAAATAGGAAGTAATAGTAAAATTCAAAGTGATAGTGCTATTGGAATTATTGCTAGTAGTAGTTTAGCAATAGGAGTTGCAGTAACATCGGCAACAACTGGGATAAATACTGACGTATGGAACTATATGTTTGGAAGCATATTAGCAATGAGTGAAAGTGATGTAATATTAAGTGTGATTGTAAGTATTATTGTTGGAATATTATTTTTAATATATTATAGAAAATTATTTGCAGTAACCTTTGATGAAAACTTTGCAAGAGCAAGTGGATTAAATGTAAAATGGTATACAAATATAATTGCAGTATTAACAGCAGTTATAATAGTAGTAGGAATGAGAATGATGGGAACTATGCTTATAAGCAGTATAATTATATTCCCAGCATTAACCTCGATGAGATTATTTAAAACATTTAAAAAAGTAGTAATTTCATCTGGTGTAATTAGCATTTTTTCATTCTTTATAGGAATTTACTTTTCATATATATATAATATTAGTACAGGAGCAATGATTGTAATAGTAAATTTAGTATTATTTATAGTATTTACTTTATTAGACCAGATTATATATAAATAAATATTTATGCTAAAAAGGGGGATGGTAGTAAAATGGATGAAAATATTGATGAAATAAAAGAATTAATAGAAAATAAAAAAATGAACAAGCTACATGAGAAATTAGAATATATAAACTGTGCCGATTTCCCTGCTTTATTTGAAGCATTAGACAAAGAACAAATTATTGTAATATATAGATTGTTATCAAAAGAGAGAGCAGCAGAAGTATTTGCAGAGCTAGATTCAGATGTACAAGAGGCTTTGATAAATTCTATAACAGATAAAGAATTACAAAACATAATCGACCAATTATTTATGGATGATGCAACAGACTTAATAGAAGAAATGCCAGCAAATGTTGTAAAACGTATTTTAAAAAATATAAACTCAGAAAACAGAAAAATAATAAATGAATTACTTAAATATCCAGATGATAGTGCGGGAAGTATAATGACAGTTGAATTTGTAGACCTTAAAGAAAATATGACAGTGCAAGAAGCTTTTGATAGAATAAAAAAGATAGGATTAAAGAAAGAAACAGTATATAACTGTTATGTAACAGATGCAAAAAGAAAATTACTTGGAACAGTTGAACTTAAAGATTTATTAGTAGCAGAAAGAGATGAACTAATAAAAGATATTATGGATACAAACACTTTTACAGTAACTACAGTTATGAATAAAGAAGAAGTTGCAAAAATGTTTGACAAATACAATTTTATAGCACTGCCAGTAGTTGATAAAGAAGAAAGATTAGTAGGAATAATAACTATTGACGATGCAATTGATGTTATGCAAGATGCAGTGGCAGAGGACTTTGAAATAATGGCAGCTATGCAACCAACAGAAGATAGCTACTTTAAAACAAGTATAATTACACATTCAAAAAATAGAATAGTTTGGTTATTATTTTTAATGTTATCCTCAATAGTAACAGGTTCAATTATTACACAATATGAAGAAGCATTTGCAACTATACCATTATTAGTAGCATTTATACCAATGATAATGGGTACAGGAGGAAACTGTGGTTCTCAAAGCTCAACATTAATAATTCGTGGTCTAGCAACAGACGAAATTAGAATAAAAGACTTTTTCAAAGTATGGTGGAAAGAGATAAGAGTATCTTTAATAGTTGGAATAATATTAGCAGTTGTAAATGGAGTTAGAATAATGGTACAATATCAGAATTTACAATTAGCATTTGTTGTAGGAATTACATTAGTAATAACAGCAATGATTGCAAAATCCTTAGGTTGCATTTTGCCAATATTAGCAAAAAAATTGAAATTAGATCCAGCAATAATGGCAGCACCACTAATAACTACAATTGTTGATACATGTTCAGTATTAGTATTCTTTAATGTTGCAGTTTTAATAATGCAGATATAATAATTTTAGGGGCACGATTTATACCGTGCTCCTAAAATTATAATATAGTAGATGTTGTAACATATGTTTCATCTGGAGGATAAACATATTCTTCTTTAGGCTTTTGAATTTCCTCAATACTTTGAATTTCAATTACTGGAATTTCACCATGATAATCACCTTTTGTAACAGTTCCGAGTTATATTAACCCAACATCCATTTGAATATGATGAAGCAGTATCACAATGACATAAAAAACCTACAACCAAAGTCTGAAAGTCAGAACTAATAATCATATCTCTTGCCAAAACAAATTGAGTATCATCAAAATCATAAACTCTATATACATAACCAGAAAAACATATTTGTTGACCAACATAATTATCAATATTACTATGTACAGCCTTTAATACATTAGTATAATTACTAGGGGTTAAATTATATACATTAGAATTACTTGGATTATCAGGAGACGCATTAAAAAGTTTCAAAACAGAAATACCAATAATAGACAAGACAATAATTAACAAAACAGTAAGAAATAACTTTAATATAAAATTAGAATTAATTTTAAAATTACATATAAACATAGAAAACTCCTTTTAAACTCCATTTTTACAATATCTATGAGAGATTTAGAAGATATATGACAGCATTTTAAAAAATAGTATAGACTTTTTTATAGAAATGTTATAAAATACAAGAGTAAGTGGAAAGGAATGGTAAATATGATAATAGCTGAAAAAATTATATTTAGCATAATTGCATTCTATCTGTTTATTATTATGTTTTTCAAAATGATAAAAAAAAATGATATAGTATATATAGTAGTATTATTAATGCAAGCAATAGGAATTGCATTAAACTTTATAGAAATAATATCAAAATTGAGTTTTAATATGTTTTTAAAAATATTGATATATTTAATTTCTATAATAATACCATTTATAATTATTACAATGGAAATGAAAGGACAAAATATAGCAGAAAGATTAAAACTATTACTTGTCAAAATTGCTTTAAAATTTAATAATACTAAATTTGCAAAAAAAGTTTTACTAGAATTAATAAGTAAATATCCCAAAAGTTATAATGCACATAAACTCTTAGCACAAGTTTATGAAAAAGAAGGAGGGATGAGGAAAGCAATAGATGAATATGTAGTAGCAGTTGATTTAAATAAAAAAGACTATGACTCTTATTATAAAATATCATTTTTATTAAATGAATTAGATAAAAAAGAAGATGCAAAAGTAATGTTACAGAATTTACTATCAAAAAAGCCAGAATACTTAAAAGCAATAATGTTATTAGGAGATATATGCTGTGATTTAGAACAATATAAAGAAGCAATAAACGTATATTCAAATGGATTAAAATATTCACCCAATAATTATGATTTACTATATAGTATGGGAATTGCATATACGATGTTAAACGACTTTCAGAATGCTAAAATGTGTTATGAAGAAGCCGCAATAATAAATAGTTTATTATACAAAGCATATTATAACATCGCGCAAATCAATTTATTCTCAAACGATTTAGACGAAGCAGAACAATACTTTACGAGATCGTTAGAAGACAAAGAACTAGAAGCAGATGCATATTATAATTTAGGAAAAATATACATGTTAAGAGGAGACTATGACAATGCAGTCAAATTTGTAAACCTAGCAATTCAAATAGACAACAACTATATAAAAATAGCCACAAACGAAACAATGTTCATACCAATACTAAGTAAATTCAACATACCAATAATAGACGAAGAAGACATAGAAAAAAAAGAAAAAAATCTAACACCAAAAGAACAAAAAGCAAAAGAGCACCTAGAAAAAACATACAACGTAGTAGATATGTTAAACATGGCGAAAACAAGAGTGGCAAGAAAAGAAAAACAAAAAGATGAGCAAGAAAAAAATTTAGACGGAAGAGAGAAGTAATGATAAGATTATTGCCACTCGTTAAGCGTGAAAAATTTACGAAGTAAATTTTGCTCGTTTCTACAAGAGTGGCAAGAAAAGAAAAACAAAAAGATGAGCAAGAAAAAAATTTAGACG
>CAMUHU010000102.1 GCA_947088765.1 uncultured Clostridium sp. | reverse complement strand
CTATTTTTTCATAGAAATTCTTTCTCTTTTCTCTTAATAAATTTTCTTCTATATTTTTGCCTAATCCAACTTTTTCAATCTCTATAAAAATACCACTATTCTCTCTTTCCTGTTCTAATAGAATTTGTAATGCTTTAGTACCAAATTTGTTATTTCTATATTGTGGCAATATGGCTAAATAATCTAAAACAGCATATCCCTTATCTTTAACTTTATTTAATATCATAAATCCAATTATTTCATTTTTGTATAAAATTTCTATAATTCTTGTATAGTGCTTTTCATAAGATGATTGTAATAGTTCTAACGGTTTTCTTTCATCTTCTGGAAATATCTTTAAATAATATGAATATACATCTTCTTTAAATTTGTCTATGCCTATATCTTTTAATTTCATATCTTCCATAATTGTTTATTTTTCTCC
This sequence comes from uncultured Clostridium sp., assembly GCA_947088765.1. Classification (GTDB taxonomy): domain Bacteria; phylum Bacillota; class Clostridia; order TANB77; family CAG-508; genus CAKPSH01. Next base: position 4,772 of record CAMUHU010000102.1, on the reverse strand, counting down.
TATTAATTTCTTTCAATTATTATATCTGCTACTGTCAAATTAGTTTCATTTGTTACATTATCTATGATTGTTTTAGCAACATCACAAGGTTTCATAAATGTAGACTGTTTTTCTTCTGATACATAATCTCTACTATTTTTATAAAATTCTGTATTTATTCCACCTGGATATACTCCTATTACTTTTACACTTGTACCTTTATATGCTACTTTTAAACTTTCTGTATATCCTCTTTCTCCCCATTTTGTAGCACAATATACCGCTTCTTGTTTATTCCCTCTTAGTGCTGCAGATGACATTAGCTAATATCTTCATTTTTTCAAAATCTCTATCTATATTACATACAAAGTAATTCTTTTCTATAAATTGTTTAACAAGTTCAAGTCCTAATCCACTTGCTCCACCTGTTATAATTACTATTTTTTTATTCATGTTATTTATTCTCCTCTCTGTCTTAAAATCTCTACTGCTTTATCCCTATGTAATTCTTTCACTATTTCAATTTTATTTTTAGCATATTTTGCTAATATATCTATATCTGTAATCATTTCTGGGCAATAGTTATCATTGCTATCTTGTAATGTTGCAGCATAAACAATTCTTGCAAATTCTTCATAAAGTATAGCACCCATACACATCATACAAGGCTCACATGATACATACAAAGTTGTACCTTTTAAATCACCATATAAATTTTTATTTTTAGATGCACTTTCTATTGCTTCTAGTTCTGCATGCGAATACATACTTGTTTCCATTAAAGTTTTATCATCGCTTCTACCAATTATTTCACCTTCTTTTACTACAATAGCACCATAAGGATATTTGGCTCTTCTGCTAATTTCAATAGCAATATCTATAAACTTTTCATCCATAATGAAATACTCCTTTATTAATTTTGCAACATCATGTTGCAATTTTCATATTTTTCTTATTTATATCACAAATTTAATATAAATACAATTATTAAAGGATATTAACTTCGTTTTCTAAAATTAAATGCACATTTACACTTTGTATATAGCAAAAGCTAGCACATATAGCACTAGCCTTAATAATTTTACTTTATTCATCATATTTTAAATCTAATTGTATTCCTAATAATTTTCCTGTTTCATTATTATCAGTTAAATGCAATTGTGTATTATTATCTATAATCTTTTTTATCTCTATATATTCTTCTTCTGAAGTCCCTCCCTTTATTGTGTCTAGAAAATCTTCATTTAATGTTACAATATACTGAAATCCATATTTATTTGTATATTCTTCTGCTATTTTTATGCATTCACTCTTTTGTCTTGGATCAATATCTGAAAATAACCTACTATCATGACAAATAAACCTAACATTATTATTATATCCATTTATCATAACTGTATAATCATAACAAAATATCTTTATTCCATTAACTCCATCAGATGAATCATCTTGTATTTCTACTGAAACATTAAATCTATTTTGGTTTTTTTCGCTCTCATTATTATCTATTTGTATTCCAGATGTTTTGTTTGGATAAAATCTTTGTGCTAACTCTCTAAATACTAAAATATTTCTGTTGATTACTTCTCTAGAATCTTTTAAATAATCATTTGTAATAATATTTTCTTGTTGTAAATTTATGTTTATATTATTTAACTCATTTTTGTATTTTTCTATTAGTTCTTTATAATCATTTAACTTTTCTAATCTATTTTTATATTCATTTAATTTACTATTTAAAGAATTATATTCTTCTAAAGCGCCAAATGCACCTAACACCTTTAAATTTGCATCTAATGCTTGAGATAATTGTTGCTTTTGTTTTTCTGTTTCTTTAATTTTACTTTTACATTCATTCTTTTGCTTTATAAGTCTTTTCATTCTATTGTCCAATAATTTGTTATGAAATTCTTCTACTTCTTCTAATTTCTTCACTATCATATCATTTAATTCTATTTTTGCTTCTTCATACATAGCAATTATTTTATCTTTTGATACATCAGTCTTAATATTTAAACTCTTATCTATGTTTTCTACTGCATTTTTCATTAATAATAAATCATTTTCTAAATTATTAAGCTCTATTTGTTCCTCATCTGCTTCTTTTTTTATCTCATAATAATTATCGGCTATTTTAAAATTATCTATTTCATTTTTTAACTTTTCTATATTTTGTTCTAAATTTATAATACTTACATCTATTTTTTCTTTCTTTTTAAAAAATGTTTGTATTGTTTCATCTTTTTCAAATATCTTTTTTGCATTCGTAACATCGTTTTTCTTACATACCAATTCTTTCTTTTTATCAATTAATCCAACATCTAAACCAAGTAAATAATCATTACATAAGTTTTTTGCATACTCTTTTTCTTTAGGTATAAAAATATCGTAATTATCATAACTATACTTATTAGGTCTAATAAATCTTGAAATTAATGGTCTATAAGTTAAATTTTTATATTTAATTTTATCTAGATAAAATAGAGATGCCCCCATAAATTCATTAAATTCACTTACTGTCATCTCTTTTTCGTTAAGAATCATTTTGTTTTGCTCTTTACATTTTCTTGTTACAGTATAGTTATCATAATCTATTTTAAACTTTAGAGTAAATTCCCAATCTTTCAAATATTTTTCAAATGTCTTTATTGTACTACAACCTAAACAGAAATGTAATATTTTAATCATAAGAGATTTTCCTACTCCATTATAAGTACCTTTCTTATTCTTTTGTTCATTTGATTTTCCACCTATAATAAAATTTAAGCCATCTTTAAATTTTATTGTCTGAAAAGAAGGTTTATTTGCACTAAGTTCTATTAAATACATTATATATTCCTCCTTCTTCATTTATATCTATTGCACCTATTGAATATAAATAATCAATAGCTAGCAAAATACTATCTACATTATTATATATTGTTCTACTTTTGTTATTATCAATCATCTGATTAGTATATGAAATAATTGAATCAATAGTTTTAATATTTTTACCTAAACATTGCAAAATTATTCCACCTATACCGATTAGAGATTCTGATATATTAATATGTTTTTTGGGCATTAACATTATTAATTCTCCTTATTATTTGGATTCAAAAAAATATCGCAGGATTCAAAAAAATATCGCAGGCTTCAAAATAATATGACATTAATATATATATAGCATTCATTATAGAAATATTATTTTTCGATGGAGTAATCTTATCAACTATATAGAAAAATCTTATTGAGTTTGAATCTGTTTCATTGTTACTAATTTTCTTTATTGCTTCTTCATAGATTCCAGTTAATATTTGTTGAACTTTTTCTTTTTCAAAATCTCCCTTATTTGAAAAATATTCTTCCAACTGACCTATATATATAGAATGTTCATTTAATATTTTTGATACTTCTTCATTCAAATTATTAAACTTAATTTTTTCTTCCATTTCTGCTGGAGCTATCAATGAATCATTTGTTTTGAAAGGCATTTTCATTATTCCTTCTATAACATCATTTAAACTACTAAATGATAAATTTTCTATTGGAACACTTATGATATTTCCTAATATTTCTATTATTTCTTCATCTTTTAATTGAAAAAATATATTTTCAATCTGACTTGCCAATAATAATTTGGCTGTAATATTATATTTCTTACCAACTTCTAAAATTTTTGCATTTATTGTAGGATAAGCCCCTTTATATTTATCATTCATTACAAAATTAAATTCCTTTACTGGGCATTTATCGTTCCAATATTCAATTAATCCATCCAAATCATTTTCAATTTTACTTATTGCTTCTGTTGCATCAACTTTTTCAGGAGCATATACTTGATAATATATTCCTTTTGACGGAATATATCCATCATTTTTTCTGTCCCCTATATTTCCTTGTGTTTTAATTGGAGTAAACTCGCTATCGTATTTATTCATTATGCTTGTAAAAAAGTTTTGAAATTCATATCCGTCTTTCTGGTAAATTTTCAGTTTAAAATATGCATGTGCTATAGCTTTTTCTTGTATATTCATTTAAATATCTCCTTAAACTAATTAATATAATTATATAATAAACTTATTTTTTTTTCTACATTTTTTTATATATTTCAAATAAAATTTATATTTTATATATATCATATATGCATTATAAAAACAAGTGTTTTGTATTAAATTTTTAAATTTGCGGAAGGACTGTAATAAATATCAGTCCCCCATTTTACTATCTTGCATATCTATCTTTATTCCTTTTATTTGTTTTGTTTATACCTTCTAGTTCCTCCTTTTGCATTTGTTTTTCAATTTTTACAACTTCCTTAACTTTTGGTATATCTTCTAAAATATAGTTTGCTGTTTTTACATTTTTTCTGTATCTATTTAAAATAGTAGTACAATCACTTATCTTTTGTTTATATTCTACTATTAGCTTATCATCTTTACAATTTCTTAACTTGTTTCGATATTTTTGTCTTATACCTATAACCTCTTTAATATCTTCTTCAGTTCGTGAAATATAGATTTTTACATCTTCTGTTGTTTTTAGTTTTTCACTTACAATAAGTCTAATCTCATTAGAATATCGTTCCATTTTTCTTACTTCTTGTTTCATTTCTGGAGATAGTGGCTGATAGTTTTCTCGTTTAGGTAATAGTCCTAATAGATGAAACAGTAATAAGAAAATCACATCAATTCCTTTCATTTTACTAATATCTCTAAACTTTCCTTTATACTTGTAAACTTTATATTTTTGCTTTTTATTTTTAGGGTGTATAAACTCCATATATCTATTTTGATAATAATATGGATTGTGTT
>CAMUHU010000101.1 GCA_947088765.1 uncultured Clostridium sp. | reverse complement strand
TAGGGCTTATGTTTAAAAATTTTTGGGACATTTTCAAAAATCATTGACATACTTTTTTTCTTTTAACAGTCAAAATTTATATTTTATTGAAAAAAAATTATATATAAAGTATAATATATTTGAGAAATAAATTAACAAAATGCTATAGAGTAGACAGACATAGAAATCTTCAGCGAGAGTAATTTTATATAAATTAAGGAGAGATATGAATGTATGATAATTGGATTAAAATATTAGAATCAAATGGAGAAAATAGCATATTTGAATATATTAGAAAAGAATTTAAAGATAATAATATTGAATATAAAATAGAATTACAAGAAGACTGGGAAGGTAGTAAAAGAATTCCTAAATATATTGGTAAATTCATGTTATATGTACAACAGGGATTTGAGAGTGAAGCAGAAAAAATAATAGATAAATACTATGAAAAAAATGAAATAGTAAACGAAATAGACGATAGCATTGAAGAGGATTATGAGAGCAATATAGAAATTGAAAGTGAAAAAATAAATAAGAAACAAAAAAGAGCAATAAAGATTTATGTTGGTATAATAATATGTATGTCAATAAGTTTCATAATTGTAGCATTATTAAAAAAATAAAATGTTAAATTTTTGAGATTTTCATTTAAAGAATAAGTGAAAACTAGTTATATAGTTTTCTGATATAATACAATATTACAAAAAAAGAAGGAGGAAATTGCATGCTAGAAGATATAGAAGTCTTGTGCCATAGTAGCATAAAAATAAATAAAGAAAAAGTAATTTATATAGATCCATTCAATATTGACAAAAATTACAATGATGCAGATATTATATTTATAACACACAATCATTATGATCATTATTCCAAAGAAGATATTACAAAAGTAAAAAAAGAGAGTACAATATTTGTTGGGACAAAAGATGTAGTAGATGAATTATTGAAAGATGGATTTAATCAAGATAGAATTAGAATTGTATATCATAATAATAAATATTTAGTAGATAATATTAATTTTGAAACAATACCAGCTTATAATACTAATAAAGAGTTTCATCCAAAAGAAAGTGGTTGGGTTGGATATATTTTACAAATAGAAGGTATTAGGTATTATATTGCAGGAGATACAGATATTACAGAGGAGAATCGAAAAGTAAAATGTGATGTTGCTTTTGTTCCAGTTGGTGGAACTTTTACAATGAATTTCAAGGAAGCAGCAAAGTTAGTAAATGAAATAAAACCTAAAATTGCAGTACCAACTCATTATGGAAGTATTGTTGGGACAAAACAAGATGGAGTAGAGTTTGTAAAATTACTTAAAACTGAAATAGAGGGAAAAATTTTGCTAAATAGCTAAAGGCCCAATATATTGACAAAATTATGTAAAATGATATAAAATAATATAATATGATAAAAGTCAATAAATATATTGAAAGGTTTTCAAGAAAAGAAGATTTAACAATAGAATAAGATTTTTAGATAAAGGAGCAAGAAAAAAATGAGCAAAGAATTGATTGATGTATTAGATGAAAATGGGATAAAAACAGGCGAAATTTTATCAAGAGATGAAATTCATAAAAAGGGATTGTGGCATAGATCAATAGTAGTAGCTATTATAAATGAAAAAAATGAAGTGTTAGTACAACAAAGAGCAGCAAATAAAGAAAAAAATGCAGGAATGTGGGATATTTCTGTTGCAGGTCATATTTCAACTGGACAGGATGCACTTTCAGCAGCTGCAAGAGAAATAAATGAAGAGGTTAGTGTTAGTCTTGGTTATACTGTAGATATAAAATCTTTCAGATATATGTTTTCATATCGTACACAACAAAAATATTCAGAAGATTTTATTGAAAATCAATTTTATGATTTTTTTATCTTAAGAAAAGAAAAGCTTAATATAGATGATATAAAGATGCAAGAAACTGAAGTACAGGCAATAAAATTTGTAACTATTAATGAATTACTAAAGATGCAAGAAGAGAATAAGCTTGTAGAAAGAAAGCCTGTATATGATGAATTAGTTAACTATTTACATCGATATTAGATTTTTCTTCATTTTTAATAATACCATATTGATTTGTTACTGGATCTTTAAAAATTCCTATTTTAGGAGTAAAGTAAGTAAATACAATAAAACTTATTAATATTATTGTTAGAATAACGACAGCTATTATATTATTACACTTAAAATTACTAATCATAAGTTTATAAGATAAGTATTCTCCTAATATAACAGCAACAAAAAATGAAGCTATATCAATAAAAACAATGCTTTTTCCAATTATTCCTGTATATGTATAGAAGAATATAATGATAAATAACATAGATACAATTATTCCAAATGCTTTTGAACATAAAAAATTAGGTGTATTTTTCCCAATATAATAATAACCAATTATTGTAGTAAGTAACATAGGGAAGAACAGTAATTTTAAATGTTCCCATACACTTTCGTTAACTGCAGAGAATACTGCAACAAAAATATTTTCACCAAAAAATTCATATGTAAAATGTAATAAAGTTCCTAATATACATACAAATATCGCACTAATTATTTGATAATTTCTTATTTTCGTTTTATCCATATAAATATATACCTCCTGTAATAATTTTATGAGTAAAATAGTATTTGGTTACAATAGAAATTCATGAAATGTATTACTTATTTGAATTATTAAAATTAGTTCTGCAATCAAGAGAGGCACAGTTAAACTGTGCCTCTGTATTGACAAATATTACTAAATATAATATATTTTATTTTATCTATTATAACCACAACCACAATTGTTATTATTAATCATATTATCATTACTTAAATTAGCAGTCATATTGTTCATTGTATTGTTAGCAGTACTTTCATTCATATTTGTCATTAGACAATTGTTATTCATATAAAATTTCTTTTGAGCAAGTTTTTCTTGAACATTTCTTAATGCTTCACCAAATCTTTGGAAGTGAACAACCTCACGTTCTCTTAAAAATCTTAAAACATCTACTACATCAGCATTATCTGCACATAAGTCAATTAATTTTTCATAAGTTGCTCTTGCTTTTTGCTCTGCAGCTAAATCTTCTTGTAGGTCAGCAATAGGATCACCTTTTACAGCAATATATGCAGCTGTGAATGGTGTTCCAGCAGCAGATTGTGGATATACACCAGTTCCATGATCTGTATAATATGGTCCAAGTCCAGCTTTTTCAAGTTCACTAGGACATACACCATCTGTTAATTGATGTACAAGAGTTCCAACCATTTCTAAGTGTGCTAATTCTTCAGTACCATGATGATGTCACTTGAAAAAATTTAAGGCTATTGGCTGTAAATATAAAACTTATTCTATAATACACAAAAATAATAATTTCTTGAAATGCTTGCCTTTTCAGGAAATCTAGTATATAATCATTTCAAGTTAAATCTTTTGTTATTATTTCTAATAACAGTTTCCATATTTAATTTTTAAGAAAAAGGAATGATTTTATTGAACTTAGATTTTTTTAATAACCTTTCAAATGATGTTAAATCTCATAGTTTCACTCTACAATTTATTGATGAATTAACTGAGTATTTGAACAATATTAAAGAAAATATTACTGAAAAACAGATTAAGCAAGATTTAGCTGACTTTTTGAGTATTGATGAATTAATATCAAAAAAGAAAATATCACATACTTTTTTAGGCGATTTTTATGAAAAACGTAATGATATTTTAAAAGAATACAGTAATAATAAAAATATTTACTATGTTTCTTGGAATAATAATATAGATGATAAATATAATGAAAATAACATTTATACAATAGATGAATATTTTAATGGAAATGTGGTTTCTACTTTTCATTTATCTGGTAAGTACTTACCCAAAATTGTGCAAGAAGGTATGGTTTTAGAAAAAGTAGGAAATAAATATATAATAGACACAAAATCAACAAATACTATTTCTCAAGAATTCCAAAAAGCCACAAAGGAAATTGTTAATTTGCAAGAAAATCATATGAAACAATATCGAACAGAAAATGATTTATATGTTATAGTAGAAAGGGGCTTAAATAGTGCATATTTGCAAAATGTAAATACTAATATAGTTTTTGAAGAAACTAACTTTTCTGATGATGTATTTAATTTGTTACATAATGATGTAGTTGTTAGTTTTAAAGATGGAGAGTACGTCTATGAAGATAAAATAACTGGAGATTGGATGAAGAGTTTTATTTCAATAAATGAGCATAACGAGGCTTTACAAGAACTTATGAATGAGCCTAATTTTTCTAAAATTGATTTTTCAAATACTACATTTGGCATAACCTCTCGTGATAATAATTATACAATTTTAAGTTACGGAGAAAGCAAGCAAGATATATTAAAAGTACCCAATAAGCTAATTAGTTATTGGGTAGATGATAATTCTATTTTATATTATGATAAAGATGATAAGTTCTTTTATAAACAAGTTTAACGCTTATTCATTTAATAGTAATTTTTCATAGCTTTCTCCTGTGGAATAATCAATTTCTATATTAGGTTGCACATTATAAATATATAAATTGAAATAAATTCCTTTCTCTCTTTCTTCTACTGACATAGCTTCCATATGTACTCCATTTGCCAATTTATTCTCACCATCAAAAATTGGTGTTACTCTATATAAAACATGATAATTATTATTTTCATTGTCTTTTATGTATTCTGCAATATCATTTTCCCATTTTATCATGGCTTGGTTTAAATAAGCTGTACCTGTCATTAAATTTTCTTTTCTATTATTTTCAGCAGATAATTGCCAAGCAATTAAATGACAGCGATTATACAATTGTCTAGTGTTTATTATATATGGATATTCTTTTTGAACCCACCCTGTAGGTTTATAACTAATTTTTCCTCTTTTTTCATCTTCTTTAGGCATTATCTCTTTACAAACATTTGCAAATGCAACACCACATCTTTTATACTTATCTAATTCACTATAATTTTCGAAAGGCATAATAGTAAAGTCTTTTTCTTCAAATTCAGGCATATTATTATTTAGTTCAATGTAAGCATTTCCATTATATGGTGGAATATTATTAAGATTAATAATACCCTTATCATTATTAGTAATTACATTATCATCTGTTATATTTGTAGTATTATCCGTAATACTATTTATAGTAGTATTGGTTGTGTTATATATATTAGTAGCATTATTATAAGTTTCATTATTAGCACTATTATTAAATATTGCAAATAT
>CAMUHU010000100.1 GCA_947088765.1 uncultured Clostridium sp. | reverse complement strand
GCCCCTTGGGACTTTCACCCTAGATTTATGACATGCCCGTCATACTATAAAAAATTCGCATTATTGAATGCGAATTTTTTTATTTTATAATACAAATTTTTTGATTCCTATTGCTCCTGCTCCTATTATTGCTATTATTATTCCTGTTAATGATATATATTTTATTGCTACTTCTATTCCTGTTTTTATTACTAGTAATACTGGGGCTTCGTCTATATCATCTTCTCCTGGTACTTTGTTGTCTGGTGTTGAGTCTATATCTGGTGTTTTACTTGGGTTGTCATCTTTACTTATTTCTGCTACATTTACTTTTCTTCCTAGGTTCTTTTCTCCATTTACCCATGTTAATATTATTTCAACTTCTGCAGTTTCTCCTGGTTGTAATAATTGATTTTCTAATTGGGCTGTTGCAACTACTCCATCTTCTCTTACATACCAAGCTGGGTTGTCTTCTGGTTTAAATTCTAATCCTTCTGGTATATAGTCTGTTATTTCTTTTGCATATCCTGCTATTTCTCCTTCATTTGTTATTTTTATTGTATATGCAAATTTTACTGATACTTTTTTTATGTCTTTTGTTTTTAGTTCTACTTTCAAGTCTGGTTCTGGATTTTCATATCCTGTATGCCCTGATTCTATCACAGTAGTTTTTCCGTTTTCTACTACTATTGCTTTTGTTACCCATTTTAATAGTGATAAATCAAAATATTTTACTTTAACATTGTCATAGTCTATATCATCTTCATGGTAGTTGTCATCATATTCTTCGTCTCTACTTGGTTTTGAGTCTATGTCATCATCACTGTCTTCTGATATTTGTGCTACATTTACTAATACTCTACTTTCTTCTCCAACTTTTTTTACTTGATATGTTACTTTGAATGCTATTTGTACATCTCTATAGTCTGGATTTGATTCACTTAAGCCTCCTTCTTTATCAAATGCCTTAATTAAATTATTTCTTCCTGTTTCTCTTTCTTGAATTTCTGATAAATAGTCTGTTACTAAGTATTTTGCTTTAGTTACATCTGTTGTTTCTTGCCCTTTTTCATCTAGCATTTTCCATCTATATTCTTGATTTACTTCATTATCTACAATAAATTCTAATCCATCTGGTACATCATCTGTTATTTCGTTTGCATATCCTGCTATTTCCCCTTCATTGTATATTCTTATTGTGTAAATTACTGTGTCATTTGTGCAAACTTCTACTGGATCTTTTGGATGTGTATATTTAATGTTTCCACTTTCACTCATACTTAACTCAGGATATCTATTGTTTACGTTTGTTGTATTTACTTTTGTTATGAATTTTCTTAGGGCTAAATCAAATGCTCCTTCTACTTTTACTTTTTCATAATCGTCATCATCTTCTTGTCCTGGTACATATGGTTTATTTTCTTCGTCTTCTTTATATCTTGGTAATTCTGCATCTGGTGGAATTACTAGATTATCATTTGGTACTGAGTCTAAATCTTCTACTTTGTCTCCCTTTGTATCTGTAATACCTGTTATTTCTGCTATATTTGTTTGAATATTTCCTGTTGATATTTTATTTGATACTTTACATTTTATTGCTACATCTATGTAATCTAAAGTATCTCCTCCTTCATATGCTGATAATATTTTTCCATTTGGTCTTTCTCCATATATTTTATATGAGTAATCATTTGTTTTTGATGTTATTGTTGTTTTTATTTCTCTTGTATTTTTATTAAATGTCCATCCAAATCTTTTATTTAATTCATCGTCTTCTATGTACTCTAGGTATTCTGGTAAGTGATCTGTTATTTCACTTACATATGCGTCTACATTTCCTTCATTATATACTCTTATTATATATGTTACAGTTCCTCCTTTTCTTACTGTTATAGGAGTCTTTGGATGAATATATGTGGCTGTTCCATATCCTCTTTCAGCAATTCCTTCTTTTAATGAAGTAGTATCTACTTTTGGTTCTCTAGTATATTTTTTATTTGCATCTACTAAATTTTTGCCATCTACTTGTACTATGAATTTTCTTAATGCTAAGTCATATTTTGGTATTAAGATTACTACTTTTTCAAAATCATCATCATCTTCCTGTCCTAGTATATAGTCTTTCTTTCCTATTTCATCTTGTTTGTAGTCTTGCCATTCTCTTTCAGTTGTTGGTAACCCTGGTATTGGATTTTCTTGTGGTAAAGCGATGTCTTTTGGCCATGAATCTATGTCTTTTGAAACTTGCTTTTTGTCTTTGTCTGCCATTCCTGTTATTTCTGCTATATTTGTAATTTTGTAGTCTCCTAAGTTTACTTGATTTAAATCTGGTTCTAATACTTCACATATTACTTGTACGTCTATATAGCTTAACTTATCATTTGTTTTGTCATATGCTGGCAATAAAACTCCATCATCAATAGCATTACCAACTAAGTTTGATAAGTTGTCACTTGCTCCTGTTATTGTTGTTAAAGGTGTTGTTGTTACTTTACTTTCATATCTGTCGTTTTCTCTTTCGCCATATTCTCTTATCCATTCTTCATTCTCTATATATTTTAAGTATTTTGATAAATAATCTGTTACTTCTGTTATATATGCATCTACATTCCCTTCATTATATACTCTTAATGTATATGTTACTTTATCTCCAACACTTACTTGTACTGGTTTTTTTGAATGATTATATTGTGCTGTTAATGCAGTTTCATTCTTTAGGTCTGTAGTAATTGCTTTTGGTATTCTATTTTCTAAATCTTGTTCTGAATATACTGTTGTGCCATTTGTGTTTTCTACTTTACTTATAAATTTTCTTAGCGCTAAATCAATGTATTCATCTCTTATTTCTGGTTCGTCTATTACTGTTATTGTTATTGTATTTGTTGTTACGTCTAAACTTACTTTGTTTGTTGCATTACTTGCATTGTCTAATATTGCTTCATTTATCATATAATTTGAACCTGTTTCAGATTGTTTCTTTGTTACTGTTAGTATTATTGTTCCATTATATTTTATATATCCTGTTGGTGGAGTTTTTTCTATTATTGTATATGTGTCTGGTGTTCCTACATTTTCCTCTGTTATATCTACGGCAGTTGCTATTTTTACTAATCCGTCTTCTCCTGTTATATAATCTTTGTTGTCTACTGTAAATACTGCTCCTGGTAATATTTTTCCACTTGTATCTACTTTTTTAAGCATTACATCATATTTTCCTGTTATTTCTGTATCTACTACTGTTATTGTTATGGTATTTGTTTCTTTATCTATACTTACTTTTTTTGATGTTTTACTCGCATTGTCTAATGTTGCATTATCTATTATATAGCTTAGTCCATCTTCTGTTTCTTTTTTTGTTACTGTTGCTGTTATTGTTCCTTCATATTTTGAGTATCCTGCTGGTGCTTCTTTTTCTACTATTGTATATGTATCTGGTGTTCCTCTATTTTCTTCTGTTATTTCTACATCACTTGCAATTTTAACTAATCCATCTGCTCCTACTGTATAATCTTTGTTATTTACTGTGAATACTGCTCCTGGTAATATGTTTCCTTTATCATCTACTTTTTTTAGTATTACATCATATTTTCCTGTTATTTCTTTTTCTCTTGTTACTGTAACTACTGGTTGTGCTGATGCATTTGCATATACTGAAATTGTAGTTCTTGTATCTTCTGTTATACTCCTTTTTTCTGTTTGAGCCTTGTTTGCTCCGCTTATAAAGTAATTATATAATGATTTTACATATAAATTTCTTAGTCTTCCATATGATACATCTATGTCTGGCTCTATAGATGAGAAATTCATGTCATACGTTTTTAATGCCCCATCATTTATTGATAAGTATATTGCTGGAAATCCATTTGCTTGTTCTTCACCATTTGTTATTTTCCATATTGCTAATTGTTGAGCAATTTCTATATCAAAGTCTATTAAGTCATCATCTGTCCTTTGTGTGTCTTTCATTTGTTCCCATACACTCTGCTCCTGTGTTGTTCCATTTTCATCTACTAACTTGATATTGCTTAGGAAGGTTTGTTTGTTATCTTCTCCAGGTATATACATATTATCTAATATCCATACTAATCCATTAATTTTGTCTTCATTAAATGCGGTAACAGTTTTTCCATTATATAAAGCCCTTAATGTGTTTACTACTCCTGTATCTTTTAGTCTATATGGACCTGAATATGAACTACTTGATATTCCACCTTTTGATGTTGGTACTTGATTTGGTATTGCTTGTGCTGTAAAGTCTCCAAAGTCTCCATATCCTTCTGCCAAACAATAAAAAACTTTACTGTTATCTGCTATTCCATTGTTGTATTGCTGTACATTCCATATGTACCTCAAGTTAGACCCTTGCGTTGATGGCTGAAATGTATATACATATTTTCCTGAATTGTCAGTTCTTTCCGCAGTTATTCCAAAATTGTATCCACTGGTTACTTCTGCTTGTACATAACCTGTACATATAACCATTACTAGAATTAATGCAATCGTAATTTTTAGTAATAAATTTTTCATAATAATTTCAATTCCTTCCTAGATTAATTTCCTTGTTTTTATTTATATACATATTTATAATAATATTTTAACTTTTTTTTATATAAAGTCAATACCAATATATTACAATATAATACACCTTTTTTACTTTTTATTTACGGAAAAACAAAAAAGAACTATTTTGAAGCTTAATATTACATTTGTATTACATTTTTAGTTCTTATTTTTACATTTGTTTTCATTTTTCTTCTCTTTAGATTATTTCCGTAAGTCTTTAGACACTTTTATACTTTGTTTTTTGTAAAGTATATATTTTCTACATTCTTAACCATTATACTACGTTTCATCTTGTTTTGCAACAGTTTATGTATATTTTATTCGATATAAACTTGATGTACATCCCTAAAGTTCACCTTCATATCTTTTTCCTTAAATTGTAATCAATTTTATTTCTATTGCATATAATGTATTATTGTTGATACAACAGCCCCACGTTAATTGAGCCCCTACAGTTAAATTATATACCTATAACATAAAGATAAATATTTTTTATATAACTCTTGACTTTTTTGTTTATCTTTGGTATTATATTTAAGCATTATTTTGATATTAAAATAATATATTCAATTTAAAAATACCTTGCTAAGATACGTCAAAATATTGTATTTTGAATTTCATTTGCAGGTATAGTTTAGTGGTAAAACATAACCTTGCCAAGGTTAAGTTACGGGTCCGATTCCCGTTACCTGCTCCAC
>CAMUHU010000099.1 GCA_947088765.1 uncultured Clostridium sp. | reverse complement strand
GTTTTTTACCATATTCTGCTCTGTCATTTTCTCCACATGCTTTATGTATTTCTTGTCCTATCTCCCAATATGCTTGTACCATTGCTGAATTCACAACTGTATATACTTTTGATTGTGCTGTTAATAAACTATTTCTAATTATCTTATATGATTCTTCTGGTTGTATTGTTATTTGACACTCTTCCATACAGCTTCTCCTTATTTTTAAATTTTTATAATATTCTAAATATTATCTAAAATCTCTCATAGAAATTATTTTTCCACTTTTGTTTTCACATAAAATTCCAGCATTTAAATAGCAATATTCCTCTATTTCTTCTGGATTCATTGCAATTTTCTCAACTATATCATTCTTTGAAAGTATATTATTTTCTAATAATAGTTCAAGTATTTGCTTATATAAATATGGGATTTCACATTGTATCGTATCATCTAAAGGCTCTCTTCTCCAATAATTTTTATATGTCATTTGCTTCTTTAAATATGCAACTTGATTATCTGTAAATAAACCTAACGTTGAGCATCTATTAATCATACAGCTTATTGAGACTTTCCATCTTTCCTTTAGTCTAACTAAGTTATCTAATGATGATGAAAAGACTTCTCTTGAAAAAGTTTCTGCTGGCAATAAAAAAGCTCCTGCAAATGCATCCGCTTCTTTTTCAATTTGATTTAGTTTTTCTTTGCATTCTATATCTTCTTTTGAAATATATTGATGTAATAAAATGTGACATAATTCATGTGCAATATCAAACCTCGATCTTACAGCAGAATCTTTATCTATTGATAAAAAAACATATGGTACACTATTTATCCATTTTGAAAAAGCATCTATCTTATTGTTTCCTACTTTTATTTTAGATATTATAATTCCATTTTCCTGTAATACCGATACTAAATCATCTATTGGTCCCATACCTAATTTCCAATATTCTCTAACATTTTTGGCTATTTTTTCTAAGTCCTCTATTGTATATTCATCCTTTAACTCAATATTATCAGGCAAATTTAGTTCAGGATAATTTATATATTCTCCAAAAAAGTCCTTTATTTCCGAGAATAAATCTACTTTCTCATTTGCTGCTTCTTTCAATTTTTTAGGAGTACTTTTCCTACTTCTAAAATAAGTTGCACTTGCTGTTTCAATACCTTTAGTTGACTTACTAAAAAAAGATACTGGATAATTTAAAACATCACATAATTTATATATAATATTAGATGCATTAGTTATTCCTAATTCACATTGTGAAATATACTGTTTAGTCACTCCTATTCTATCTGCTAAATCTGCTAAAGAATATCCTCTTGATATTCTTGCTTTTTTTAATCTAACTGGATTTATATTTTCTATACTATTAAAACTCATTATAATTCACCTATTTTTCATTTATAATTTGACTTCTTTTAAATTCATTTTTCAAAGTTACCAGTGTTTTCTCGTTTTGTTTATCATTTTGAATAGTTTTTAGTCTTTCTACTTCGCTTTTTATATCAATTTTTTCTATATATGTTTCCATATCTATTGCAGGAATTACTAAATTTATCGATTCTATATCTAAATTTCTACTTATATTATATGTTATTATTCCATAATAAGGTTCTACAGTTGTTTTACTAGCTTTTTCAGACAAGTCTAATTTTAATTGCTGTTGTTTAAAATTATTATTTTGTGCATATCTTAGCTTATATCCTGACTTTGTTGGCAAACTTTTTCCTCTATTTGTCTTAGCAATATGTATAACCATATTCTTATTTCTTAATTCTGCAACTTTGTAATTAAAAACATTTACTTTCTTTATATTCGATTCAAACCCATTCTTATTTATATAAATATCTGGTGAAAATTGTCTATCAATGCAAAATGTCATTATTCTTGATAATATATTACTGCTCAATTCATTATCAAAAATTTCTATGTTATATATTTTTAAACTTTTAAATATCTCTACACCATTTGAAATACTATAATAGATTTGTCTTTTCAATTCATAATCAACTTCACCTTGTATAAGTTCTTTGGCATTATCGTACATTATAATCTCTCCATTCTTTTTTGATTTCTGTAAAATAATTTACCATTTTTATCAAAAAATGTCAAGTAATTTTGCAATATTTTATTATTTTGTTTTATAATATATATGCTTGTAAATAAAACAAGCATATTATATTTCTACAATATGCTCATTTTTTAAGTTCTATCTCCAAACATTCTATTTTTAATTATAAAATTATACTACTCCGCACACCATATCAACTTCTATCGTTACCTTAATTTTATTATTTTCTACTCGTTTAATCTTATTTTTGCCTTTTCTCTCAAAACTAATGAAATCTTGAAATGCAGTAAACTCAACTATTGTATCAAATCTTTTAGATATAGCACCGAGCAACACTCCACGTGTGTGGTGTGGGTCTGAGTGTAAGGTAGTCTTAATATGGAGTAAGTGTTGTTGTAAGGTTACTAATTTTCATTACTCATATCACATTCTACCCTAACTCTAACCTTTTTTATTACTTTTTTCTTAAAATTTCCGTCTTTATCTCTATCGTAAGCTATAAAATTTTGTTGGTCTATAAAATCTAATAACACTATATTTCTATAATCTTGTGTTAATTTGTTTCGTTCCACTATATGCTCTTTTGAAACATCTTTTTCTTTCTTAAACATATTTGAATGAGTTTTTACAATAAATCTTAACATATATGGGTCTGCTCTGCCACTTTCATTATACCCTCCAACAATAATATAGTCAACAAGTGTGTCAAAGACATCTATATCAAATTCTTCCATAATAGCGTTAGTGTCAAAAACTTTTTTTAATTTCTTTATGCCTCTTTCTATGCTGTCGTCATCTTCCATATTTGCTTGAATTTCCATTATTTTAGTGTCTACTTCTTTTATTTTTAATAAACACTCATCTTTCTATTCTGTATAAATATCTTTTGTAATTGTACCATCTAGCATATAGTCTAATAACTTATTGCATTTATTTTTTAATTCTTCTTTTTGTGTTTCTAGTTTCTTTATATTATCTTTTGGAGAATTGCTTTTCATTAGACTTGATATATTATTTAGGAAATTGTCTACTAATAATTTGTTATCATTACATAGTAGTTTATATGCGTCTACAAATGACTTTTCTAATACATCTGCTCTCATTATTTTACATTTATTACAAAACTCTTTTCCTAGTTTACTTGCTGTTTGACATAGCCAAGCAGGTTTTGGATTTGCTGTTGTATATAGACTTCTTCTTGTAAAGGTACTTCCACAAAATCCACATCTAATTCTATTACTCATTGGGTATTTTCTTCCTACATTTCCAACTTTCCTACTTGCTGACCTGCCTCCGTTTCTTTCTTTCATTATTTGTTGTACTTTTTCAAATGTTTCTTCGTCTATTATTGCCTCGTGATGATTAGAAATATAATACTTATCTTCCTCTCCCATATTAGATAATCTTTTATGACTAATTGGGTCTATTGTAAATGTTTTTCCTTGTAGTACATCTCCTTTGTATTTTTCATTTTTTAGTATTTTTCTTACTGTTGTTTCGCACCATACAGCTTTTCCCTTTGGTGTTTTTATTCCCAGTTTAGTTAATTGTCTTGATATACTTTCTGCTCCAAATCCCTCTAAATATTTTTCATAAATTAGTCTAACAATTTCTGCCTCTTGTTCATTTATAGTTAAAGTGTTATCTTCTGGATTATAAGTATAACCTAAACAACCACCAAAGCCAATTAGTTCTCCTCGTTCCTTTTTCATTTTTAGTCCTAATTTTACGTGTGTAGATGTATTTTCGCTTTCTTGTTGTGCTACTGAACTTAATATTGTTAATAGTAATTCTCCTGACATTTCTAATGTATTTATTCCTTCTTCTTCAAAAAATACAGCTACATTATGCTCTTTTAACATTCTTACATATTTTAGTGTGTCTACTGTATTTCTTGCAAATCTTGATATTGACTTTGTCATTATCATATCAAATTTATCATCTAAAGCGTCCTGTATCATTTTCATAAAGTCATTTCTTTTATAGTCTAATGTACCAGAAATTGCCTCATCTGCATAAATTTCTATATACCTCCATTCTGGATTAGAGGTTATTTTTTCTTTGTAATATGCTTTTTGCGATTCATAACTGTTTTTTTGGTCTTCATCATCTGTACTTACTCTACAATATGCTGTTACTCTTAATCCTGTTGTAACCTTTAAACCAGTTGTACGATTTATTCGTCCATCGACTTTTTTTATTAAAGTTACATTCATTCATACCTCCTTTTCCAATTTTTAACCACTAACACATTATATTTTTATCTTCTTATTTTCAAATGTGTGAATTTTTATTTATTTTAGCTTTTGTTGATTTATATACTATTTCATCTATTTTATTATTATTTTTTAAATGATTTAATGCTCTTAATTGTAGTGTATATTGGAGTAATTTTTTATCTACTTTTTCACTGTTATTTGTTAAAACTTTCTCAATCAATGTTACCATCTCCTTTAAGTGATTGATAAAAACACTACCATTCAATTTTCTTTGGTAGTTATTGGTATATTTTCTCTTTATACCTTTTCCAATAATTCATTAGACAGATGTTTTGCTTACATCTCATAGGATTTTCACCTACCTGTTTACAGGCTTGTACTCATTGCGTGGGACGCTTTTAACGCTCGTTCTATGACTATACAAAAGTTTCTTTCCTCTTACACTTATCTTCGCCTTATTAGTTGCAAGCTAATATTTAAGTAATAGATTTTATTACTAGCTCAAGTAATCAAAGGACTGTATCTAATGAATTGCTATTCAATTTTCAATGTTCTTTAATTTTTCGAGATTTTCCCTCTCATATATAACAGCGTTTGAAAAGTTAAAAAGGTTATGTTTTTTTCAAAAAAATTTTATTTTTTGTATATGTGATTTTAAATCTCCTACTTATAACAGCGATTGAAAAATCAAAAACTTGACCTTTTTTTGAAAAAATTTTATTTTTTTTTGAAGTTTTTATATATGAGATTTTCTCTCTTATCTATAACAGCGATTGAGAAATGAAAAATGGGACATTTTTAAAAAAATTTTTAATGAAAATTTAGATTTAAAATATAATTAGACACAAAAAAGAGATACTAACTTGTTTTTAATATCTCTTTTTGTTATATTTCATTTTTTATATAATATTTATGATAATCCTCTCTATAACTTGTAATTTGTGTTTATACCCATATAATCATTATTAGTAAAACAATTCCCATAACAATG
>CAMUHU010000098.1 GCA_947088765.1 uncultured Clostridium sp. | reverse complement strand
GGGGGTCTCTATGTCTATTTTACTAAAATTCTATAAAAATTTCAACTTAAAAATTGATATATTCAGGAAAGTGTAGTAAAATAAGAAAAAAGAGTAAGAGATAAAGTTTAAAAACTCTATAGAAAGTCTGCAGTTTGTGCAATTAAACTAAACGATGTAAGTTTTATCTGCCAATAGCTTCTAGTGGAGTTTTTTTCTGAAACTTACATCGTTTAATTTCTTATTCATTTTATAGGAGGTAAAATTTATGGCAAGAGTATTAAAAAATAAAAAATTAGTAAATACAAGATTAGCAACTAATTATGGTGGATGGATGTATTGTGATAAGTGTAATGAAAATATAGGATATTTATGCTATTCGACTTATGATAGATTAGAATTAAAATATAAATGTAATTGTGGAAATCAAGGTAGTGCAATATTAGATTTTGAAGATAGCAAGGTAGGTAAAAATTGTAATGATGAATTAGTTATTATAAATAATAGACTATGTTGTCCTAAAGATAATGAACCTTTAATTACTATACTAGATAAAAAAGTTTCTAGTTATGAAATGCAAATTACTTGTAAATCTTGTGAAAAAATTTATAGAAAAGTAAAATAAAAATTAAATCTGTTTTATTAGAGTTGGAGAAAAATATGTTGAAAATATTACAAACAGACAAAGAATATGATAATAACTTAAAACAATATACAAGAAAAGATGGAGTATTATCATTTGTATTATTCGGAGTTATGATATTAAACTATTCTATTTTGGCAGTATTACAAACTAAATTTGAATTTATAAAAGAAAATATAATGCTAGTTGGTTGTATATTTAACGTTATAATGATAGTTATTACAGTATTATTTATTAAGTTAAATAAGCAAAGTTTAGAAACAATAGGTCTTTATAATGGAAAGTGGAAAAATAGTATTATTATAGGAATAATACTTGCTTCTTTTATATTTTATAATAATTGTTTATCACATTTAATAAATGGAAGTAATTTGGTTTCTATACAAGAAATTTTAACATTATTAGTTTATTATTTATTAGTAGCAATTTGTGAAGAATTTGTTTTTAGAGGATATATAGGAACGAGAATATATGGATTAATTAAGAATAGATGGTTAGCAGTATTTGTAGTAGGTATTCTATTTATAATAATGCACTTTCCATACAGAATGATAGCTTATGGAATGACATTAAATGATTTAACTATAAAAAATTTTAGTAGGATTATAGATTTATTTATTACACATCTTGTTTTGAATTTTATATATTTAAAAACAAACTCATTATATGGTTCAATTATTCCCCATTGGATGTCAAATTTTGCATATAATATTATTTTAAAATAGTAATACAAATAACATGTATTAACCAATAAAAATCTTCAGTTAAAATATAATTTCTATTATATTTACACTATACAATTAACATAGTATAATATCTAAAATGCAAAGAAAGATTTAGGAATTGTATATGTTATGGAAAAATCCGTTGAAAAGGAAATTGAGATTATAACTTATTAAAAGAAAGAATAAAAAAAGTAGAAGGAGGAATTAAAAATGGCAACAACAAATGAGTACATAAAATATATATGTGAACAAATAAATGGGGTTGGAGAAATAAGATACAGGAAAATGTTTGGAGAATTCATGGTATATGTAAATGACAAACCAGTTATTATAGTTTGTAACAATGTGCCTTTTGTAAAAAAATTAGATTGTATAACAGAGAAAATGCAAAATGCAGAAGTAGGATATCCATATAAAGGTGCAAAAGAACATTATGTATTAGACATTGATAATTCAGAATTCTGTAAGTCTATTATTATAGAAATAGAAAAAGTAACACCAGTACCAAAGAAAAAGAAAAATTAAAAATAATTGAATCCATTTTTGTTCCTATTTATTCATAGAAAAGAAAGGAATGATAGCAAAAATGAAAACTAATAACAACTAAAACATGAAAAAACAAAAATAGGAGGAGAAAATGAAAATAGAATTATCGGAACACTTTACATATGAAAAACTAATAAAATTCACAATACCAACAATAGTAATGATGATATTTACATCAATATATGGAGTGGTAGATGGAATATTCGTATCAAACTTGGTGGGTTCAAACAGCTTTGCAGCAGTAAATCTAATAATGCCAGCCTTGATGATATTTGGCTCAATAGGATTTATGATAGGAGTAGGAGGAAGTGCATTAGTATCAAAAACAATAGGAGAAGGAGACTTAAAAAAAGCAAATAGATATTTCTCAATGTTAATATATCTATTAATAATATTAGGGTTAATACTAACAATACTTGCAGTAGTAATGGTAAAACCAATATCAAAATTATTAGGAGCAGAAGGAGAAATACTAGAAGAATGTATAACATATGGAACAGCACTAATAGCATTTTTAATACCATTTGTACTACAAAACTGTTTCCAAAGCTTTTTAATAGTTGCAGAAAAACCAACCTTTGGTTTAGTGATATCAATAATCACAGGAATATCAAATATGATATTAGATTGGTTATTTATGTATGTACTTAAACTAGGAATATTTGGAGCAGCACTTGCGACAGGAATAAGCCAAACAATAGGAGGAATAGTACCATTAATATATTTTATACGTCCAAATAAAAGCAAATTAAAACTAGTAAAGACGAAAATTGAATTGAAAGCTGTATTGCAATCATGTGTGAATGGCTCATCAGAAATGTTAACAAACCTATCACTATCATTAGTAAATATGTTATACAATATGCAACTTATGAAATATATAGGAGCAGATGGAGTTGTAGCATATGGAATAATAATGTATGTAGGATTTATATTTATAGGAACATATGTAGGATACGCAATAGGAACAGCACCAATAATAGGTTATCATTACGGAGCAGGAAATACAGATGAACTAAAAAATCTATTAAAGAAAAGCATAAAACTAATAGGAATAACTTCATTAATAATGACGATAATATCAGAAGTAACTTCAAAAATATTAGCAGCAATATTTGTAAGCTATAATGTAGAACTGCTAAATATGACAGCAAGTGCAATAAGGATATTCTCAATATCATACTTAATAAGTGGGTTTAATATATTTAGTTCATCATTCTTTACAGCACTAAACAATGGAATAGTATCAGCAGCAATTTCATTTTTAAGGACACTACTATTCCAAGTAGCAATGATATTAATACTGCCAGCCATTTGGGGAGTAAACGGAATTTGGATTGCTGTAACAGTTGAAGAGCTTCTAGCATTGATAGTTAGTATAATATTCTTATATATAAATAGGAAAAAATATCAATATATATAAAAATAAAAGTGGTTAACCACTTTTATTTTTATATACTAGGAAAGTTATACTTTCCTAGTATATAAATTAATTCAAGTTAGAATTCATAATCTTTTCAATTCTTTGAAGCTCAGATTTAAAAGTATTGTACAAAGAAGAACTAATTGAGCTAGTACCATTTTCATATTCAGAAATACTTTTTTTCAAATCAATCAACTCATAGCGATTTTTAGCACTACTACCTTTATTGTAACAATACACAGGGATATAATCGAAACTATCAATACTAATCTTACCATCTTTACCAGACTTAGTAACTTGTAAATTCAATATAATAGTATCTTGAGTATTAACATCTGATTGATTAGAAATAAAATTTCCCAAAGAATAGATAACAAAACCATCCTTTGTAGAGCCATCATCTAAAGTAATAGTCCTTTTTTCCATTGGTTGGAGAACATGTGGGTGACTACCGAAAATTATATCAACACCATTCTTAAACAAAAAATCTGCAAGCTCTTTTTGTTCAGAATTAGGAGAAGTTTGATATTCAACACCCCAGTGCATATTAACGCAAATCATATCCACATTCATTCTTTTTGCAGACTCAAGTTGTTTCAAAATCAAATCTTTATCAATTAAATTAACACAGAAAGACTTATCTTTAGGAATAGTGATACCATTAGTTCCATAGGTAAAAGCAAGAAAGGCAATATTTATACCATTAACATTTCTTACTAAAATAGAATTCTGTTCCTCTTCACTCCTAGAAGTACCCATATGTGAAAACTCCATTTCATCTAAAACATCTAAAGTACTAGAAAGACCAGAATAGCCCTTATCCATACAATGATTATTAGCGGTACCTAAGACATCAACTCCAATATCCTTAATAGATTGTCCTAACTCAGAAGGAGAATTAAAAGTTGGATAACCACTATAACCACGAGCTTTACCAGCAAAAGTAGTCTCCAAATTACCAATAGTCAAATCAGCATTAGAAGTATAACTAGAAATATTTTTAAAAAAAGGAGAAAAGTCATAAGAATCAGAACTAGAAATATATGCGGCTTTATAATTGGGACCATGGCACATAATATCACCAATAGCAGTTAAATGAATGGTAGTATCCTCAAAAGCAACAGTCTCAGAAGTATTACTATCACTAACACTTAAACCATCTGTAGAATTCTTATCAGATTTACCCAAAAAGGCAAAACCAATACTCAGAACAATGGCAATTAAAATAATAAGACAAATAAAAACTCTTACATAATTAACTTTACGTTTTTTTCTTCTCTTAGGATAATTATAACTCTCTATAATTTTACTCAATCCTCTCTTAGGTAAAATATATTTTAAGAAAATACACTTAAAATAACCTTAAAAAAATCTATATATAAAATATCACATAATAATATAAAATTCAAGGTAAAATATTATATACCACAAAAGCCACCCCACTGGGGTGACCGTTGTGTAAGGACTACGCAATAATCAGTTCTGTTTTTTCAAAGAAAGAAATACTTCGGACATACTCTAATCCATCTGTATAAGAAAATTCAAGAAGCAAAAGATTAGAATTCAGATTACGTGAAAATATGAATTTATCAAATCCATGTTTCACTAGAAAATATGATGTGCCTGTAACATATTGAGATTTTAAACATTTAGGCAAATCCTTATAATCTAAATTTACAGCTAAATTTCCGAAAAGCCTTTTGAAGTCTTCTTCTTTAAGCTTATAGCTATAGCCAAAAAGCCGTTCTTCTACAAACTCGGTTTCAATAAAATTTGTAAAGGATTTAAATCCTTCAAATAAATCTCGCATGATAAGTCCTCCTTATTTTTTCTACTATACGACTAACATAATTATACACCAAAAATGCTTAAAAGTCAAAGCGGAAAATGCAAATATAAATGAAAATATGAAAGAAATGTGATAATGTCTTAAGTAAAGAAATGAGAAAATGTCCCAA
>CAMUHU010000097.1 GCA_947088765.1 uncultured Clostridium sp. | reverse complement strand
CTGTTTGAAATCCTATTTCTGTTTTTTCCATTTTTACTTCAGTAAGATTTTCCCACAATAAACCAAACCCATAATGAATATAAACTTCTTCAGAATTGTCTTGAAAAAATTTACCAGTATAGGATATCTTTATTGTTGAATTTTGTGTTAATTTATCTGTGTTAAAGAATATATTTTTTACTAATTCCATTTGAATTTCTCTCCTCATTTATCTTTCGTTATTGGTATTATATTATTAAAATTTACAATATTCAAGTATTTTTGCTAAAAAAGTTGTATTATTTTGTTAAAAATTTTCCAATTATAAAGAAAGAATCTTCATTTGTTAATACAATATCTTCAACCTCTTTATTATCAGCCTTTAGAGTTATTTTACCTTTTTTGTTGAAAAATCTTCTTATTATTATTTTTTTGTTTACACTAAATAATCCTATATCTTTATTATTTAGAAGAGAATTAAACTCTAAAAATGCATAAGAGTTTTTTTCTAATGTAGGTTCCATAGATTCGTCTGTAACTTTTATAGCTACACAAGAACTAGGAACAGAAGATGGGCAGTCGATAAAGCCACTGATTTTATCGATAGCTATAACTTTATTATATGATATATGTTCAATAAGGTTATATTGTTCTTGTTCTTCACTGATAGTTTTATCATATGTGTACATTAATTGTTGATAAGGGATATCTAAAGCTTTACAAATATTTTTTAAAGCTTTATGGCTAGGATTTCTTTCTCCTTTTTCAATATGTGTTAAATGGCCAATATTTATGTCTGTTAATCTTGCTAGTTCTGTTTTAGACATTCCTTTCTCTTTTCTTACTTTTGCAATCATATCACCAATCATGTTTTTTTACCTCTCTTTTCTACTAATTTCAGCAATATTATATCTGAAAATTTTAGTTTTGTCTACCAGTAAAGACAAAAAAATATATTTTTTATATATTAATATCATAAAAAGCTTGACTTGTCAAATTGGTTTGTGATATAGTATTGTTATTAAGACAATAGGAGGCGATAAACATGTACCAAAATAAAATGCAGCAAATAAGGAAGGAAAAGGGAATAACTTTAACAAGTATGGCAGAGAAAACAGGAATATCAATAGGCTATTTAAGTCATCTAGAGAATGGATCTAGAAAAAATCCATCTTTTGAAAAGATGGATAAAATAGCAAAGGTTTTAGGAAAACCAGTATCTGAAGTCTTTTTTGCAGAGTAATAAACAAAGGGATATAAGAATAACATTTAGTAGGAGGGCAAATGAAAATAAAATATATCTCAAAGAAGGAAATAAGAGTATTTATAGAACTATTCATACTTATAATAATTATTAGTAGTTATATATATATGAATGTAAAAAATAGATACATAAGCAAAGAAGTTTTTGTAGATGGAATAGAAGAAATTGAGGAATTTTATACTGATTTATTAGCAGAATATGAAACAAAATTTAATGAACAGCAATTAAATAGAAGTCAAAATATAAAAATAGCGACAACTAAAATTAATGGTACGGTTGTATTGCCAGGAGAAATATTTTCTTATAATGATACAGTAGGATATAGAACAGAAACGGATGGATTTAAGCTAGCGCCTATGTATATAGGGGGAAAATTAGTGGATGGAATAGGAGGTGGAGTGTGTCAAGTTTCATCAACTTTGTATAACGCAGTTTTATGTGCAAATTTAGAAGTTATAGAAAGGAAAAGTCATCAATTTCTACCTGCATATATTGAAGTTGGAAGAGATGCAACTGTCGCTGATGGATATATAGACTTTAAATTTAAAAATACGAGAAAATATCCTATAAAGATTATTTGTAGTGCGCAAAATGGAGTAGTAAAGGTAAAAATATATGGAAGAAAACAAGATACAGAATATGATATAAAAATTCAAACTGTGTTAAAGGGAGTTAAGCCATACAAAACTATATATGAATATAATAGAAATGTAAAAAAAGGGGAGAATATAGTAGCACAAAAAGGAAAGAACGGATATGAATGTAAAGTATATAAAGTAATAAGTTTAAATGGAGAAATTATTTCTAAATCGCTAATATCTACTGATACATATAATGTAATGAACGAAATTATAATTATAGGGACAAAATAACAACTCATAGTTCTAAAATAAACTTGTCTTTAATATTATTAACTAAAGAAAGGGTGATAATATTGAAAACAAAGAAAACTATATTTTTAATAGTAATTTTATTAATTGTTATTGGAGTTGTTATAGCTTTAGTTACTAAAAATGGAAAAGGAGAAGAAAAGAGTCCGGAAATTACTGAGTATACTCCACAAGAGGAGATTTCAAGCGAGCAATTAAGACAGACTTTGGTAACTTTATATTTTAGAAATAAAGAAACAAAAGAATTAATGCCAGAGGCAAGAATGTTGGATTCTAAATTATTGTTAAATAATCCATATAATGAATTGATAAAATTATTAGTGGATGGGCCAAAAAATGATAGTTTAGAAAAGCTAATACCAGAAGGAACTAATATTAATAATGTAGAAATATCAAAAGGAATTGTACATATCGATTTTTCAGAGGAATTTACTAAAGTAGGAAATATGGGGGCTGAAGAAGAGAGTAAGATAATATATTCTATAGTAAATACCTTAACTGAATTAACAGAGGTTAGTGGAGTAAAGATTCTAATAAATGGAGAAGAGAATATGTGTTTCGAGGACGGAGAAATAAAGTTTAATGACATTTTTGTTAGAAAAACGGATAGTGCTATTTAAAGGCCTTAAATATATTTATATATTTTAAACTTTTATTTAAATCGTGTAAAAATCTTTCTACATCACAAAGAGAACTGCAAAGGTTCTCTTTTCTTTTTTTAAAAGGAATTCCTTTAGGTTTATCTTTTCCCATATTGCCTCCAATCTATATTGACCATAATAGTATAGTAATATATAATATGTAATAATATTACAGATAGTGAAAGGAATATTATGGAGGTTGAATTAAAGAAAGACGAAAGAATAGATGATTTAGAATATAAAGGATTAAAAATTATTCAAAATAAAAATGGATTTTGCTTTGGGATAGATGCAGTGCTATTATCTGATTTTGCTAAAGAAATAAAAAAAGAAAGTAAAGTTTTAGATTTGGGAACTGGAACAGGAATACTTGGAATTTTACTTTGTAAAAAGACTGAATTAAAAGATATTATTGGAGTAGAAATCCAAAAAGATGTATTTGATATGGCAAAAAGAAGCATTAAATTAAATAACCTAGAAGACAAGTTTTCTGTGATTAATGAGGATATAAAAGAATTGGATAAAAAACTAGAACTACAAAGCTTTGATGCAATAGTTACTAATCCACCGTATAAAAAGGACAATACAGGATTTAAAAATGATAATGAATATGAAATAATTTCAAGACATGAAGTAAAATGTAATTTAGAAGATGTAATTAGAGTATCAAGTAAATTGCTAAAAAATAACGGGAAATTTTTTATGGTGCATAGGCCAGAGAGAATAAAAGATATAATAATTAACTTAGAAAAATATAAAATGCAAATAAAAGAAATTAGATTTGTACACCCAAATATAAACAAAAAACCAAATATGGTTTTAATAAAAGCAGTAAAAGGAGCAAGAGAGTTCTTAAATGTACAAGAGCCATTGTTTGTTTATAATGAGGATGGAACGTATACGAAGGAGATTTTGAAGATATATAATAAAACGTAATTATAGTGAAGGGTGAATAGTGAAGAGTACAAAATTTGCCAGAGGCAAATTTTGATGTAGGGGTCGGCGTCCTCGACGACCCGTAAATAAACATACACAAAATCAATTGCAAATGTTGTAGGGGCGAGCATTGCTCGTCCGTACTCCAAAGTAACACTTAAAATAAGGAGGTAAAATATGAGTGGAATTTTATATATAGTAGCAACACCTATTGGAAATTTAGACGATATAACCTTAAGAGCAATAAAAACATTAGAAGAAGCGGATATAATTGCGGCAGAAGATACAAGGCATACCTTGAAATTATTAAACCACTTAGGAATTTCAAAACCATTAATAAGCTATTATAAACAAAACGAAAAAGTAAAAACAGAAATATTAATGGAAAAATTAATAATGGGAAAAAACATAGCGCTAGTTTCCGATGCAGGAACACCAGTAATTTCAGACCCTGGAGAAGAGGTTGTAAAAGTAGCTATAAAAAATAATATAAAAGTAGTTCCAATTCCGGGACCATGTGCATTAATTACAGCATTAATAGCTTCTGGAATGAGTGCGAAGGAGTTTAGTTTCATAGGTTTTTTACCAGTAAATAAAAAGGAAAAGGATGAAATTTTAAAAGAAGTATCAGAAGATACAAAAACTCTTATATTTTACGAAGCACCACATAAGCTAATAGCTACTTTAAATGAAATGCAAAATATATTGGGAAATAGAACTATATGTTTAGCAAGAGAATTGACAAAAATCCATGAGGAGTTTTTGACAGGAGAAATTACAGAGATATTAGAAAAAATACAAGAACCAAAGGGAGAATATGTAATAATAGTAGAAGGTAGCAAATTAAGTAAAAAAGAGATAAAAGCTAATAAATTAAACGAAATGACAGTAGAAGAGCATTATAAATATTATGAAGATTTAGGGTATGAAAAGAAGGAAATAATAAAGAAAATTGCAAAAGACAGAAATGTAAACAAAAACGAAATATATAAATTATTTACGAACAAATAAGAAAAATCGAAGATTTTTCTTTGATTTGAACATTTCCGATTTGTTTTTTCGGCTGTAAGAAGAAAATCTCAAAGGGGTAGCGATTGTATTTAAAAAAACAGCCTATATAGGCTGTTTTCTAATCTTCTGAAGATGATAAAGAAGTAAGTTTTTTAATACATTTGCTACAAACTAATTTATCTTGATATTCTACTAATTTTTTTGAACTACCACAGAACACACAATTTGTTTCAAATTTTTTAAGAACGATATTAGAACCGTCAACATATATTTCTAGTGGATCTTTTTCTACAATTCCAAGTTTATTTCTTAATTCAATAGGTATTACGATTCTTCCTAGTTCATCTACTCTTCTTACAACGCCTGTTGATTTCATAAAAATACCTCCCTAAAAGCTACATTTTTCGACAAATTAATGATACCATATTTATAGAGAAAACGCAATAAGAATAGAGAAATTAGTTTAAGAAAGTAAAATATATATTCTTAAATCTTCTACAAATAGAGTAATTATTTAATTTATCTCAATTTGTAATAATATTATTTAAATCCAACTTTTAAAGTCTCCTACTACTTTTCCAATAATTTCAAAAGCTTCTTTTTTTAAATCTATTG
>CAMUHU010000096.1 GCA_947088765.1 uncultured Clostridium sp. | reverse complement strand
TTCATATTTTTATCTTATATTATTTTTCTAAAAAAGTAAATGCTGTTGCCCTGAAGGTGCCTGCAATAGAAAATATAAGCGATTTAATGATAGTTGAACAACTTCCTATTATAAAGGAACAGCTTAAACTAATAAAAGACGAACTTCAAGAGAAGGTTAATGCGGTTTTAGAACTTGAGTGTACAGAAAGCACAGTAA
Organism: uncultured Clostridium sp.; assembly: GCA_947088765.1. Lineage (GTDB taxonomy): Bacteria > Bacillota > Clostridia > TANB77 > CAG-508 > CAKPSH01. The sequence continues at coordinate 5,232 of CAMUHU010000096.1, read as the reverse complement.
AAAACATAAAAAGTGTAAGAGCTGATTTGAATAAAAATTTAATTTTATTAGAACAAAAGCGCAAAGATATAAAAAGAAAGATATTAGAGCCTTATAATACTTTTGAGAAAATTTATAAAATGTATATCACAGATATATTTATATCAGCAGACAAAAAGCTGAAAGAAAGAATTGACGAAACTGAAAACAGATTAAAAGAGATTAAAAGAAAGGAGATTACAGAGTATTTTAATGAATACTGTATAAGTAAAGATATTGATTTTTTAAACTTTCCAAAAGCAAATATAAATATAACCCTTTCAGTTTCAAGAAAGTCTTTAAGGGTTCAAGTTAAAGATTTTATTGATAGGATAGCAGACGATATAAGTTTTATAAAAACTCAGGAAGATGCCGCCGAGATATTAATTGAATATAAAACAAATTTAAATCTTGCTAAATCAATGAATATAGTTAATAAAAGAAAAAACGATTTAATTGTTGAGCAAAAACAACTTGAAATACTTAAAGACAAAGATAATAAAAGAAAACTGACAGAAATAGAAATTGAACAAATTATCAAAAAAGAAAATGAAATAAATGCGGAGAGAGCTTTAACCTTTCCTAAAGTGATTGAACCTAACAAAGTAAATACAGAGAAGATATATGAACTTAGTTTTACAGTAAAGGGAACAAAAGAGAAATTAAAGCAGCTAAAAGAATTTTTAGATAGAGAGGATTACAATTATGAATAATGAAAAACAGAAAAAAAGATTTTCAGTAGCAATAACTACTCCAACATATCAAAACACAATAAAAAACGCTTTACAAGACCCTAATAGGGTTAGAAGATTTATATCATCTATTACATCGGCGGTATCGGTTAATCCTTCGCTGCAGGATTGTGAGGTTGAAACGATACTCGCCGGGGCGTTATTAGGTGAAAGTTTAAATTTATCTCCGTCACCTCAATTAGGGCAATACTATTTAGTTCCGTTTAATGCTAAGTCAAAGAATGAAAATGGTGAGTCTGTTATTATAAAGAAAGCACAGTTTATTTTAGGTTATAAAGGGTATATACAGCTTGCAATAAGAAGCGGACAATATAAAAAGATAAATGTTATAGAATTAAAAGAAGGAGAACTTGAAAGTTTTAACCCTTTAAATGAAGAAATTAAATGCTGCCTTATAAAAGACTATGATATAAGAGAATCAGTTGATACAGAAGGGTATTATGCTATGTTTGAATATATAAACGGCTTTGTGAAGGCTATGTACTGGAGCAAGGAAAAGATGGAAAAATATGCAGATAAAAACTCTCCGGCATTTAGTTTAAGTATATATAAGAAAATACAAGCCGGAGAAATACCCGAAAAAGAAATGTGGAAATATTCATCATACTGGTATAAAAATTTTGATGATATGGCAAAGAAAACAATGCTTAGGCAATTAATAAGCAAATGGGGAGTAATGTCCATAGAACTGCAAAACGCCATAGAGAATGACAATGAGCTTTTAGAAGACATTGATTTTAATCAGGATATAAATAAAACTGAAAGTTTTATAGAAGATAAAAACAAAGTAATAAATAATAAATCATCAGAAGAAACGGAGAAAATAAGCTTTGAAGACCTTAAATAATGATATTTCATATAATATTATAAGCACAGGTTCAAAGGGAAATGCTGTAATTATTAATAATTTTATATTAATAGACTGCGGCGTATCGTTTAAATCAATACTGCCATATATAAAAGGTTTAAAGCTTGTATTGCTTACACATATACATACAGACCATTTCAATAAAACAACAGTAAGGCTTTTAGCAAGTGAAAGACCAACATTAAGGTTTTTATGCGGGGATTGGATGGTTAAATCCCTAATAGATTGTGAGGTAGATAAATCTAATATTGATATAGTAAAAAGCAATAATATATATGATTATGGTTTATGCAGCATAAGCCCTGTTGAGCTTGTACATGACGTTAATAATTATGGATATAAAATTCACTTTTGTAATAAAAAAATGTTTTATGCGACTGATACAAATTCACTTGATGGAATAAAGGCAATAAATTATGAGCTTTATATGATTGAGGCTAACTACGAAGATGAAGAAATAAAAGAAAGAATAAAACGAAAAAAAGAAAACGGAGAATATGCCTACGAATATAAAGTAATAAAAAATCATTTGTCTAAAGCAAAGTGTGATGATTTTATTTATAAGAACGCTGGTGCGTTAAGTGAATATGTATATTTGCATTGTCATTGTGATGAAAAGTAATAGTAAAAAAATATTAAGCTTTTTATAAATAAAATTGAATAAAATATATACTTAAAATCAGGAGGTTCTGAAATGCCAAACAGAATTTTAAAAGAGAGTATATGCAGAAGTGTAGAAATAAACTCTTTGTCTTGGTTTGAGGAAATTTTGTTTTACCGATTAATGGTGTGCTGTGATGATTATGGAAGATTTGACGGAAGAACAGCTATTATAAAAGGATTATGTTTTCCATTAAAGGATATAACAAAAAAGGATATAGAAAAAGCACTTAATAAGTTATCGGCGGTAGGTTTGGTTAAGATATATAATACAAATGGACAACCGTACCTGCAATTGGTAACATGGGAGCGCCATCAAAATATTCGGGCAAAAAAAAGTAAATATCCTTCAAATAATGGAATTGGTAATCAAATGAATGCAGATGTATACAATTGTAATCAAATGAATACAGATGTATGCAATTGTTCCCGTAATCCAATCCAATCCGAATCCGAATCCAAATCCAATTCGAATATATATTGCTCCGAGCCTAAAGTTTCGGAGCAGCAGCCCGCTATAACTTTAGAATTGAATACCGGGGAAGAGTATGGAATAAGCAGCAAGGATATATCTGAATGGACAGAGCTGTATCCTGCTGTTGATGTAATGCAGTGTCTTAGGAATATGAAAGGCTGGTTGTCTTCTAATCCAACTAAACGTAAAACATCAAAGGGTATTAGGAGATTTATAACGAGATGGCTGCAAAAGGAACAGGATAACGGCGGAACACGTGGATATAATAAAATTTCTCAAACAAATAGTAAAAATATAAATTATGACGAAGACGAGGATTTTTTAGGGAGGTAAAATATGGTAACGATTGAAAATATTTTGATAAATCAAAATAAAAAGAGGAGTATGCCGGAAAAAGAAGATTATTTTGATAAAGACGGCTTTTTGGTATGCGGAAAATGCAATACACGAAAACAGAAAGATATAAACCCGCCGATAATAATTGGACAAAGGGTTATAAGACGTGTGCCAATTATTTGCAAATGCGAACACGAAAAGATAAAAGCTGAAGAAGAATATCAAAACAATCTTGATTTTAAAAAGAAAATGGAAAGACTTCAAAGGGACGGTATTACAGATACCAAATATTTGAAATTCAAGTTTGAAAATGATGATGGGAACAATAAAGCCATATCGGAAGTTTGTATGAGATACGTTGAAAATTGGCAGAAGGTGAAAGAAGAAAATATGGGAATTTTATTTTACGGCGGTATAGGAACGGGTAAAACATTTTTAGCCTGCTGTATTGCAAATGCTTTGCTGCAAAAGCTTGTGACAGTAAGTGTAACAAATTTTCCACGCATATTAAATACACTGCAAAGCTATGAATACGAAAAGGAAAATGAACGTCAAAGAATTATAGACAAGCTGCAATACTATTCTTTAGTAGTAATAGATGATTTAGGAGTGGAAAGAAATACGCCTTACAGTATAGAACAGATATTTAATATAATAGATACAAGAGGACGTGCTAAGAAACCATTAATTATAACAACAAACCTATCTATGAATGAATTGAAAAATCCTAATTCATTGGAATATAAGAGAATATACGACAGAGTTTTAGAGATGTGTCCTATTCGTTTGAAATTAACAGGAGAATCAAGAAGAATAGAAATAGCTGAAAATAAAAAAGACAAAGCAAAAAGGCTGTTAGGGCTTGATTAACTATATAATCAAGATAAAAAGGAGAATAAATAATGTTGTATACATTGGAGATATTAGGAAAACCAATGGGAAAACAAAGAGTTAAATTCGGAAAAGGATTTGCATATACTCCAAAAGAAACGGTTAATTATGAAAACTATGTAAAAACACTGTTTCAATCAAAGTATGGACAGCCATTATTACAAGGAAAAGTAAATATATCTTTAAAGGCATATTTCAGCATACCGAAAAGCACAAGCAAAAAACAAAAAAATAAAATGCTCTTAGGTGATGTAAAACCGTTAAGAAAGCCCGATTGTGATAATATAGCGAAAGTAATATTAGATAGTTTGAATAATATAGCATATAAGGACGATAAGCAAGTAGTTTCACTTACGGTTAAAAAGTTTTACAGTGATATACCTAAAGTATATATAGAATTGTGGGAGGAATAAAGAGAATGAAAAAGTATGAACTTTTGATAACAGATGATATATTTACAGATTTAAGAACAAGTTTCAATACAATACTTAGAAATATGCTTTTTACAATGCAAAGTAAGGGCAGCGACAGCGGAGAAATAAATTTGAAGTTAAAGATATTACTTAATCATAACATTTTAGAATTTGATAATACTATTTTTGGCAGAGATATAAGAGAATATACTAATCCTGAGTTTGAACATAAAATAACTTCGTCTATACATATAAAAGATGAAACATCAGGAAAAATTTACGGAAAATATGAGTTACTTTCAGAAGACGGGAAATATTATATACAGGAATTAGAGAATCCTCAGCAATCGTTTTTTGATGATGAAAAGGATTTATAGGTTAATATATAGGAAAGGTGATTAAATGTCAAAAACAGACTTATTAACTATTGCTGTAATTTTTATAATGGTGTTTTTTATTAAATTAGTAAGTAACAGGAGGATTTAAAATGAACATAGGAAAAGGATTTAAAAAATTTTGTGAGAGAAGAAAAGAGAAAAATCCAGTATGTGAATGCAGCTATGGAAAGAAAGAGGAAAATTTATATGGCAAATGTTATTTAAAAGGCAAAGATGGTTATTGCTATTTAAAATATGGTAAGAATTGTATATATTCTAAATAAATCTAAATAATAAGCGTTAAATGGCTGATGAAATATTAAAAAGTAACAAGAAATAAAAAAGGGGCTTTTGCCCCTCCTAAAAAAACAAATAATAACGGTCTCGTATGTATTATAACACATTTTCAAGGAGGGTAAAAGCATGAATTTTAAAGAGACGG
>CAMUHU010000095.1 GCA_947088765.1 uncultured Clostridium sp. | reverse complement strand
GAGATACATCAATCAAGATAAGAACATCTTTAAATGGAAAAAAGAAAAAAGGAGAGTTTATAGGGGCGTTTCCATCTTATGGTTATATCAAAGATCCCAAAGACAAGCATAAATTAATAATTGACGAAAGTGTTGCAAACATTATAAGAAATATATTTAATTGGAATGTAAATGAGGGATTAGGGAAAATAGCAATATGCCACAGACTAAATGATTTAGGAATATTAAATCCTACAGGACATAAGAAATTAGAATTAGGACAAAATTACAATAATTACGGAGTACAAGACAATACATATACTTGGACACCCTCTACAGTACGAAATATTTTAAATAGTGAAGTATATATTGGTAATACTATTCAAGGAAAAAGAAGAACGAAAAGCTATAAAGTGCATAAAGTGGAACAAGTTCCAGAGGAAGAATGGGTAAGAGTAGAAAATACTCATGAAGCTATTATTGATAAAGAAACTTTTGAAAAAGCACAAGAATTAAGCAAAAGAGATACAAAAGTATCTCAAAAAACAAAAGAATTATCAATATGGGCAGGCTTCCTCAAATGTGCAGATTGCAAAAAAGCAATGAACAAAAAAAGCAGTACAAATAAAAGTGGAAGTAAATATGAATATTATATATGTAGTACCTATAGAAAAAAATCAAACAACTTATGCACAAAACATAGTATAAAAGTGGAAAATTTAAAGAAAGCAGTGTTAAAAGCTATTAATTTTCATATTGATTTATTAATTGATACGGAGAAAATTGTACAACAAATAAATAGTGTAGGGGTGGCTTTGCGTGAGAATTTTGTGAAACAAAATTCATTCAGCGCAAATCGTCCGCAAATAGTAGATAATATGATTATAGAAAAACAAAATGAGATTTCCAAGATATCAAATTTTAAAAGGATGCTTTATGAGGACTGGAAAAATGAAGATATTACAAGAGAAGAATATTTAGAATATAAACAAAAATATGAAAATGATATTGAAAGATTAAAGCAAAATATAGAAAGACTAGAAAATGAAAAACAAAAGTATGAAACTCAAAACATAAGTAGTAATGAATGGATAGAAAAATTCAAAGAGCAAAAAGAAATTACAGAACTTTCAAGAGATATAATGATGGAATTAATAGATTGTATATATGTAAAAGAAAATGGAGATATAAAAATAAAGTTTAAATTTGAAGATGAATTTAAAAGGTGTTTAGAGTACATAGAGAATAATAAAATAACACTAGAATTAAAGGCAAAAGTTGTTTAAGGTATACAGTTGCCCTACAAGGCAACTGTATAAGTTATCTGTAACTCACTAATGTTCGAACAGCTAACTTAATTTGTGTTGTTATAATTACTCAAGGAGGAGGTGTAGCAGCACCAATTGGTTCGCAAATATTAAGTGAAGTTTTGCCATACTTAGAATTAGAAAAAGACAAAGCAGAAGAATTAGAACAAGTAACAGAGGTAACAGTACCTAATATTACAAACATGAATGTAAAAGATGCAGAGAAGATGTTAAGAGACTTAGGACTACAAATGAGTGTGAATGTAGAAGAAGGAACAGATATTTCGGAGATGATAATAACTAATCAGACTCCCAAGGAAGGAATTACTATAAATAGTGGAACAAAGATATATTGTGAGATAGGAACATAATTAATGGGTGGACCAAATGTCCGCCCATAAAAAACAAAGTTTATATATTGGAATTAATAGTATAAATATTAAAATTCAATACTTGCTTATAATATTGAAAAATCATTTACAGAATATCCAATATTAGAATCTTCTTTTTTATATGGTGGTTATCCATTTAAAGATATTAGAAATAAGTTTTTACTAGCAAAAGAATCAGTTGTTATACCTATTGAAAATAATTTGCCAGATGGACTAGAATACTTTGCTTTAAAAGGACATTTTTTTGATATGATAGGCATTAAAACAAGTGATAATGTATATTTTTTAGCAGATTCTTTATTTAGTGAAGAAACAATTACAAAATATCATTTATTCTTTATTTATGATGTAAGGGAATTTCTTAATACATTAGATTATTTGAATACTTTAAATGGAAGTTTATATATTCCATCTCATTGTGAAGCAACAAATAATATTTCTTCTTTAGTGGAACTTAATAAAAATAAAGTTAAAGAAATTATAGATAAGATATATAATATTTGTGAAAAAGAAATGAGTTTTGAAGAAATATTGAAATATATATTTGATGAATATAACTTAACTATGAATGCGAATCAATATGCTTTATAGGAAGTACAATAAAATCATACTTATCATATTTACTAGATGAAAATAAATTAAGTTATGAATTTAAAGACAATAAAATGTTATGGAAGCAAAACATATAATATACAATCCATTTAGAAGTCAAAATTAGTTATAGAGTAGGAATTTGAAATATAATTCCTATTTTTCACAGACAAATATTAGTAAGAAATATCGGGTATAGCAAAATTTTTAAAGTTAAAATTTATTTAGGAACGGAAAAGGAGTAAAATTTATGAATTGGAGTGAATCAATTAGTAGAGCTATTGAATACATAGAAAATAATTTGACAAACGATATAACTACCCAAGATATTGCAAATTACTCATATATATCATCATTCTATTTTCAAAAAGCATTTTCTATCATTTGTGGATATAGTGTAAGTGAATATATAAGGAATAGAAGATTATCACTTGTAGCTATTGAATTATAGTGAAGTTTGGATTCCAATTAAGAAAAAATAATATAAACTTTTAGGAAGATATTAAGAAATTGGTATCTTCTTTTTTTGAAATATGACAGACAGATGTTATATTTATATGCTATAATATTGGAAGGAGGAAATGATGCAAGTAAATAATAGATTATTTGAAATAGTATATATACTAATGCAAAAGAGAAAAACTACAGCTAAAGAATTAGCTGATAGATTTGAGGTATCTAAAAGAACAATATATAGAGATATAGAAACATTAAGCACAGCAAACATACCAATTTATGCAAGTAAAGGAAAAGATGGAGGAATAGGACTTTTAGATGAATATGTACTAAATAAAACAATACTTTCAGAAGAAGAACAAAATCAAATTTTGTTTGCCTTACAAGGAATGAAAAAAGTAAAAGGACAAGATGAAAAAGATATTTTAGAGAAGTTAAGTATATTATTTAATAAAAAAATAAATGATTGGATCAAAATTGATTTTTCTAATTGGGGTAATATAGAAGAAGAACAATTTGACATGATTAAATCTGCCATTTTAAATAAGCAGCTAGTACAATTTACTTATTATAATTCTAATGGAGAAGAAAGTAAGAGAACTGTAGAACCATTACAAATATGGTTTAAAGATAAATCATGGTATTTAGTAAGTTATTGCAAATTAAAACAAGATTACAGGATATTCAAGATTGCTAGAATAAAAGAAGTTAAGATGTTACAAGAGCATTTTGAAAGAGAACTACCAAAAGAAGAAGAGAATGAAAAACATAACTTAAAAATTTTAGAACTTGAACTAGAAATAAATAAAGCTATGACTTATAGAGTATATGATGAATTTGAAAGTAAAGAAATAACGAAAAAGGAAGATGGAAACTTTATTATAAAAGTAAAATATCCAGAAAATGAATGGGTATATGGATATATTTTATCTTTTGGAGAATATGCAAAAGTTTTAAATCCTGGTTATGCAAAAAACATAATAAAAGATAGACTACAAGAAACTTTAAAAAATTATTTATAATATGACACACAGTTGTCAAGTTATATGATATATACTTCATTTAAGGAGGAAAAAGTTATGGCTTTTGATTATAAAAAAGAATATAAGGAATTTTATATGCCAAAGAATAAACCAAATATTGTAAAAATTCCTAAAATGAATTATATTGCAGTTAGAGGAAAAGGAAATCCTAATGATGAAAACGGAGAGTATAAACAAACAATAGGACTTTTATATGCGATTGCTTTTACTTTAAAAATGAGTTATAAGGGAACACATAAAATAGATGGTTATTTTGAATATGTCGTTCCACCACTTGAAGGACTTTGGTGGCAAGATGGAATGAAGGGCACTATTGATTATAATAATAAAGAACAAATGAACTTTATATCTATTATTAGATTACCAGACTTTGTAACAAAAGACGATTTTGAATGGGCTATAAAGGAAGCGACAAATAAGAAAAAAACAGACTTTTCAAAAGTGGAATTTTTAACTTATGATGAAGGAATCTGTATTCAATGTATGCACATTGGAAGTTATGATGATGAACCATCTACAATAAATTTAATGCATCAATTTATGTTAGAAAATGGTTATAAACTAGATATTACACAAAACAGATTTCATCACGAAATCTATTTAAGTGATCCAAGAAGATGTGATGTAAATAAATTAAAAACAGTTATAAGACACCCAATAAGAAAAAAGGAAGGATAAGGAAAAATATGAATGAATATATAAATTTAACATTAGAAAATATAGAAAAAGAACATATCTGTTGTGCGATTGGTGATCCAAAACATCAAGTAGGAGTAGATAATAAAAAGGAATGGATTAAAAGCAAGTTGAAAGATGGACATGTGTTTAGAAAGTTAAATGCGAGAGGAAAAATATTTATCGAATATGAACCAATAGAAACAGCTTGGATACCTATTAGCGGTAAAAATTATGAATATATTTATTGCTTATGGGTAGCAGGAAGTTTTAAAGGAAAAGGAATTGGGAAAGAATTACTAGAATATGCAATAAATGATTCAAAAGAAAAGGGCAAAAGTGGTATATGTACTTTAGTTTCTAAAAAGAAGAAACCATTTTCAGGAGAAAAGAAATTTTTTGAACATTATGGTTTTAAAGTAGTAGATAGTATAGTAGATTATGAATTATTAGCACTACAATTTGAAGATAGTGAAATACCTAAATTCAATGAAATAGCAAGAACTATGAAAATAGATAATCAAGATTTCACTATTTATTATAGCAATGAATGTCCTTATGTAGAATATGAAGTAAATGAACTAACTGAATATGCAAAAGAGAATAACATTAAAATTAATTTTATAAAAATAGATTCACTAGAAAAAGCAAAAAATGTACCTTGTATATTTAATAATTGGGCTAACTTTTACAAGGGTAAATTTGTATCAAATACTATATTAAATGCTAATTCATTTAAAAAGTTAATAGAATGAGTTAGAGAGAAAGTACAAGTTGAAGGTGGGATAAAATAATGAGTAAATATGAGCCATTATGGAATTATTTAAAAAAGAATAATAAAGATAATTATAAACTATCTTATGAAGAAATTAAAAGTATTTTAGGATTTGATATAGACCATTCATTTTTAACATACAAGAAAGAAGCTAAAGAATATGGATATGAAGCCCATAAAATTTCAATGAAAGAAAAGACTATAATTTTCAATAGGATATAATTATATAGAAGCACGAAAGGCAGAGAACATTTGCTCTTTTTTGTACCCATAAATAAAAATTTTAATAAAAATATCCTGAGTTTAGTATTTTTTTGAGATAAAAATAGACCTTAAAGCTAGTAATAA
>CAMUHU010000094.1 GCA_947088765.1 uncultured Clostridium sp. | reverse complement strand
CTTCGTAGCACGGGCGATTACTAATCGCCCCTACATTTCTCTACAATTTTAAATTTACCTAAAAATTTATCATCCCCACAAACACAAATTTATGTAATTCACACAATTATCTCGTAACGACCTAAAAGCCCAATATTGACATTTATGTAAATTAATAGTAAAATATAGAAGATACTTAAAATGCCAAGTGCTAAGGAGGAATAATATGATAACAGTGACATTGGAAAACCTTATAAACTTAATGGTAATTTTCTGTGCAGGGATCAGTGCAGGAAAGATTAGTGACAAAATAATGAGCAAATACGACCCCAATATGCGGATCTGGGTATCAAGTAGCCCAACCATAATAGGGGGGCTAATTAGAAGAGTGTTATCATTAATGTTAAATATGGTAGTACTCTTAATGGTAGTAGCAATAATGATATTTATTGCTGGTATCATATTAGAAATTTTGTTATAGAGAAAGGAGCCGATAGGCTCCAATTTCTTTTAGTAGATTTCTTTAATAACCTTGACAAAATTCTAGTATATTATATAATATAAATGGATAGAATTATATCTAACTATTATATTAAAGGGAAAAGAAGGTGGAAAAGCAAAGAAATTCCAACCAAGCTTAAACCTTAAGAAAGGAATGATATTGAGAAATGGCACAAGATATTAATGAAGAAGAACAAAAAAAAGTCAATGCTATGATAGACTCTTTAGTAGAAAGAGCAAAAATAGCATCACAAGAGTACATGAAACTAGACCAAGAAACTGTAGATAATATAGTTAAAAAAATGTCTATGGCAGTACTTGAAAATCATATGAAACTCGCAAAAATGGCGGTTGAAGAAACAAAACGTGGAGTATATGAAGACAAAATAACAAAGAACATGTTTGCATCAGAATATATATACCACAGTATAAAATACAACAAAACAGTTGGTATAGTAAACGAAAATGAGGAACTAGGATATGAAGAAATAGCAGAACCAGTTGGAATAATAGCAGGAGTAACACCAGTAACAAACCCAACTGCAACAGTAAGCTTCAAATCTTTAATATCAGCCAAAACAAGAAATGTCATAATATTTGGATTCCATCCATCAGCACAAAAATGTAGTGAAGAAACAGCAAAAATACTAAGAGAAGCAGCAGTAAAAGCAGGAGCACCAAAAGACTGTATACTATGGATAGAAGAACCATCAATACATGCAACAAATGCACTAATGAATCATCCAGGAGTAAACCTAATACTAGCAACAGGTGGAACAGGAATGGTAAAAGCAGCATACTCATGTGGAAAACCAGCACTAGGAGTAGGACCAGGAAACGTACCATGCTATATAGAAAAAACAGCAAAACTAAAAACATCAGTAAATGACTTAGTATTATCAAAATCATTTGACAATGGAATGATATGTGCATCAGAGCAATCAGTAATAGTAGATAAAGAGATAGAAAAAGAATTCATAAAATTAATGAAAGAAGCAGGATGCTACTTTGTAAACAAAGAAGAATCAGAAAAACTTAAAAACGCAATGTTCACACAAAATCCAGAAGGCAGATATATATTAAACAGCAAAATACCAGGACAAAGCGCAAAACAAATAGCAGACATAGCAGGATTTGATATACCATCAGAAACAAAAGTAATAGTAGTACCAGAAACAGGAGTTGGAGACGAGCATCCATTCTCAAAAGAAAAATTAAGTCCAGTACTAGCATTCTACACAGTTAAAAACTCAGACGAAGGAATAAAACTAGCAGACAATCTAATACACTTTGGAGGAATGGGACACTCAGCAGTAATACACTCAGAAAACAAAGACATAATACACAAATTTGCAGAAGTAATAAAAGCAGGAAGAATATTAGTTAACTCACCATCTACACATGGAGGAATTGGAGATATATACAACACAAATCTACCATCATTAACACTAGGATGTGGAACATTTGGAGGAAACTCAACAACAGACAATGTATCATCAGTAAATCTAATAAATCTAAAAAGAGTAGCCAAGAGGAGGGTTAATATGCAATGGTTTAAAGTACCAGAAAAGATATACTTTGAAGCAGGATCAATAGGATACCTAGAAAAAATGCCAAATATAACAAGAGCATTTATAGTAACAGATAAATCAATGGTAAGTTTAGGATATGTAGACAAAATATTATATTATTTAAGAAAAAGACAACAATATGTACATGCAGAAATATTCTCAGAAGTAGAACCAGACCCATCTTTTGACACAATCAATAGAGGAGTAGAACAAATGAGAAACTTCAAGCCAGATGTAATAATTGCACTTGGAGGAGGAAGTCCAATGGATGCAGCAAAAGGAATGTGGTTATTCTATGAATATCCAGATGCAGACCCAGAAGGAATGAAACTAAAATTCATGGACATCAGAAAAAGAACATATAAATTCCCAAAACTAGGAAAAGACTGTAAAATGGTAGCAATACCAACAACATCAGGAACAGGATCAGAAGTAACATCATTTGCAGTAATAACAGACAAAAAGAAAAACATGAAATATCCATTAGCAGACTATGAATTAACACCAGATGTTGCAATAGTAGACCCAGACCTAGTAATGTCATTACCAAAGAGCATTACAGCAGACACAGGAATGGACGTATTAACACATGCAATAGAAGCATATGTATCAAACATGGCATCAGACTACACAGATGGATTAGCAGAAAAAGCAATAGAATTAGTATATAATTATTTACCAATAGCATATGAAGACGGAAGCAATCAAAAAGCACGTGAAAAAATGCACAATGCAAGTTGTCTAGCAGGAATGGCATTCACAAACGCATTCTTAGGAATAAATCACTCAATAGCACACAAACTAGGAGCAGACTTCCATATAGCACATGGAAAAGCAAATGCAATAATATTACCATATGTAATAAAATACAATGCTACAAAACCAACAAAATTTGTATCATTCCCTAAATATGAATACTTTATAGCAGACGAAAAATATGCAAGCATAGCAAGAAGATTAGGGTTAAAAGCAAACACAACAGAAGAAGGAGTTAAATCTCTAATAAATGCAATAGTAGAAATGAACAAAAAATTAAATATACCATCATCATTAAAAGAATTAGGAATAGAAGAACAAGAATTCCTATCAAATGTAGATGCATTATCAGAAAAAGCATTTAGTGACCAATGTACAACAGCAAACCCAAGATTACCATTAGTAACAGAATTAAAGCAAATATTATTAGACTCTTACTATGGCAATCTATAATACCCTGTAGGGGCACATTGCATGTGCCCTTGTAAAACAATATGGAGGAATAACATATGGAAGAAAACGATAGAAAAGGTTTTTTAGAAGAGCTAATGGAAAATGTAAAAAAAGCATTAGAGATAGAAAAGGAATTAGATAAACAGATAGAACAAGCACAAGAAAGAAGAACAGGATAAATGTAGGGGCAGGCCCTGTGTCTGCCCGCCTGAAAAGGATAATTAATTTTCAAAGATAGGAGGATAAATTATGAAGAATGAAACTCCAGAAAAAGAAAAAATAAACCTATTCAGAAAGATATGGCAAAAACTTAAAGGAACTATTTCAAAAAAGAGAAAAATGATACCAGAGCCACAAGCAATACACTATGACGAAGGAGTAAATATAGTAGTAATGAAGCAATCTAACTTTGAAAGCCTAAAAGATAACGTAGAAAAAATGAACAAAAAAGTAAAACTAGAAAATGGATTTATAACAGTAGATGACTTATCAGACGAAGAAATAGAAGAAATGATACAACTATACAATGATGAACTAGTAGAAATAAACAAAAGAATAAACACAAAGCAATTAGAAATAGAAAGATTAAGAGCCAAATAAAAGGCGAGTAATGGATCGTGAAAATTTACAAAGTAAATTTTACTCGATTCAAAAGAAGCGGGGGAAATTAATATATAAAATAGGGGAGCATAAATTAAATATGCTCTCTTTTTGCCATAAGGGACGGAGAATTTTGGCAATTTCATAAAAGGTGTAATATATAAATTTGTGTTTGTAGGGAGGATGAATTTTTAGGTGAATTTAAAATTGTAGAGAGATGTAGGGGCGATTAGCAATCGCCCGTTCTAACAAAGGCTTGCTAAAAAACTTATATTCTTAAGCATGTTCTTCGAAGGGCGGGCGATTAATAATCGCCCCTACAACGTATATTTATAATTTTGTATAAATTTAAAAACATATAATCATCCCCACAACCCCCAATTTATATATTATCTGTAAATTGTAAAAAAGAATGTATTTATAAAATAGAAAGGAGAAAAAAATGAATACAAACGAACTAGAAAATGATATAATAGAAAAAAGAGAAATAAGCACATGGGGACAAAGAAAACTTGAAAAAATGATAAACAATTTTTTACAAGCGATAAAAAGATATGAAATAAAGGAGGAAATTTCGATGAAAGACTTAGCCACGGTAGACAGGATAGAAGGAGAATATGCAGTATGTGAACTATTAGATGGAAAAATGGTAGACATACCAATAGGAAAATTCAAAGAAAAAGTATCAGAAGGCGATATATTCGATTTAGAGATAAAATCAGACAAAGGACAATTAATGTATGCCATTGGAGAAAAAAACACCGCAGAAATGGAAATAAGACGTAAAAAGATATTAGAAAAATTAAACAGAATAAATAAAAATTCCCCATAGGGGAATTTTTATTTATTCTAAATATTTTCTGTAATTTGTGGTACAATCTGCTTCTTTCTTGAGACTACGCCAGGTAAAAAAGCAACATTATCATCAATAGTAGTATTATAAACCTTTTCAACAACAGAAGACTTATTACCTAAAACTATAGCCTTTGAATTGCAATTTAAAATATCAGTTATAACAAACATAAATAAATCTAAACTCTTTTGAGAAATCAACTCATTCATAACAAATTCAATTTCAGACTTATTTTTTAAAACACTATCAATATCAACAGTATTAACTTGAGAAACTTGGAACCTAGCACCATTTGCATTAAACTCCTTAGAATCTATATTAATCAACTCAGAAGCACTAAAAGAACTCAAATCAGTACCAGCTTTAAGCATATCCAAACCATAAGAATTAATATCAATATTAGCGATATTAGCAAGTTCCTCAGCAGCCTTTATATCCTTAGGTGTACAAGTTGGAGACTTAAAAAGTAAAGAATCAGAAATAATAGCGCTTAGCATAAGACCAGCATAAGTTGAATCAATCTCAACATTGTTCATCCTATACAACTCATAAAGAATAGTACAAGTGCAACCCACAGGTTCAGCCATATAAAATAATGGTTCAGTAGTCTCAAAATTAGAAATACGATGATGGTCAATAACCTTTGAAATTTTAGCATCAGCTATATCTGGAGCACTTTCCAAAAAGCTATTATGGTCAACAAGAATAACATCATCAGCATCTTTAACACTATCTATAAGCATTGGAGCCTCAACATTAAAATAATTTAAAATATACTCAGTCTCCTTATTCAAATTACCTAATCTACAAGGTATAATTTCATTTGTATTACCAAAATTTTTTTCTAAATTTGCCATAACAAGAGCAGACATGATAGAATCAGTATCTGGACATTTATGACCTATTATAAATGTTTTCATATTTATTCATCCTCGTATAATATATTTACAATCAATTTTATAAGTTTAATTTACATTAAATAA
>CAMUHU010000093.1 GCA_947088765.1 uncultured Clostridium sp. | reverse complement strand
GAGTAGGTTTAGCAAAAAATGGGAAAAGGGTATTGCTTGTTGACGCAGATCCACATAGAGATATTTATTATATACTTAAATTACATTGAGGGTATATATACCAAAACCGTGTACGAAGGAGGTGAGAATTAGTTGGCTAAAGTAAAGGATTTAAACAGAATTACAGCACTTTATGAAAGATTATCAAGAGATGATGAACTTCAAGGAGAGTCAAACAGTATTTCTAATCAAAAGAACTTTTTAGAAGATTATGCAAGAAAAAATGGCTTTGTAAATATAAAACATTATACAGATGATGGATATACAGGAAGAAATTTTAAAAGACCTGGATTTCAAGAAATGCTTGATGATATTGAAAATAACAAAATAGGAACTGTTATTGTAAAAGATATGAGCCGTTTAGGTAGAAATTATTTACAAGTAGGTTTTTATACTGATATGTTATTTCCAAAAAAAGATGTTCATTTTATTGCAATTAACAATAATGTAGATAGTGAGAGTGAAAATCCCTCTCAAAATGATTTTGCTCCATTTTTAAATATAATGAACGAATGGTATTCAAAAGACACAAGTAATAAAATAAAATCTATATTTTCTTCAAGAATGAAAGAGGGAAAAAGATGTAGTGGCTCAATTCCTTATGGATATTATAGAAAATTAGGAGATAAACAAACATTATATGTTGATCCGATTGCTTCAAAAGTTATTGTGCGTATATTTGAAATGACAGCAAACGGAATGAATGCGTATGAAATAGCAGATATATTAACAGAAGAAAAGGTACTAACTCCTGCAGCGTTTGCTATGAAATATCATCCAGAACAAATAAGTTATATAGCACCAGAGGGATATTGTAAATGGAAAGCTAGTGCAGTAGTAGTTATTTTAAATAGGCAAGAATATTTAGGACATACAATTTTAAGAAAAACTATTAGCACGAATTTCAAACTTAATAAAAGAAGAAAAGCAACTAAAGAAGAACAATATTTTTTCCCTAATACACACGAGCCTATAATATCACAAGAATTATGGGATAAGGCTCAAAGAAATAGAAGATTTGCACCTCAAACAAGAGATAGTGATGATATAAGAAATAAAGCTACTTTTCACGGATTATTATTTTGTTCAGACTGTAATAAAAAATTAGTATATAGGTATCAAGAAGTTAGACAAAAAACGATAATGGGGTATTGTTGTGTTAATTATAGAGGAAAAAGAGGAACTTGTACGGCACACTATATCAATGATAATGATTTAAAGGAAATATTACTAGAATATTTAAGGGTTATATCTAAACGAATAATTGAAGATGAAGAATCCTTTATTGAAGAACTAAAAAACAAATGGAATAGTAATCAAAATAAAAAGCCTATACAAGATAAAACAGATTTAAGAGTTTTACAACGAAGATTTGAAGAACTAGACAAACTTATTTCTAGTTTGTATGAAAATTATATCAATCAATTACTTCCAGAAAGGCAATATATTTCATTGATGAAAAAGTATGATGAAGAACAAAAAGAAGTGGAAACAAAAATAAAAACTTTGACAGATGATATAAAAAGTGAAAAACAACCTCCAAAAGTTAATGTTAAGAAATTTGTTGAACTAATAAAAAAATATAAATATCCGACTGAAATAACTCAAGAATTAGTAAGAGAACTTATAGATAAGATTATTGTTTATCAAGCACAAGGAAAAAAGCCTAATCGTACCCAACAAGTAGATATTTATTTTAATTTTATAGGAAAATATGAACTAGAATATACAAATGAAGAATTGCAAGAAATTCAAAATAAAAATGAACAGGCTAAAAAAGAAAAAGAAAAACGAGAAAAACAATGGAAAAAAGATTATCAAAAAGCATACCAACAAAAGAAAAAAGAAGAAAGACTTGCAAAAAATAATGGGCATTTATTTGCAGAAAAAGTTTGTGATGTATGTAATAAGCCTTTTTATCCTCAATATGCTCAACAGAAGTCTTGCAGTGAAGAATGTAAAAAACTTTCTCTAAAAAATACAAGAATGAAATATTATAATGAACACAGAAAAGCAAAAGCACCAGAAGAAAGAAAATGTATAATTTGTGGTAAAACATTTATGCCAGTTAATGCTCAAGAACTATTATGTTCAAAGGAATGTAAAAGAGAAAACAGAAATTTAAAGAAAAGGGAATATTACTATCGTGATAAAGAAAAAATGAAACAACAATGACAACTTCCTAATGCACATTTGAAAAAGCCTATAATATAAAGTAAAATCAAAATTGAAAGGTGGTAATAATTATGGAATTAAAAAATGAATATGTTGATGAAAGAACAGGAATAACTTACACACTAAAAGGAGATTATTATTTTCCTAATCTATCAATACCAAAAGATACAAACTTTGCTATTGGAAGATATGGAAAGGCACATTTAAGACATATAAAACAATATAATAAACCTTTATATACAGACTTACTATTAGACGGAAAATTAAATAAGTATTTACACTCAATAGACGAAAAATGTAATTCTCTTTTAGAAAGTATAATAACAAAACTAGCTAAACAAGAAAATGTTACAGAAGAATTAAAAGCTAATCATCAATTAGAATGGGTAGCTAGAATGAATAATATTAAGAATAGAGCCGAAGAAATAGTTTATAATGAGTATGTATATAACTAAAAAGAAAAATTGAATATCAATGAAATATATAGCCTTATATCTAATGTAAAAATTGATATAGGCTTTATTTTTTTACTAACTGAAAAGCAATATACTTTTCTTCAGCTAGTAAAAGGAAAGGAGAAAACTTGCAAATGAAAGAATTAGAAACAATAGATGCAGAAACATTATTATATAACCCACTAAAAGAAACAGAGTTTATAGTAGATGAGATAATACCTATTGGTTTTCATTTATTTTGTGGAGCGTCTAAAATAGGGAAAAGTTGGCTAATGCTTAAAATATGCTTACAAGTTTCAAAAGGCGAGCCTATATGGGAATTGCAAACACAAGAAAGTGATGTTTTATATTTATGTTTAGAAGATACACTAGCAAGAATACAAAACAGACTATTTAAAATAACAAATGAAGCAAATAGTAAACTACATTTTGCTATATCTACAAATAAAATATCAAATGGACTAATAGAGCAATTAGAAAGCTATATAAAGAAATACCCACAAACAAGGCTAATAGTAATTGATACATTGCAAAAGATAAGAAATACAAGTAATGATATTTCGTATGCTAGTGATTATGGAGATATATCAATATTAAAAGACTTTGCAGACAAAAACAAAATAGCAATAATAGCAGTACACCATATAAGGAAACAGGGCGACAATGATGTTTTCAATAGAGTTTCTGGAACAAATGGAATAATGGGAAGTAGTGATACAACCTTTATACTAGAAAAGAAATCACGAACAGAGAGTACAGCAACCTTATATATAACTGGTAGAGATGTTGAATATCAAGAGTTTGTTTTAAGATTTAATAATTGTGATTGGGAACTTATAAATAGAGCAAATCAAAAAGAACTAGAAATAAGAGAAACACCACCAGTTATATTAAACATTATTGACTTTATGCAAAATAAAAGAGAATGGAAAGGTAGTGCAACTGAATTACTAAAAGAACTAGAAGAAAAAGAAATTGCACCTACAGTTATTACAAAAATATTGAATGAATATCATTATACAAAACTGAAAGAAAGTAAAATAACCTATGATATTGTTAGAAGTAGAAATGGCAGACAAATTATTTTAAGAAATGATGACAACAGTGACAAGTGTGACAACAAGTTAAAATTTTTTAATGAGAATAATGATAATGAAGAAACACCAGAAAATCAAGGAATGTGACAACGATGACAATGATGACATTAAAAATAGATATAGGACAACACCGTTATCATAAAATCATTGTCACTGTTGTCATCATTGTCACACTGTCACAAAAAAATATTTAAGGAGGATTTAAAAATATGAAATTTATAGATAGCAAACACAAAGAATTTTGGAATAACAAATATAAAGAAATGGAACAAATGGGAAAAACAGATGTGTATTATAAAGCGATAGTTTATACATTAGGAATATGTGAAACAACAAGAGATAATTTTAGTAAAATATTTAATTTAAGAACAGGAGAAATAAATATTGATTCAATAAATGGAGCATATCAAACAAGTACAAGTGAGAAAGTAACAAGAATGGCATTTAGTTTATGGAATAGATGTAATTATGATAGTGAAAAAGATATTGAAAATGAAAAAGTTTCCGATAAATATAATGTGAGTGAAATATTTTGTTGTAGTTATGCACCATACTTTTATGAGGGAATAAAAATAAGGTATCCAGAATATACAAGAGAGAAAAATTTTGAAAGAGAAAGTAGATAAAATAATGTGTGAAATGAAGTCAAAAAAGACTTCTTTTTTAGTCTATAAAATCTGCATTGATAGATTTATCTATCAGTGTAGCGAGCATAGGTTTTGTGTTCCACCCAAAACCGACAACATTCGTTGAAAGGGGTTTTGCACCCCTATAACCCCAGCTAGAAAAGTTGAAAGGAAGTGAAATTTTATGCAAGAAAAAATAGTAGATATTCATATAAGAGTTAGTGAAAATGAGAAGAAAAAACTACAACAAAAAGCAAAAAAAAGTAAATTATCTTTATCAAATTATTTAAGAAAAACAGGACTAAAACAAAAAATTTATCCAATACCAGATAAAGAATTTTATCAAATTTATTTACAAATATGTCAATTAAAAAATGATATTTTTAAGTTAGATATAGACAAAATAGAAGAATGTTTAGGAGTTATAGAACACAATTTTTTAGTGATTTATAATTCAAAAAGTAATGGAGATGATGAAGATGGCAACAACGAAAATATGGGCAGTTAAGGACAGTTTATCACGAGTAGTTAATTATGCAGCTAACCCAGAAAAAACAAATTTTAGTGACTTAAAACAAGTATTATTATATGCAGAAAACAATGAGAAAACAGTTGATGAAAAAGAAAAAACTATGTATGTAACTGGAGTGAATTGTAATAGAGAAACAGCCTTTGAAGAAATGAAAATGACACAAGAAAAGTTTGGAAAATGCACAGGAAATATTGCATATCACGCATACCAAAGTTTCAAAACTGGCGAAGTTTCTCCAGAACTTGCACACGAAATTGGAGTAAAACTTGCAAGGAAAATGTGGGCAGAACACCAAGTATTAGTTGCAACACATTTCAATACAGGCACATATCATAATCATTTTGTAGTATGTTCTGTTAATATGTTTACTGGCAAAAAATTTAATTGTAACAAAGGTGCATATTATCGTTTTAGAGTTTTATCAGATGAATTGTGCAATGAAAATAATTTAACAGTAATTAAGAATCCAAAAGGAAGAACACCAAGAAATATATATTTTGCAGAAAAAAGAGGAGAGCCAACAAAGTATAATCTAATGAGAAAAGCAATAGATGAAACACTAGAAATGTGTTTAACTTATGCACAATTTAAGAAAGCAATGTATAAAAAAGGTTATATTATAAATGATGATCCAAATAGAAAATATGCTACTATTCGTTCAATAAATGATAAAAAAGCAACAAGAATGTATCAATTAGGAGAAAAATATACACCTAAAAATATTGCAGATAGAGTATTCAATAATCCTTATTATGTGCAAGAAAAGTATTATAAATTTATAAAACCTAGAAAGATATACAAGAAAAACAAAGTATGTAT
>CAMUHU010000092.1 GCA_947088765.1 uncultured Clostridium sp. | reverse complement strand
GGAAAACTGCACGTACGGTTCTGTATAGGGGCTTGTGTCGTGAGGCACTTGTCTACTAAACTGAAAGGAAACAGTGTTTATGTATTATCCAAAACAAATACCATATTTGTTAGATAAAGAATTTAAGGAAAATATAGAATATAAAGAATATAATATAAAAGAACTTGAAAATTATTGTATGTGTATTTGGACAATGAAATCAAAGAAAATATTAAATAAGACCATATCAAATAATATTTTACCAGATGCTTGTATTGATATTGTTATAGATTTTACAAATAGTACAATTTGCTTTGCAGGATTCAGTAAAGAAACTAAAGATTTTAAGTTAGATAAAAAGATAGATTATATGGGAGTTAGATTAAAGCCAAGCATATTTTATTTGTTTTTCAATATACCAGCAGATAAAGTAATGGATAATCAAATACAATTTAGTGATATAGAAAAAGAAATTAGTATAGATAGCATATTAGATTTAGAAAATACAAATGAAAGAATAAAATATTTAAAGAAATATCTATTAAGAAAAGCAAAAGAGCAAAAGAAAATACCATTTGTGGAAATAGTAGAAAAATTATATGATAATCCAAAAGAACAAAGTGTAACAGATATTGCAAGGGAATTAGGATATAATGAAAGAAAATTATATAGAGTTTTTAAATCAAATTTTGGAGTATCGCCAAAAGTATTACTAAATATATTAAGATTACATTTATGTTTAACTTTAATGCTAGAAAAAAAGATGAATTTAATAGATATTGCTTTATCTTGTGGCTTTTATGATCAATCACATTTTGTAAAAGAAATAAAGAGATATACAAATATTTCGCCTTTAAAAATAATAGATAATTATAAATAATTGTCCGTTTTTTACAATACAGTTTTAAATTATTTTCTTATAATTATACTGGAGGTAGAAATATATGTATGAAACAATAACAACCAATATTATGGTTAAAAATGTAAAGGAAACAATAAAATTTTATGAAGAAAAATTAGGATTCAAAAAAGTATTAAGTGTTCCAGAAGAAGGAGAAACTTTGAATTTTGCTATTTTAAATAAGGATAAAATTTCTATAATGTTACAAGAACAAGAAAACTTAATTAGCGAATATCCAACTTTAAAAACTGATGAAATAGTACCAACGTTTACACTATTTATAACTGTTAATGATGTTTTAGCAATGTATAACGAATTAAAAGATAAAGTAGAAATTGCTAAAGAACTTCATAAAACTTTTTATGGTAAAGATGAATTTGCTATTTTTGATAACAATGGAAATATATTAACAATATCTTGTTAAAATTAAAGAGCAGACTGGAATGTACTGAACCAAAAAAATTGGACATTTTTTGGGTTCAGTACAAATTATCTGTCTTTTGTGCTATAATAATCTCAACAACGTAAAAGTTAGAGTTTAGATTATGAAAAGAGGGAGAATATGGATTTTACTTTTGAAAGAAATATTAACTATTATGAAACAGATAGAATGGGTGTAGTACATCATTCTAATTACATAAGATTTTTAGAAGAAGCAAGATGTAATTGGTTACAGAGTATAAATATGTCTTTTGATTTATTAGAAGAAAATGGAGTTACAATACCAGTATTAGGGGTAAACTGTACTTATAAATATCATGTTACTTTTGGAGATACGATTGTTATAAAGCTTTATGTAAAAGAGTATACAGGAGTAAGAATGACAGTTGGTTATGAGATAATAGACAAAAAAACTAAAAAAGTTGTATTAATAGGAGAAACAAAACATTGTTTTACAGATAATACTTTAAAACCAGTTAATTTAAAAAAATATAAAAAAGCATTTAGTGATAAATTTGAAAGTTTATTAAATTTGTGTTTGTAGGGAGGATGAATTTTTAGGTGAATTTAAAATTGTAGAGAGATGTAGGGGCGATTAGCAATCGCCCGTTCTAACAAAGGCTTGCTAAAAAACTTATATTCTTAAGCATGTTCTTCGAAGGGCGGGCGATTAATAATCGCCCCTACAACGTATATTTATAATTTTGTATAAATTTAAAAACATATAATCATCCCCACAACCCCCAATTTTTATATTAGATAGCTGTGAATTCAAACTGTAACATAAGAAATATAAATAATTTCAACCAAAGGGGTTGAAATTTTTTTTTATTTATTATAAAATTCAATAGTTAATATACAAATGAACTGAAAGGAAGGTTATTAGAAGATGATAACACTCGAAGACGTAAGAAAAAATCCAGAAGTACAAGCTCTAGTAAGTGGTTCCCAGCAACAGTTAAATGTATTAGGATATACAGAACACTCTATTAGACACACATCAATTGTATCAGAAAGAGCAGGAAAAATTTTACAGGATTTAGGGTATCCTCCAGAAAGAGTAGAGTTAGCAAAAATAGCAGGATACTTGCATGACATAGGAAACTGTGTAAACAGGCAAGACCATGCACATTCAGGAGCAATACTTGCATACAACATTTTAAAAGATATGGGAATGGATCCACAATTAAGAACAGAGATTATGACAGCCATAGGAAATCATGATGAAGCAACAGGCACAGCTGTAAGTGATATCTCAGCCGCATTAATTTTAGCAGATAAATCAGATGTACACAGAAATCGAGTTGTAAAGACCAATATAGCTACATTTGATAAGCATGACAAAGTAAATTATGCAGTTACAGATGCACAACTTACTCTAGACAAAGAAAAAAGAAAAATTGTTTTATCAATTAAGATTGACACAGAAATATGTCCAGTATTAGATTATTTTGAGATATTTATAGACAGAATGATAATGAGTAAATTTGCAGCAAAATATTTAAAAATATGGTTTGAACTTATTATTAATGATACAAAATTATTATAGATTGAAAGGATTGAGAACAGTGGAAAAAAAATTAAAAATTGCACTAATAATATTAGTAATGGTATTAGTTACAGTCGTAGGATTTGGAGGAATATATATAAAAAAATTAGTATCCTACGATAATATATTACCAGATTATGAACTTGGATTAAGCATTAAGGGTTCAAGAATAACTACATTAAAAGTCGGAGATCATACAAATGAGGTAATCCGTGATTCAGAAGGAAATATTGTAGAATCAATACCAGAAGGTGCAGATGAAAATTCATACACAAAAGAACAGGTACCAGAAAATAGTGAAGAAAGTAAAACAAAAGAAAATTACCAAAAGGCAGAAAAAATTATAAGGGGAAGATTAAAAAGCTCAAAAATAGCAAATTATGATGTAAGATTAAATGAAGAAAATGGCAACATATATGTAGAACTAGCAGATACAGACAATACAGATACAACTCTATCACACTTATTGTCAAGTGGAAAATTTGAAATAGTAGATACAAATGATAAAAACGTATTAATGACAAATGATGATATTAAAAATGCAAGTGTTCTATATAATTCAACAGAATCGGGAGTTACTGTATATTTAAGCATAAAATTTAACAAAGAAGGAAAAAAGAAAGTAGAACAAATTAGTAAAGACTATAAGAAAGTAGAGGAATCTGAAAATACAGAAGATACAGAAGGAACAGAAGAAACAGCTAATAAAAAAACAATTACAATGAAAATAAATGGGGAAGACTTTTTATCTACAGACTTTGATGAAGAAATAAAAAACGGAGAATTAACCATAACAATTGGTTCATCAAGTACAGACAGTGATACAATAAGTGAAAATGTAGAACAAGCGCAATATTATGCAACATTATTATCTAATGGTGAAATGCCACTAGAATATGAAGTACAATCAAGTGATTATATGCAATCTGTATATGCAAACAATATATTTAAATATATTATGTTAGGGATAATAGCATTAATAATTTTAATAACTATAATATATATAATAATTAAATACAAGAAATTAGGGTTATTATCAACAATAGTTTATATTGGTTCAATAGCATTATTACTAATTATAGTAAGATATACAAAAACAGAAATAGGTCTTGAGACTATAATACCTAGTTTAATACTTATTTTAATAAACACATATGTAAATTGTAAGATTTTAAGAAACTTAGACAAAAATGATTCTAAAGAAGATAGAAAAGCAAAAATATATAAATCATGCTTAAAAGTAATAGATTTATTAATAATAACTTTAATTCCATCAGTCATATTCACATATAACTCATCTTCAGCAATTTCTTCAATAGGAACACTTTTATTCTGGGGAATAATTGTAATAGCATTAATGAATGTTTTATTTACTAGAACATTACTAATTGAAGAAGCAAAAAAATAAATTGAAGGAAGGAATGTTAGATTATGAAAAACATAAATAATATTATAAAAATAATAATGGTAATAGTTGCGCTAATTATTTTAGCAGGAATAATTATGATATGTGTAAAAGGTTATAATTATGATTTATTATATTCAAAATCTGTAAGAATGAATATATATTTAACTAAAGAATTTAAAGTAAATGAAATTGAAGAAATAGCAAAAGAAATTTTAGGTACGAATAAATTAAAAATACAACAAGGTAATACCTTTGGAACAGTCGTATCAATAGTAGCAAAAGATATAACAGAAGAACAACAAAACAATATAGTCCAAAAACTAAATGAAAAATATGAGATAGAGATTAATAAAGATGATGATATAATAGTAACACAAATACCTCAAGTAAATATATGGGAAATGATAACAAAATATATATCGCCAATAGTTATAACAACAATAGTAATACTTGTGTATTTTATAGTTAGATATAGAAATCAAGGAATTATAAAATGTATAGGAATTCCAGTATTAACACTAATTGGAGTAAGTGCATTATATGTAAGTATAGTTGCATTAACAAGAATACCAGTTAATGAGTTCTTTATAATATTTTTAGCACTTATATATTTCTTAACATTAATCTGTAATGCAATAAAATTAAATAAACAAGAAATTTAGTTTTCTGGAAACGCAAACTTAGAAAAACCATGAGAATAAGAAAAATTTTCCTATTCTCATGGTTTTGTGAACAGTGCATAAAAAATTTGCTAAGTATACTGTGTCACTATAATATTATTTAATGTATAAAAGGAGGAATAAAAATGTTAGAATCAATGGAAAAAATTGTAAACTTGTGTAAAGCAAGAGGATATATATATCCAGGCTCAGAAATATATGGAGGATTAGCAAACACTTGGGACTATGGACCATTAGGAGTAGAATTTAAAAATAATGTAAAAACAGCGTGGAGAAAAAAATTCATTCAAGAAAATAAAATGAATGTAGGTTTAGATGCAGCAATACTTATGAATCCACAAACTTGGGTTGCTTCTGGGCATGTTGGAGGATTTTCAGACCCTTTAATAGATTGTAAAGAATGTAAATCTAGACATAGAGCAGATAAACTAATTGAAGAATGGGCAACAAAGAATGGTAAGGATGTAATAGCAGATGGTTGGTCTGACGAGCAAACAGTTAAATACATAAATGATAATAATATAGTTTGCCCTGTATGTGGAAAATTAAATTATACATCAATTAGAAAATTTAATCTAATGTTTAAAACATTTCAAGGTGTTACAGAAGATGCAAAAGCTGAAATATATTTAAGACCAGAAACCGCACAGGGAATATTTGTTAATTTCAAAAACGTTTTAAGAACTACAAGAAAGAAACTACCAATGGGAATTGCTCAAATAGGAAAGGCCTTTAGAAATGAAATAACACCAGGAAACTTTACATTTAGAACAAGAGAATTTGAACAAATGGAA
>CAMUHU010000091.1 GCA_947088765.1 uncultured Clostridium sp. | reverse complement strand
TGTTATTGTAAAAGGTGTAAACATATGATAAGATTATGGCATAAAACAAGGAGGAAACAAATAAGAAAATGAAATATATAAATTCAAACAAAGTAGATAAAATAAAATTAACAAGAGAAAACTTTTATATTCTAATTGACTTTGATAGAACTTTAACAAAAGGAAATAGTATAAGTGGTTGGCGAGTACTGTATTATTCAAATTTATTAGGAGATGACTTTACCAGAAGGTATGATGAAATACATGATAAACATAATGAAACATGGGAATGTAGATTTAAAACATATATGGATTTATTGCATGAAAAAAATTTAGATAATCAACTTATAAAAGAAGCGGTAAAAAAGACAGATTTAGAACTTCGAGATGGAGCAAAAAAATTTTTAACAAAAATGCATGATATGAATATACCAGTAATTATAATATCTTGTAGTTTAAGAAATGTAATTAAAGAATATCTAGAATTTAATAATTGCCATTATAGTAATACTTTTATATACTCTAATTATTGTGATATAGAGGGAAAAGGGAAAAATGATATTTACCAAGTTACACCACACAATAAAAATCAGATTACATTTTCAAAAGAACTAGACGATATAATTAAAACAAAAGATTATGCATTGCTATTTGGAGATATAGTAGATGATGTAAATATGGTATCTAAAGATAAATTAAACAAAACTATAACAGTAGGATTTTTAGATAAAAAGATAGAAGAAAACTTAGAATTATATAAATCAACCTTTGATATTGTACTAACAGACAATTCTAGTTTTCAAGAGATAGAGGATGTTATTGTAAATATGTGTTAAATTGTGATTAATATTGATTATAAGGAGAAAAAATGAAAATTGATGTTAAAAAAGTAAAAATTATTGTAACTGCACCAGTCGAGAATATCAAAGAAATAAGAAATGCTATATGTGATGAAGGTGCAGTAATTATAGGAAATTATACATATTGTACTATATCTACAAAATGTATAGGAACTTTTAAACCTTCTGATGATGCCAACCCATACATTGGAGAAAATAATAAATTAGAATTTGTAGAAGAAGAAAAATTAGAAGCAAGATGTGATATTAATATAGTGAAAAAAGTATTAAAGAGATTAAGAGAAGTTCATCCTTATGAAGAACCAGCAATAGATATAATTCCATTAATAGAAGAAGATGACTTATTATAATTAAATGTAAGGAAGAGTCAATATTAAAAAAATATGAAGAATATAGGAGGAATATAATTATGAAGTTAGTAAAATTGGAACAAGCACAAGAATTTTCAAATAGTGATATTAAAGAAAAATATTTTTAATAAAAATTTAATTAATAAATTTTGAATTTGTCAGAATCCATCTGACAAATTCAAAAGGAGGGTGTTAAATGAATGATTTAGTAGAAAATTCAGAATACATGAATTTATTAAAAAATATAGAACAAATTATTAATGAATCAAAATATAGAATAGCAAAATCTGTAAATACAACGATAGTACAAGCATACTGGAATATAGGCAAATATATTGTTGAATTTGAACAAGGTGGTAGTTTTAAAGCAAAATATGGAGAAGCATTGTTAACAAATTTATCAAGAGATTTAAAATTAAGATTAGGAAGAGGATATAGTAGACCAAATTGAAACAATATGAGAAAATTTTACAAGTATTATCCAATTTGTCAGAACATATCTGACAAATTAAGTTGGTCGCATTTCTGTGAATTAATAAAACTAGACGATGAACTTGAGAGAAGTTTTTATCAAAAACAAATAGAGAATGAAAATTGGAATATAGAAACATTAAAAAGACAAATGAATAGTTCATTGTTCTTAAGGCTAGCAGTAAGCAAGGATAAACAAGGAATATTAGACTTGTCTAAAGAAGGAATACAAATACAAAAACCTGAGGATATAATAAAAGATACATATACATTAGAGTTTTTAAATCTTCCAGAAAAAGAAGCTTATCAAGAAGGCGAATTAGAAGAAAAAATCATTGATAATTTGCAGAAGTTTTTGATGGAATTGGGAAAAGGATTTACTTTTGTCGGAAGACAATATCCACTGCTTGTGAATAATAGGCATTACCATTGTGATTTGGTTTTTTATCATAGAATTTTAAAATGCTTTGTACTAATAGATTTGAAAATAAATTCTGTTCAACATGAAGATGTTGGACAAATGAATATGTACATGGGGTATTTTGCTAAAGAAGAAAATATGCCAGACGATAATCCACCTATTGGAATAATATTAACAAGAAATAAAGATGAATTATTGGTAGAATATACTACTTATGGAATGGATAGTAATTTATTTGTATCAAAATATGAATTATATTTACCTAATAGAGACGAACTAAAAAAACTGGTTGATGGAATTTTAGAGGAATAGGAAATGCTAAATTAAACTACAAACTCACACTAACTTGATAAGTGTGAGCTATTAGCTTAAAAGACATTAGACGAAACTACATAAATATGGGGAAAGATTTTTAAACAAGAAAAAGTATAGGAGGAAGGTTGAAAAATAATTGATAACAATTGTTTTCCAAACTTGGTTTGTGCCTTAGGAAGGAATGATATTAAACATGAATAAAAAGAATCTAAAAACAATTTTAGCAGTATTGTTAATTATATTAATGTTAATATTGTTAATATTTATAGAAATAAATACTAACAAAGAATACGAAAATATAGGAATCGAGAATTCACAGTTAAACATCTTGGTCTTTAATGTAGGACAAGCAGAAAGTATATTAATAACTAATAATAATACAAATATGTTGATAGATTGTGGAAATAGTTCAGATGGAAAATATATTTCAAAGTTTTTGAAAAGGCAAGGTATAGATGAATTAGATTATTTAATAGGAACTCATATAGATGAAGATCATATTGGTGGAATGCAAGAAGTTTTAACAAATATAAGGGTGAAAACATTATATGTGCCATATAGTACATATGAAGGAAAACAATTCTATACGCAATTAGAAGAATATATAAGAGAAAATGATATTAATCAACAACAAATAGAAAGGTCAAAAGATAAACAGTATATCTTAGGAAATGCAAAATGGAAATGTTTAAATGTTGACAATTCTAATCCAAGTAACAAAAATAAATTTAATGATACATCAATAATTATTCAACTTGAGTATGGAACTACAAAATATTTGTTTACAGGAGATTTAACAGACAATTTGGATAGTAAAATAGAATGTTTAGAAAAAGTAGATGTATTAAAAGTTGCACATCATGGAGCAAAAGAATCGACTTCAAGGGAATTTTTAAGTTTAGTAAAGCCAACTTACGCAATTATATCTGCAGGAAACAATGAAAATTATAATCATCCAGATCCAAGTGTTATAGAAAGATTAAAAGAGGCGAAAGTAGAAGCTAAGAATATATTTGTAACAAAAAATCATGGAACAATTTGGCTTAAAAGTGATGGAAATAGTATAGTTATTGAGAAGTTAAAAGAATTGAATTTGGATGGAGCAAATAAGGTAAGTTATAGGAGCATATTTCAATATGTTCTTATTTTTATTTTAAAATTAGTTAGAGCCCTTTTTATAAGGATTAGAAATAGCAGTATATTTGTTACCATTAAATTGAATATAATCAGCTTTTAGTGCAGATTGATCAAGTAGTTCTGAAGGAATATGATATTTTTCCGAATGTTTTTGAGAAGTATCTAAACAAGAAGCAAATCCATCTTCAATGTAATCAACCTCAAAAATAGTATCTTTGGGAAGTTTGGTATAATCATAGTCCATATGTTTCCTTAATATACTTCGTTGTAAGTCGTGAAGAAATTCATCTATAAAAGAATTTTTTAAATTTGTTTTGTGGATTGCATTATCAAGATTATTAAGAATAGGTTCAAATAAATTCAAGTAAAAACCTCCTTTCTTAGATTTTATATGTTTTAATGGGAAAATAAAAGAAAATATACAATTATTATATATCACAGAAGATAAAAAAGTTCAATAAAATTCACATAATTCAAAAAGGAAATTTACAAAAGATATAAATTTATGTACTAAATTAAATAAAAAATCAAACTTTTTTCAAAAAAATGCAACATTTGTTAAAAAAATTGTGTTTATAGTAGTAGAGAAAAATGAGAGGAATAAATAAAAAAATATAGAAATTTTGAAAAAAATGTCCCATTACAAAAAATTTTCGTGTTCTTAATAAGTATAAAAACTAGAACAAAACTATTATAAAGGAGTTTAATAAAACATGAACAGTAGAGTTATTATAAACAAATTCAAAAAAGGAAAACTAAACAACAAGCAAATGGAAGGAAGTTTGGAGTTACTTGCATTAAACCAAATACATGAAAAAGGATTAATCACAGACAGCACATATTACAGTATTAAAGAAAAAATAGTAAAAGAATATAAAATTATATGAAATGACTTGTGAACACTATAAAACAGAGTTAGAATACACAACCGTAAGGTTGATTGTCGGAATGGAGGAAATATGCAAGTCAAATTAATAAAGAAAAAAGAAGGCAGACTTGATAGAAATACAGGAACGATAATTAATGGAAAATTAAAAACATGTGCTTATGCAAGAGTTAGTAGTGATTCAGAAGATCAAAAAAATAGTTATGAATCTCAATTGAAATATTATAGAACAAAAATAAATTCAAATCCATTATGGGAGTTTGTTGAAGTATATGCAGATGAAGCAATATCAGGAACATTAGACTATAAAAGAGACAATTTTATGAGAATGATACAAGATGCATTAGAAGGAAAAATAGACTTAATACTAACAAAGTCCGTTTCCAGATTTGCAAGAAACACAGTAGACTCTTTAAAATATATAAGAAAACTAAAAGAAAAAAACATAGGAGTATATTTTGAAGAAGAAGGGATAAACACATTAGAAATGTCAGGAGAATTACTAATAACTATACTAAGTGCAGTAGCACAACAAGAAAGTGAAATAATTTCATCACATGTACTATTAGGATTAAAAATGAAAAAAGAAAGAGGTGAAATAATAGCATTTAATAAATGTTTAGGATATAAATATAATTACGAAACTAAAACAATGGAAATAAACAAAGAAGAAGCAGAAATCGTAAAATACATATTTAATAGATACTGTGAAGGAATAGGAGCAACAAATATTGCAAAGGAATTAACAAAAAGCAAATACAAAACTCCAAGAGGAAGTAACAAATGGTGTGAATCCACAATAAGGGGAATACTAAAAAACGAAAAATACAAAGGAGATGTACTACAAGGAAAAACATTCACGCTAGACCCAATATCACATAAAAGATTATCAAATATGGGAGAGGTAGATAAGTATTATACAGAAAATCATCATGAAGCAATAATACCAAAAGAGATATTCGATAAAGCACAAAAAATATTAAACACTAGATGTGGAACAAGACAAAAAGGGAAAAGAAGAAACAACTTAAGTATGAAATATCCATTTAGTAGTAAACTATATTGTGGATTTTGTGGAACAGTTTTAGTAAGAAGAAATCTATATCCTAATACTAATTATTCAAAAAGAGTATGGCATTGTATGAAGTATGTTAAAGAGGGAAAAAAGTATTGTCCAAGATGTAAAGCAATAGGCGAAGAAATAATAGAAAATTGTTTTATGGAAGCATATAAAATACTATGTTATGATAACAAAGAAATAATTAATAAATTTTTAAACAGAGTAGACAGTGTTATTAAAGAAAACAATTCAGAAATCCTAATACATAAATTAGAAATGCAAAAAGATGAAATAAATCAAAAGTTAAATAGGCTCTTAGAATTAACAATGGATGGAGTAATAGACAATGAAATATATAAAAACAAAAAAGAAGAATTTAACAAAGAAATAACAAAGATAGAAGAACAACAAGAGCAACTAGAAAGTGAATTAGAAGATGAAAAACGAATAGATTCAGGAATAGAAAAAATTAGAAAGATATTTCAAAACGAAACCATAAATGTTAGTATAAACTTTTAGTAGGGAAAATTTAAGAAAAAAATTGAATAAGAG
>CAMUHU010000090.1 GCA_947088765.1 uncultured Clostridium sp. | reverse complement strand
CTAAAGCTGAACGACACAACGAAAGAAAAAACAAGTCATATTCTAATATGAATGTATATTTATCCCAAACACCAAACAATATACATTACAAAAGATGTGAAACTACCTACAATGAAAAGTTAAAAGAAAAACTTGATAATGGAGAAGTATCATTAAGAGGTTTGCAGAAAAATGCAACTTTATTTGATGAACTTATATTTGATATTAACTCTGATTATTTTGAAAAACATGGTGGTTATGAATTTGCAAAAGAATTTTATGAGAAAGCATTTCACTTTGCTGAAGAGGAAATGGGAACTGATAACATTATATCAGCAGTTATGCATGCAGATGAATTAAATTCAGCTTTAACAGAAGAATACGGAAAACCTATATATCATTATCACTTGCATGTTGTAGCACTCCCTGTTGTAAGAAAAGAAGTAAAATGGACTAAGAAATGTAAAAATAAATATTTGATAGGAACTACAAAAGAAGTAATCAATCAAGTAAGCCATAGTAACAAATGGAAATCCAAGAAAGTATTAGATAATCAAGGAAAGCCTATATATGATAAAAACGGAAATGCAGTTTTAATAAAATCATATAGTTTATTAAAAGATAGATTTTTTAAATATATGTCTGATAGTGGCTATAAAGATTTTATTCGTGGTGTAAAAGGAAGTCAACAAGAACATTTAGATGACTTGCAATTTAAAATAAAGAAAGATACTGAAAGACTAGAAAAGATTACAAATAAAGTTGAAGCAAAAGAATCTTCTTATAATGATTATATGAAATATGATAAGCAAATTGAAGATATTTCAAATTTAGGAAAGCAAAAAAGATTTTCTAAAAAGATTGAATTAGAACAAGAAGATTATGAGAATTTAACTGAATATGCTAAAAAAGGAATTGTTGCAGATAAAGAAATATATGAACTTAATAGTAGAATTGATAATTTAAGAAATGCAGTAGATAAGTGGAAATCTCTATATGATGATATAGTAGAAAAAACAAAAGATTATTTCCGTGCTATAAAACTTGCACCACAGAAAGTTACAAATTTTTTTAAAAGTTTATTTGATAAAGAAAAACAAGATGAGCTAGAACGACAAAGACTTGAGCAAGAAAAAATACAAGCTGAGAAAAAAGCTCGTGAACAAGCTAGAGAAAAAGAAAGAATTGAAAAGCAGAAACTAAAAAACTCTCCTGAATATAAGAAAAGGAGGGCTGACAGAGATGCAAGATAGTGAGAAAGTATATAAAATTGAATTAACTAATGAAGAATTTGAATTTGTAGAACAATTACAAAATGAATATATTGAAAAGTTAAGTAAAATGACTTTAGAAGAACGATTACAATATTTTAAGGAACATTATTGCTTAGAACAAAAGTTGAACATTGAAAAAGAAATAAACGGCAAGATATATAAAGTAAATGCCTATTTTAATGGACAAGCAGAAGAAAGTGTTTTAAATACAATTTTTAGGTTAACAAAAAAATTATAAGAATCACTTGCACTGTCAACACGAGTATGATATTATGTGAATAACTACAAAATGATTTGTAATTATTTATATCATACTCGGCTGTCTAAAAGAAAGGAGAATGATAATGGGACAGTCAAATAATGATAGAATAACTGCTTTATACTGCCGTTTATCAAGAGATGATGAACAGCTAGGAGAAAGCAATAGTATAACAAATCAAAAATCAATATTAAATAAATATGCAGAAAACAACAATTTCAAAAATATAAAGTTCTTTGTAGATGATGGCTATTCTGGAACAAGTTTTACAAGACCTGCATTTATGGAAATAATTGAATTAGCAGAGCAAGGACAGATTGGAACGATAATAGTAAAAGACCACTCAAGACTTGGTAGAAATAGACTTATAGTAGGTCAATTATTAGAAGAAGATTTCGTAAGACTTAATGTTAGATATATTGCTATAATGGACAATATAGATACTGATAAAGGTCTAAACGATTTCTTACCAATACAAGACTGGTTTAATGAAATGCACGCTAAAAATACAAGTCAAAAAGTAAGAGCAGTATTCAAAAACAAAGGAAACTCTGGTTTACCACTTACAACATTTTTACCTTATGGGTATCTCAAAGATCCAGACAATAAAAATAAATGGCTAGTTGATGAACCAGCAGCAGAAGTTATAAGAAAGATTTATAATTTATGTATTCAAGGTTATGGAACTACACAAATAGCGAGAAAACTCAAAGAAGATGGGATAATGACACCTACTGAATATTACCAAAGTTTAGGAAGAAAATCACCTACAAAAGTACAAGAAGTAAAGAATTTTTGGAATGCTGATACAGTTAATAATATCCTAGATAGACAAGAATATATCGGAGATACTGTCAACTTTAGGTCAACACAAAGGTCTTTCAAAGACCATACTAAAATTGACTTGCCAAAAGAAGAATGGAAAATATTTAAGAATCATCACGAGCCAATAATTGATGAAGAAACTTGGAACACTGTTCAACGAATTAGAAACAATAAGCGAAGACCTACTAAAACAGGAAAACAAAGTATATTTTCTGGTCATCTATTTTGTAAGGATTGTGGAGCAAAACTATATTATTGTACTGCTAATAATTTTACAGCAGATAAAGACTTTTATAGATGTTCCAATTATAAAAACAATTCTGCAAATGCTTGTACTAGCCATAATATCAAAGATATTGCTTTAAGACAAATTGTTTTAAAACAAGTACAACAAGTGGTTTCATATATTCACAATTTTGAATGGCTATTTATTAAAGAAAAGCAAAATGCCAGCATTGAAGAACAAAAAGTTCAGATTGCTAGAGATAAAAAGCAACTCACACAATATCAGCAAAGATTAAAAGAAATTGATAACTTAATTCAGCATATTTATGAAGATAATGTTTCTGGAAAGATTACAGATGAGATGTTTTCTAACTTCTCTACAAACTATATGAATGAGCAAAAAGAATTAAAAGAAAAAATAGAAATATTAAGTCAAAATATTTCTAAAACTGAACAAAAAGAAACTGCAATAACCTCATTTGTAGATAAAATTAAGAAATATACTGAAATAAAAGAACTCACACCAGAAATTACAAACGAACTAATTGATAAAATATTAGTACATCAGCAAACAAAAGTTGATGGAAAGAAATATCAGCAAATAGATATATATTATTCAGGAGTTGGAATTATATCTGTTTCAGCAAATGAATACGATTTTGAAAAAGAATTTCAAAAAATGTTAAAAAATAATAGAAAAACAGCATAAAAAAAGCCTTAGGAGCATTTTTAATAAGAATTGTCCTTATTAAAATGCTCCTAATGGCAATTATTTTTTAAAGACATATTATCTTTGCAACTATAACAGTCATATCATCCTTTGGTCTTCCTAAATTATTGTCTACTGCTTCTTGTATGATTATGTCTGCTATTTTTTGTACATCATCTGTTTCTATTTCTGACAAAATATCTCTTACCCACATTTCTTTATTGTTATATTCTGTATTTGAGTCTATAATTCCATCTGTGCACATTACTACTATATCTCCATCTTCTAAGTCTCTATCATATGTTACTAAGTCTATATTGTCTAAAATTCCTGCTGGTAATGATAATGATTTTATTAATTGTACATCCTTTTTGCTTTTTATAAATGTAGGACAAGAACCATTTTTTATAATTTCCATATTTCCTGTAAATAAATCAAATATTGCAATGTCTAATGTGGCGTACATATCGTCTTTTGCATTTAAACACATTGTGCTATTTATTAGTTTTATTGATGCATCTTTTTCAAATCCTGTTTTTAATAATCTCTCTAACATTTTTATTGCTACTTTACTTGACTTTCTAGCCTCTGGTCCTGAACCCATTCCATCACTAAGTGCAATTAGATTTTTTCCATCATCTAATTTTGCTTTTACATATGTATCTCCTGATACTACTGATTTATCCTTTGTTTTCTTTGCTATTCCTACCCTTAATAAATATTTATCTTGTGATGAATAAATTTGTTTACATACATTATTTTCTTCATCTATTGCACATTCTTTTTTCTGTAATTTAATTTCATCTTTTAATACTTGTGATAATATTTCTTCTATTTTTTCTATATAACATTCATCTTTACATTTATCTGTATATAAGTTTACTAAATACTTTTCATCATTCTTTTTTATCTTTAAATCAACAATGCTTATATTGCTATTTTCTGCTAATAACTTTATCTTTGCACTTTCTTTTGTAAATTTATTCTCATCTTTTTCAATTTCTTTTGCAATATTAGAAATTGCCTCTGAAACGTTTTCTAATTGATCTGACATTACCTTTTTGCTTTCATCTATTTTCTGTTTCCAAATATACGTAACATTACTTATTTTATATGCTTCATTAATAATATTTGTAATTTCCTGTGTATTTTTATCAATTTCTTCTAAGTCTTGCGTATTGTCTAAACTCACTATATATGCACTATGATTTTTAAAAACATCTTGCAAGTCTATATTTGTTATCTTTTGCTTTTTTCTTAATAAATTATAAGTATCCTCTGCTATTCCATTATTAAAGTTATATATGTCTTCATATAATACATTGTCCTGCACTTTTTCTAATCTATTGCTTAATTCATTTAGGAATATTTCCTTTGGGTCTTTTTCTTCTTTTTCATCCTTATATGTATCTGACATTACTTGAATTGCATCTGAAACATTATTTAGTTTAGATGCTGCATACTTGTCCTCTGTTAGTTTATATATTGGTCCATGCGGTAATGCTGATGATTTATCGAATAAGTCATCTATATTAATTTTTATGCTTTTTGGAACTAGAATTAGTCCTAATGATGCTACTAATATTTCTTTGAAATAAATTACTGCGACTGTATTTCCATTATATATATATGTAAGTAATGCATTTCCTAACATAAACCCTATAATAACTCCAATTTTTCCAAATCTATTTAGTATTCCTGCTATCATTCCTGAAAGTGCAAATGATGCTATTAGCATTGGTTCAGCATTTCCTATAATTCCAATAACAGTTCCTATTGTAATTCCTGTTGTTGCTCCTACCATAATTCCATTTTTCCAACCTAAAACTAATATCATTATAATCATTAATACTTGTCCAATATTTAGACCAAAGAGCGTTACATTACTAATTGCAAGTAATGCTACTGATACCATTAAAGCTGCTCCCATTATTTCTTCTATTGAAAATGCTTCCTTTATTCCCCATTCTCTAATAACTATTAGAGATTCTGAAAATATCTTATAGAATATGTATGTTGTAATACTTGTCGCTATTCCTAAAAGAAATGTATATATTAAAAATCCATTAAATAATACCTCAACAGTTTGAATTATTAATGTTGCTAAAAATACATATCTTCCAAGTTTTCTTCTTTCATTTTTATATTCTTCTTGATACCATGGTTTAAATATTAAAATCATTGCTACAAATAATAATGATATTAATAGATAATTTAAAACTCCTGCTGATCCAAATTTTAAAGCTGTTCCAATCATTGTTACAATGTATATAAATATAACAGGTATAGAATTAGAACATGTGGCTGCAAATATTGCCATTCCAAATGGTGCTATTCCATCACCACATGATACCATAGACATCATGAAAGATATTAAATATAAAAACAAA
Organism: uncultured Clostridium sp.; assembly: GCA_947088765.1. Taxonomy (GTDB): domain Bacteria; phylum Bacillota; class Clostridia; order TANB77; family CAG-508; genus CAKPSH01. The sequence continues at coordinate 447 of CAMUHU010000090.1, read as the reverse complement.
TTTTGCTTTGTTAGGGCTTGTCCTATTATATTATTAAAAATCTCAAATTTTCCTTTGTTATAATTACTTCCTTCTTCATTTACAGCTGTATCTGCATTTTTTACATCTATATTTTGAAACATAATACTTAACCACCTTTTGCTTTTTTACTAAGAAACTAGAGTTTTTAGAACTCTTAATTTACATGTTATAGTATACTATCATATTTTTAAAATGTTTGTCGCTTTTAGTTTCCTATACTAAAAAGTGTAATACAAAATACTTTATATTATTTTATCTTTTGATAATTATAAACAAATTCTTTTTATAATTTTACAATATATAACATTGTTTTGCAAGAGATTTACCTAAGAAAAAACGAATTATAAAAATATCTATTAAGATATTTTTATAATTCCGTAGTTTAGTATTTTTTTATTAAAAAAATCTTTTGAAAGCATTGAAATA
>CAMUHU010000089.1 GCA_947088765.1 uncultured Clostridium sp. | reverse complement strand
GGTAGACTCGAACTACCGACCTTTGGGTTATGAGTTTTGCTTGGTGCTTTTTGTCTTGTTTAGTAACTTTTTCTAATGCTTTGTAATGTGCAGAATATCAATGTTTTTCTTCTTGTAATTTAAAATCTTGTTTTTAAACTTCTGATAAATTTAGTCCCCCAATAGTCCCCGTAAATTTTATGTAACTTATATAAGATTGTTTTTGCTTCTAGCTTTCAAGAATTGTTTTTGTTTTGAGCATAGGGTAACTTTATATATTTATTTATAAAACTGCTTAATTCTTTGTTATAAGGTTCATATATACTTTTGCTTTTGCTATCTTTAGAGTTCCTTGATTACCTTAACGCTTGTAAGGTTATTTTGTTATTGTTTTATTTCAAAGAAAAAGTCCAGCAACTATTTTCGTTACTGAACTTAGTTATATTTATTTATTTGCATTAAGTCCAAAAGCGTCAAAATATATATGTTTGTCAACTTCATAAGCCCACTCTTTTACTTCTCCACCAAAAAGTTCCGTTAAAAACAAACGTTTCAATTCATCACCATGGAAGTTAGCAACATTGAACATTAATTTAGCATCACGGATGCGATATCGCGACATATTAATATCATATTCTGATTTTAATACATTTTCTATTGTTTTTGTAACTTCGTTACCTAACCCACCATTAAAACTAGGCAGAAATAGTATTCTTTTTAAACTTCCGTCATCGTTAGAGTCTATCATAAAAAGAGGCAAACTAATATAGGAAGTTCCATCATCTACCGTTTCGTTCCCTTCATAAAAAGCATATACCACTTCATCAGTTTCATTAAGCTCATTGTCACTTTCAAATGGAATCACAAGAAAATCTAACATATCAGAATTTATCATTTTTTTAGTCCCTATTGTTGTTTTAAATTTTTCTGTCTTTATATTTATTTTTTCGTTTTTCTCTATTTCTTTTATTATTTTTTCTTGTAATTCTTGTGAATTTATCTGTGCCAGTTTATTTTCTTCTTTTCTATTTTGTACACTAATTGAAATAAATTTTATTAAGAAAAATAAACCTATTATTACTGCTACACTTATAAGTATCGCAATAACTATTTTTATTATTTTTCTTTTATCTTTCTCCATTTTTTAATTCCCCCCTATTTTGATTTTCATTATATAACTTTATTCGACAAAAAACAACATTTATTGCTTGTCTTTTTTATTCTTAAAATAGTAATATATTCCATAAACAATTAGTCCTAAAATCATAATTCCTACTACTATTATACAAGCATTTTGTTCTTCTGGTGTCATTTCTGCCCATGTCTTACCATTTCCACCATGTAAACTAAACATCTTTAAAACCCCTTTCTTTTAGAACTATTGATTTTTCATTATTATATATAATTTTTTTCAACTTTTCAATAGTTTTGGTTTAATTTATGGTTTATTTATTAAACTATACATGTTCTACACCAAATTATAAAATACTAAATAAATGAAAAATGGTTTAGAAAGTGGTGGTAATAATGAGTTTTAAAATTCCAAGTGGTATAAATAAAGTTCCTTTCAGTATTAGAGTTGATGAAAATGATTATAATATTATTCATAAGCTATCTGTTGAGAACAAGAAATCTTATAATTCTATTATAAATTCAATGATAAAATATGCTATTGCAAATATGGACTCGGAAGATATTAAAAATAATCATGTAGAAGATTAGTTTTAATTATCTTTTTTATCTCTTGTAAGTTTTAATAATATCATCTCCGTAGATATTTGCTCTTTATTAAATACCCCAAACATTTACTGTTTTTACAGCCAATTCTGCCGTTTTGAGTATTAATATAAAGCATACGTCCGACATCTCCAACAAAATTGAATTTTCTTTTTACTTTCTTTCATTTCTTTAACCAACTTTATTATTTCCTTTCATAGAGTTTCTATAACATTATAATAGTACAAATGTTCTTATTTGACTACTGATTTTTGTAAAATTTTTTATTTATTTTTGTTGATATATCAATATTCTTCAAATTTTCTCTAAAACAAAAAATAAGCCGTTTTATATTCCAATATATAACCTATATAGTCTTTTTACTTAATTTGTCTAATTCTCCCTTTATTTTTGTAATTTGCATTTGATAATCATGTAATTGTTTCCGCTTCTTCAAAATTTGCAAAAATAAAAGCAACTCATAATAAAATGAATTGCTTTATCTCTATATTAATTTTTTACTGCTGGAGCTTTTGCTTTTTCAATATTCTTTTCTATCGTTGTAAGTGCATTTTCAATTTTAACTATTTCTACTCTCATTACGTCAACTTGATTATAATTGAAAGTGTTAATTTCGTTTAAATCTTGAATAATTCCATTTACTCTACTTATAATTTTGTAAAGTTGAGCATCGGACATTTTATCTTCTTTAATAACTTTTATCACAATAGCAACATTCCTTTCATATTATAAAATTGTGATTTTACGATTTCATTGTGTGTTGTCCCACTGTTCTATCTGTAAGAATTAAAACTTTACACAATCATATCACTTCACACCCCTATAATAATATTTTACTATCTATGATAATGCTTCATCAATAAGTTTTGCTGCACCGCTGATTTGCTGATTTCAACATGTGTCCGGTAAATATTCATTGTAATTCCGGACGTTTGAGTGCCCAGCACGAACAGAAGCTGTTTTTGGATCTACTCCTGCATATAATTGTAAACTTATATTCGCATGTCTTAGTGAATGAATTGTAATATCTTGTGGTAAACAATCCTTATGTCTTTTTACAAATTTAACGAACCAACTTGAAGCTGTATCTGGATGCATCGTGAAAATTCTATCTTCAAGTTGTAAAGGTTTTCCTATTTTTAATCCTTCAATACTTTGTTCTTTTTTCCATTTTCTCAATGTTTCTATTATGCCAGTAGACAAAACAACTTCGCGTATACTATTGAATGTTTTGGGCTTTTTAATTACTAAGCCTTGACCAGCAACATATTGAGCGGTCTTTGTAACTTTAAGAATTTTATCACTATCTAGCCCAATATCACCGCCATGTTAAAGCTAATGCCTCCCCACGTCTCAATCCTGTATAGAGTAAAGTCTTGATAAAGGTAGAATATTGAAGTGGTTCATTTTCAAGTAACTTTAACATTGTTTTTATCGTTTCAATATCAATAAATGGAGCTTCTTTTTTATCTACTTGTGGTGGTTCAACTTTTGCACATGGATTTTCTGCAATATAGTCCCAATATACTGCTTTAGATAATATAGTACTTACTAATCTATAATAATGTAGTTGCGTTTTTTGGGCTAACTTTTGTTGTTCATATTTAATAATTTTTCCATTCTCATCTTTTACTGGTACTTTTCTTGTAACTTTTTCTATTTTCTTTTTAAAATCCCTTATATGTGGCGGTTTTATCTGACTAAGTTTAAGTTCGCCAATTTCTTCATTGATTTTGGTTAATAAAGTTTCATATCTTTTATATGTTGTAACTGACAAATTCTCTTTTGCATATTCTTTCATAAATTTTTCACTAAAATCAACGAATCTAATGTCTGCGTTCATATAAGAATTATTTAAAACTTGTTGTTCATATTCATATACAATTTTTTCAATTTCTTTTTCTTTTTGCTTTTTTGTTAAAAACGGGTCAATTTTAAAGGTCTTCTTTTTTCGTTTCTTCTGCCCGATTTGTTTTATATCCTAAACTGACAACCACTTGTATAGTGGTATCATTAATAAATTTTACAGATGCCACTTGTAACTCTTCCTTTCAAACATTTGTTTTGTATAAATATATTATATACTATAACTCTTGATTTTACTAGGGGTTTCAAGTGTTTTCTGCATTTATTTTTTGATTTCCGTTAAAATATTCAATTACATTTTCTACATTAATTAAATACTTTTTTCCGCTTCTGCTATATGGAATTTCATTTTGCTTAACCATACGGCGAATAGCATATTCTGTAATAGCTGTTTTTGGATCTCTTGCTTTAATTTCTTCAAGTGCTCCTTTTATAGTTCTATACATATTATCACGACCTTTTACATTAGTTAAATCTAAATTGCAAAACACTAAATACATAATTGTAAAAGCATAAATACAACCTAGATTTTTTGATGTATCTTCCGCAACCAGTATTATTTTAGAATTTAATTTTAATCTAATGTTTGTTTTTTAAAATCAGTTGTAACTTCAAGAACATTACAAGACCTATAATATAATTCTTCAATATAATCTAAATCTTTAAATGCTCCTTCTAAAAATTTCTTTTCGTTTTTAAATAATATTTTGTTCATTTTAGAATTGTCTAGCAAAGCTTTTGTAACAATAAATAATGCTTCAAAAAATTCTTTTCGTTCTTCCATAGATTTATCTAAACTCATAACTAAAACCTCCAACTAATTTATATTAATCAAAATTTACACAATATCAAATACAACTTAATGCAAAGATATAAGTGTAAATTTTGATATTCTTTGAATAACAAGTAATCATTTTTGATAATTTTTAAAAATAAAATGATTAACTCTTTTTTCTCCATCCGCACCTACTTTATATAAAGTTCTAGCTTCTGTTGAAACACATTTCATGTTTCTTTTTTCTACATACTTTTCAAATCCTTCTGGTGTAAATTCATTAGGTTGGGAAGTTTGTAGATTTTTAGAAGCGGAATATAATCTAGCATTGCTTGGATAATATTCCAATTTGTCACTTTTTATAAGGTAAGCAGCAGCTAAACTGTTAAATTCCTCAACATAACAAAAACCATGTCCCCAAATTTTTTCTAAATTTTCTCTTGAAAGTCCCTTGACATTTCTGTAAATCATGTGTATATGCCAATTTCCATTTTCATGTGGTTCATAAACAGCTAAATAAACAATACTTGGGAACCTATACCTTAACCTATCTATAAATCTTGGAAAGTCTTTTTGTTGTACTTTCTTTAAGTCAAACTCTGGTTGTTCATAAGTCATAGTTGCACATAATGCAAATGGAAAATTCTTTTTTACTAATCGTGTCATTTTCTTTTTTGAGCGATTTACTGATTTAATGTTGTCTGCTTTTGTTTTGCTTTTCCCTTTTCCTTTTCCACAATTTCTGTACTTTTTCTTTCTTTCCAAAATCTCATGGTTAATCTGCTTTAACCTATCTTTTGCAGTTAAACCTTTTCTAATCTCTATATTTAAGTTGTCAAAGTGCTTTTGAATATATAACTTTTCAGCTTCTAGCTCTTTCAATGTTTTTACATGACTTTTGTAACTAATACCCGTTGCTTCTATACTATCAGCAAAACAATGAGCCTTTATAACTGCACATTTTGATAAGTCAACGTCATCACTTGGTTTTGTTATATATACTGGAACTACCTTTTTGTTTTTCATGAAAACCATCTCTTTTCTTTTTAGATTAAGTCTTCAAGTAACAAATATGATGCAATTCCATAGGAGCAACCATTGTTAAAATAATACGAATAGATATAGAGTGCTCCTATAAAACAATTAATCTTACAACTTTAATAACTTAACTTTTCCGCTAAGAAGAGTATATTATTAAAGTAATAAAAGCTAATTTTTTCTTTTTGATTTTTCTTCACTCAAGCTATTAGCTATTCCATCTAAACAACCAATTTCTTTATATAAGAATTTTCTTATTACAAATTCTTGGTTTTTATTTAAATCGCTTCTAAAAATTTCGTTTTTGTCAAAATCTTTTAGAAGTTTTTTCACTCTTTTTTGCATTTTTCTGCATTCATCAGAGCTAGTTTTTGTATTAAATAAAGATTTTAGCATTTCTTTTTCCCCTTTCTTAAGTTTTTAAAATAGCTATTTTAGTTCATAGCCTTTACTTTTACAGAAACGCAAAAATGGAGCATAAGTAATACTAGGATTTGTTCTAAAAATCCTTATATTACTTATGCCCCATACGACATCTGCATGAGTTCCACTCGGTGGTCTGTAACGCCACTGCAAAAGTATTAACTATTTCATTGTAACGAATTATACATTGCCTTTCGTCTTTTGTCAAGAAAAATTCTAAAATTTTTTATTTTTATTTTTTGCAATTTAAAAATGCTAATATAACGACGGTGCTATAATTAATGTTGTGAACTGTAAATAATAATGTTAAAATGCTAATTTATTACGAGTGAAACGGTTTGTAAGTTTTAGTAGTCCCCTAAAAATAGTCCCTTTTTACTGATTTTTAATAAATTTATTAGTTTCTTAAAAATAATTGTGTCCAATAATCGTTGAAATTATTGGACTTTTTCTTGGTTGCGGGAGGTAGACTCGAACTACCGACCTTTGGGTTATGAG
>CAMUHU010000088.1 GCA_947088765.1 uncultured Clostridium sp. | reverse complement strand
ATTAAATACATTACGAATACTGAAATAATGCGTGGAAAATTTGGGTGAAGCAGAAAAATTTGCAAAGCAAATTTTATATGCTTCGGCAAATTTTACTCGTATTATAAATTTCTGATGTTGGTGTAACAATAATAACTATATTAAATACATTACGAATACTGAAATAATGCGTGGAAAATTTGGGTGAAGCAGAAGAATTTACCTAATTTTATATATGTAAAATTATTATTTAGATACAGGTTTTTAGAAAAAAATAAAAAAAAGGTATACAAAGAATTTAATTTGTGTTATACTAACATAGAAATTTTAATAGTATAGTGAAATTATTTCTATATTATTAGTACGATAAAAATGAGAAAGAAGGAAGGATTTAAATGAAAAATTTAAGAAGAACAAAAATTACATGTACAATTGGACCAGCAGCAGAACCAGAAGAGATGCTAACAAAATTAATTAACACAGGAATGAATGTTGCAAGAATTAATTTTTCACATGGAGGATTTGATGAAAATGCAGAAAAAATCGAAAGAATAAAAATGATAAGAGAGAAGTTAAATCAACCAATCGCATTATGCTTGGACACTAAAGGACCAGAGATAAGAACAGGAAAACAAGAAACAGGAGATCAAAAAGTAGAGATAAAAGAAGGACAAACATTCACATTTGTTAATGAAGAAATAGTAGGAAATGAGACGAAAACATCAATAAGTTATAAAAACTTATATCAAGATGTTAAGCCAGGAGCAAAAATTCTAGTAGATGATGGTGCTATTGAATTTGAAGTTCAAGAAGTAGTTGGAAAAGATGTCGTTTGTAAAGCCTTAAATACAGGAATGCTAGGAAGTAGAAAAACAGTTAACATACAAGGTGTTGTTATTAATTTACCAGCACTTGCAGCAAAAGACATAGATGATATTACAAATGGAGCAAAAGCGGGATTTGATTATATATTTGCTTCATTTGTTAGAAGACTATCAGATGTTCAAGAAATAAGAAAATTATTAGATGAAAATGGTGGAGAAAAAATAGGTATTATTTCAAAAATCGAAAGCCAAGAAGGTATAGACAATTTTGAAGAAATACTAGAAGCATCAGATGGAATCATGGTTGCAAGGGGAGATATGGCAGTTGAAATACCATATTATAAAGTTCCAGCAGTTCAAAAACACTTTATTAAAAGATGTAATGAAGTAGGAAAACCAGTTATAACAGCAACACAAATGCTTGAATCAATGACAAAAAATCCACGTCCTACAAGAGCAGAAGTTAGTGATGTTGCAAATGCTGTATACGATAGAACAAGTGCAATAATGTTATCAGGAGAATCAGCAATGGGAGCGCATCCAGCACTTTGTGTTGACACAATGGTAAAAATATCAGAAGAAACAGAATCAAATGTAAACTATGAAAAAAGATTTTATGAAAACAGATATGATCCAGAAACAGCAGATGAAACAAAGACATTAGGATATACAACATGTGTTACAGCAGCGAATATAAACGCAGATGCAATTATAGTATGCACAAAAGATGGAGAAGAAGCAAGAATGATAAATGGTTTATCACCAGTATGTCCAATAATAGCAGTTACAGATGACAAGAAGACATATCATAAAATGTCTGTATATGGAGATGTATTACCAGTTTATATGGAAGCAAAAGAATGTGGTTGTAAAACAGTAGATGCTGCTATTGAACAATTAAAAGAGAATGGAATTCTAGAAGCTGGAGACAGATTAGTAGTAGCAGGTCATAGAAAAGACGAAAATAAAATTACATTGGGGAAAATAATAGATGTTAAATAAAAAATGAGGGTTTCCCTCATTTTTTTACATCCTTATTAATCTTTTGGTATAATCCAAATTTGCATTAGAATTTTTTCTATAGGCAAGAGTATATATATCTGTTGACCTAATATCTTTTTGTAATAAACTAAGAATTTTTTTATTTTTGCATCTATCTGTAAAATGCTTAGTTGATGTAATAATTTTTAATTTTTTATTGGATTTAGATATAGTAGACAAAAGAGATTTACCTGCTTCAGTGAAGCCTAAAACACGAATATAAGGAATATTTTCTTGTACAAAATTCATATCTTCTTTTGTATAACCTAATAATGCATAAAGCAATATTCTTTGAATTCTAGTTCTAGTAAATCTTTTAGACTTTACTTTTTGAATTAGTTCTTCTAAAGTATTACAAGTAGAAGCAGCTTCTTTAATAGAATTTTCTAGACCTTCGGATACAGAAGGTAGATTAGCTATTGATTCTTTTGACATACATCGTAATAAAAATAAAATTTCTTTTTCAAAATCTTGTAAGCCACATACAAACTCACCAGAACGCAAAGCTTCCATCAATATTTCATAAGAAGATTGAGGCATTGATGAAAATAAATTATCATAATCATTATTATAGATCATTTCTCGTATAGCAGTAGCACTAGCAAAACCATTAATACTTTCTAAAGAATTATATTCAGAAAATTGTCTTTTAATTGTAAGAGGTTTTATCTTGCAATTATTATTTTTTAATGCTATTAAATATTCAAGTCCAAGAGTATTATTAGGACAGTTTAGAATATTTGAATACTTAAGAATGTCATTCAAATATAAAAGTAAAGCATTTTCTCGGGCTTTTGGAAATGAAATTCCTTTAGATAATTCATGTTGTAATAATGCCTTAAATTCAGGAGGTTCATTTGATAATACATTAGCAAAAGTAGAAAGCGTTTCAATACTTCCACATTCACTACCAAAGGATAAATGATTAACTACTTTTAAGGATTGTAGAATTTTAATCGCACCTGAGGCAAAATTTTCAGCACTAGATATGCTATAAAGAACAGGTAATTCAATTACTAAATCAATTCCATTTTTAAGTGCCATTTCAGCTCGCTTCCATTTATCAATTAATGCACAATCACCTCTTTGGACATAATTGCCACTTAAGATTAAAACAGTTCGTTTAGCATTAACTAGTTCAATAGATTTATGTAATTGATATAAATGACCATTATGGAAAGGATTATATTCTCCAATTATTCCCAAAATAGATTCCAAGTTAACTTACCCTCCTAACTAAAAAAGATTAGTGTTATAATATCATATAATTATTAAAAAAACAAGTTCTGAAGAAATCTTCTTTGAAAGTTTATATATTGCTATTTACAAAAATAAAAAAAGATGTTAATATATTTAAGAAAAGCAATAATAATCTTAAATATTAACGTTTAGATAGTTGCTAGTGTTGAAATTACTTTCAACATACAATATAGTTGTAAAACCGCATAAATATTATAATATATGTCGATGTGGCGAAATTGGTATACGCACAGGTCTCAAAAACCTGCGGATAACATCCATGTGGGTTCGATTCCCACCATCGACACCAACGACGTATCTGTTCGAACTTTTTATAGAACAGATAGATACAAAAATCAATCAGAAATGGTTGATTTTTTCTTTTGCAAAAAATCATCCTAAATCTATATAGAAGGGATGGTGCTTGAAATGAAGATAATTAAGCAAGAACTAGAATTTGAGGAATGTCTAAAACAAAGACTTGAATTTATATGTGAGTTTTCAAAAGTTACTCCTACCTTTATCAATGGTAGCATTAGAAAATTAGAGAGAACTAATCTTACATATATTGAGCCACATAGAGTAATTATCAAGAATATTACTTTTTTAGTTTTTAATTATTCTAATGATGTGTATATCTCTAACTTAACTAAAAAGATTAAGTTATCAGAGTTAGAAGAATATTTAAAAAATATATAATTGTAAATATTTGACATTTCTTAAAATCGTAGTATAATATAAGCAATAGATTAAGTATAGTTGTTTGTGAGGAACTATACTATTATGAGTACTTTGAAAAATTTATATTATATTGCATTATTATATTTTAGTTTATGATAAATGGATTTAAGAGATGTCAGTAGTACTCGTATTGTACTTTGATGTCTCTTTTTTGTTAGATTGGAGGTTTAAGAATTGAAAGAAGAAAAGAAAAAATGTGGCTTGTATATGAGAGTTTCAACAGAGGATCAAGCAAGGGAACGGCTTTAGTCTTCTAGAACAAAAGGAACGATTAAAAAATTTTTGTAAATTTAAAGATTACGAGATAGTAGATTATTACGAAGATGCTGGAATAAGTGCTAAAACTGGTAATTATAGACCAGAGTTTGAAAGATTAAAAAATGATATTAAAGCTAAAAAGATAAATACTATTGTTGCTCTAAAACTAGACAGAATAACAAGAAGTATATGTGACTGGGAAAAACTAATAACCTTTTTAGACGAAAATAATGCTTATCTTGATTGTGCAAATGATGAAATAAATACTACAACAGCAAATGGAAAAATGATTTCAAGACTTTTAATGAGTGTTAGTCAAAATGAAATAGAAAGAACAAGCGAAAGAACAAAAGTAGGACTAGCAGGAGCAATAAAGTCAGGACATATTCCTCACGTTGCCCCATTAGGCTATAAGCACGAAGATAAAAGGCTAGTAATAGATTATTCTACTAAAGATATTGTAGTTAGAATATTTGATTTATATTATAACGGCTATTCTTATCAGAAAATAAGTAATATATTCAATGAAGAAAAAGTATTAGAAAAAGATAACTGGAGAGATTCAACTATACAAACTATTCTTGAAAATGAAATATATAAAGGCGATTTTGTTCACGGAAAAAGAACAAAACACCCAACTTATTATGAAGATGTTGTTGAGCCTATTATTTCTAAAGAAATGTGGTCAGACTGTCAAGTACAGAAAAAGAAAAATTCTAGGAGTTACCAAAGAACACTAACTTATTTATATTTGCAAAAGTTAAAGTGTCCTAAATGTAACAGAATATTAGGTGGAAAGGCAACTACGAAGAAAAATGGTAATGCTTATTTTTACTATTATTGTAATGACTGCAAAATTGAATTTAAAGAAAAAGTTATAAATGACTATTTTAATCAGTTCATTAGTGAATTAGTAGAGTATGATTCTGTTGTAAATCAATTCTTTTTGCCTATGATAAAGCAAAAATTTGATGAGCCTAAAGAACAACTAGAAAAAGAAATAAAAGAGCAAAATAACAAATTGGAAAGAATTAAAAAAGCCTATATCAATGGAGTTTTTGAATTAAAAGAATATAACGAAGAAAAGAAGATAGTTGAAAATGCTATTGAAGAATTACAAAACAAACTAGATACTACTGATTGTGTAGAAGAACTTAAATTTACCCCAAAAGATATTTTACTAAAACGAGATATTGACTTTATAAATAAGGTTAAGCTAGAAAAAGAATATCAAGCAAGAACTAAAACTTGGAAGGATTATACAAGGCAAGAACAAGCAGACTTAATAATGAAATATGTTGATGATATAGAACTTGATATTATAGGTACAGAAGTAGTAGTTAAACAAATAAACTTTAGAGAATCAATTTGCAAACCTTGTCAAGAATTATATGATAATGGTTATATTGATACTACAAAGCCAATGATATTAGGCAATGTGCTTGGTAGTGTTAGATTTAGTAATTACTTGCCAGAGGAAGAAGTTGGCGAAATAATAATGAGATTAAGGCAATATTATGATGTTGGTTATGCAGAGGCAACGTACTATGTAGATAAGCAAATGTTTTATTTTAACTTTGCTGAAGACAATAGTGCTATTGTTAGAGTATTTCCTTTAGAAGATTATTACAAGTTAGATCCAGATAATAAAATGGAAACTTATAGATTTGGAATACTCTACATCAATGAAGAAGATAAATTCCAAATGCAAGAAATTGATACTGCATTTGATTATATACCAGATGAAACAAATACAAGTGTAATTTATACAAAAGAGCCTATTCCTATTTCAGTAGGTGTAAAGCCAGTAAAATTCTGCGAAGAAATGCAAGAAGAAACAAATTAACGTGGCACGTTTTGTTTTTGTGATAACAAAAATGAAAGTGGCGATAGTTAATTTGAATAAAATTTATTTGCTAAAAATAAATTTTATTGCCTCGCAGAGCCCCCATGTTATGATAGTATGTCATAACATATAGGGGGTTAGGACTTCCGTCAAGACGAAGTCCTGTGCTACGAAGAAATTTCAAAGGAGGGATTCTATGGAGCAAGAATTAGCATATTCTTTTCACTTAGGTAGTGATAAAAACAAAAGTAAATTAGCAAAGAAAGTTGCAAAAGAAAATGTATCTGGCACAACTTCTCTATCTAATAATGCAATTCAAAATGCAAAAGATTTGTCAGATGTTAACAAACACAATTTAAGAGATTATGATAATCAAACAGAACTAATTAGAACTATATATGGGACAAGTGATATTGTAAATGATGTAAAACAAGTATATTTAGAAGAATTTGAACAAGCTAAAATTGAATATAACAATAAGCAAACTAGAAACGATAGAAAAATAGATGATTACTTT
>CAMUHU010000087.1 GCA_947088765.1 uncultured Clostridium sp. | reverse complement strand
AGCGTGGCTTTTAGCTGGGTGCTATAAAAATTTAGAGTGGTCATTTAGACGTCTTGGTATTTTCATAGTTTATTATCTATTTTTCTTACCTCACATTCTCACCACAATCGATTTTGTGCCATTTAATGTTAAAAATAGATTAGTTATGCCTATATTAAATTTTTAGGTAAAAAAAAATAAAGCACAGATTCTGTACTTTATTACTGTAAGGTGGATTGCTCACTTATTTTTTTACCTTTCAACCATTTACCATCTAAAATTTTTAAGAAAGTAATTGTTTTCTTATTTAATTTTTTACTTTTTAATATCTTCTGAATTACCCATATTACTTGTTTTATCTTCTTTTCTACCCATCAACGCAACACATTCCACATGTGTTGTTTCTCTTTGGTTGCAGTATTATTTGAATGTTGTTTGTCGCTCGTAGCAGTATTTTTTATCGCTTGATTATCGCTCATAATTGTAAATTTATCTTTGCAATTAATTTCTGTTCCATTTTTACAAATAAACCTTATTGTATATGGATTTATTGTTCCATCTTCTAATGTTTCTCCTATTAATACTTTATCAATCAAACATTCAAACACATCTTTATCAAACTTTGGCATTATATCTATATTTTTAAATAAACTTTTAAACTTGTTTAATCTTAGTTTAATACTTTCTGTTCTATTTGTTTCTTTGAGTAAACTTTCTATTTTCTGCTCTATTTTAAGTAATTCTACATTTAAGTTATCAAATTTTTCTGTGTATTGTTCTTTATTGATTTTACCTTCTAAATTTAGTTCTAATAGATTCGCAAGTTTTTTGTTTATTTTTTCTTTGTCTTTTTCTAACTTTGTTACTATTGTTTCTGTAGTATTTTCTTTTAATATATTTTCTATTTTTTCTAAAAAGTTTTCTATTACTTTTCTATTATCATTACAGAGTATTCTATATCCTTGCACAAAACAATCTTCTAGTATTTCTTCTGGAATTGCTTTACAATATGGGCATTCCTCTTTTCCATGCTTTGCTCTTTTGATACATTGCCATACTGGTTTTGCACAGTTTCTATTTGCATTCCAATTTTTTCTAGTTAACAGACTGCCACAAAAACTACAATATAATTTGCTACTAAAAGGATATTTTTTACTATAGTTATCATTTCTTCTTCCTGTTTCTCTGTTGCCAGCTCTTTTTGTTCTTATTTCTTGAACTCTATCAAATAGTTCTTTGCTAATAATTGGCTCATGGTGTTCTTTTAAATAATGCTTGTCTACTTCTCCTAAATTGCTTAATCTTTTATGTGATATTGGATCTATTGTAAATGTTTTTCCCATTAGCACATCTCCAATATATTTTTCATTTTTTAAGATTCCTCTTATGGTTGATTCGCACCATTTTGCCCCACCTTTTGGAGTTTTTATTCCTTTGGTAGTTAGTTCTTTTGCTATAGTACTTGAGCCAACTCCTTCTACATATCTTTCAAACATATATCTTACAATTTCTGCCTCATCTTCATTAATTGTTATTTCTTTTGTTTCAAGATTGTAATTATAGCCATAACAACCATTATAGCCAATCAACTCGCCTCTGTCTTTTTTCATCTTTAATCCTAATAAGACATGTGAAGATATGTTTTCGCTTTCTTGTTGCGCCATTGCACTTAATAATGTTAAAACTAATTCTCCTTGACCTGAACCTGTATTGATATTTTCTTCTTCAAATAGAATTGCAACATTTTTCTCTTTTAGCATTCTTACATATTTTAAAGTATCTAGTGTGTTTCTAGCAAATCTTGATATTGATTTTGTTAGTATCATATCAATTTTACCTTCCATTGAAGCTTGTATCATTTTCATAAAGTTTGTTCTTTTAAAATCTAAAGTTCCACTTATAGCTTCATCTGCATATATTCCTGCAAGTTGCCATTCTGATTTGCTATTTATTTTTTAATCATAATACTTTAGCTGTGATTGATAACTATTTAATTGTTCCTCATTGTCTGTACTTACTCTACAATAAGCACAAACTCTTAATCTTTCTTTAATTGTTGTTCCTGTTACTCTGTTGATTCTTCCATTTGTTTTCTCTATGACTTGAATTTCCATCTTTCCTCCATTCCGCCTAGAGATAAAACTTAATAATTTTATATCATTTTTTAGATAAAAAGTAAATTAAATTTATAAAAGTTTGTAATCTTTTAATATTTTTCTTTTTATTTCAATATGTTCCGCTTCTGTTATTAAGTTTTCTCTAAACAAATCATTTAAGAGTGATAATTCCATGCTACAATTTAGCATAGTATTATCTTTTAAATCATTAGAGTTATTAATTTCAATATTGTAATTATGCAGCATGAAATTACTCCTTTTCTTCAAATTTGAAAAAAGAAAAAGAGCTAAGAAATTAGTTTTAATCTAATCTCTTTGCTCTTTCTTTTTCATGCTATCATTATATTATCGCAGTTTTATAAAATCAATTCCCTTTTTATTCCCTATTTTCTATTTCTAATATAATTTTTAATAAATACACTAAGTGAACAAAAAATAATATAATTTAAAGTTACAAGTTCACTCAGTGTACTAACACATTTTAAATTTAGTTCACTTGGTGTACTTGAAAACTTTTTACTTTTTTCACATTCACTTAGTGAACTTTCTTCATAAAAATGTAGTACACTCGGTGAACTTTTGTCTAAAATAAGTGAATTTTTTCAAATTTTCAGTTCAATATTTTTAATTTTAACGAAGAATAGCGGGTTTGAGCCAGTTCACTTGGTGTATTTCTGCATCATATTTGCTTAAAATTTTTGTTTCTTTATTAATTCTTGAAGGCTTGACCTTCAATGTGTGTAGGCATTGTGTTAAACATGCTTTCCTGCCCTCATTTTAATGAGGTGTTTTCTGTTTTAATAGTGCTTATGTCTACTTAATTAAATATGCTTATCCTTAAATCCTCTTAATTGAAAAAGAATGTGCTTTTAAAATTAAGTCAAGGTTGTGCGATAGCACATGCATTTAACCTTGACTTGATTTTAGAAAGCACATTAGAATTTATGTAAAGGATTAATTATTTCCTTTCCATTCTATAAATTCCTCTTTTAATAAACCTGTAATACATTCATCTACATATTCATTAGTTGCCAAACAAAGATATTTCTTTCTTCTTAACCCCTCATTTCTATATCCAAGTTTTTCTTGCATTCTCTTTGATTTTCCATTATTAACAAAATATCCATTTTCTATTCTTCTTAGCCCTAATATATCAAAAGCATATTTTATTCTAGCAGAAAAAGCTTCTGTTCCATATCCATTTTTTTGGTATTTTTCATTCAACCATATACCGCCACCAGCCGTTCCATCTTTTTTGTTTATATTTCTTAATTCAGTTCCACCTATTACCTTATTGTTCTCTTTTAATATTATAGCTAAATATATTTTAACTTTTTCATCTTGATTTTTAGCTATTTCAATAAAACTTTTAGCATCCTTTTTAGTATATGGAAAAGGAACTCCTGCCATCCATCTTGAAACATTTATATTATTAAGTCCTTCAACTAAATCCTCTACATCTTCATCTCTCCAATTTCTTAGAACTAATCTTTTACTTTCTATTATCATTGTTACCTCCATCATATATGTTTTTATTTTTTATATAATCTCCTTTAAACTCATTTGCTAATATATCCATTTCAATACTATCATAATATTTACCATT
The DNA here is from genome assembly GCA_947088765.1 of uncultured Clostridium sp. GTDB lineage: Bacteria > Bacillota > Clostridia > TANB77 > CAG-508 > CAKPSH01. The sequence continues at coordinate 2,747 of CAMUHU010000087.1, read as the reverse complement.
AATATATTTGCAATTTCTTCTCCTTCCATACTCTTTGAATCCACATTTTGTGTAGCACCTTAATGCTCTTTCATTAAAGCTCATTAAATCCAGTTTTATATTATTCAAATTCAAATAATTAAATCCATAATCTAATACCATCTTAATTGCTTCTGTTCCATATCCTTCATTTCTGTAGTCTTTGTCTCCTATAAATATTCCTAAAGTAGCTGTTCTATTAATGGAATCATAATTTTCTAATCCTACTGTGCCTATTAACTTATCTTCTTTTAATGTTATTATAAAAAAGTTATAATTTTTGTTTAAATTTTCTTCAAAATATTGTTTTTCTCCTTCTAATGTTGTTATGTATGCACTTCTTCCAATATAATCTGTTGTTTCAAAATCATTCAACCATTCTGTAAATTTTTCTATATCTTCATTATTTCGTGGTGATAAATAAATTCTTTCTCCTATTAATTTTTTAAAATATTTCATTCTTATCAACTCCCTTTTATATCTGCATTGAATATGCTATACTTTTTACTTTAAATCCAAATTCTTCATACATCTTTATTGCACTTACATTTTCTTCATTTACTGTTAAATATATATCTGTGCAATCATTTTCTTTTCCATATTGTTTTACATGTTTTAATAACTGTGTTCCTATTCCTTTTCCTCTAGTTTTTTCATCTACACATATTGCTTCAATTTGTAGTTGTTTTCTATATCTCATACTAGGATTAATTTTTTCTTTAATATTAATAGTTATATATCCACCAATTTCATCTTCTATCTTTGCTACGAATATTTCCTTAGCTTGTATCATTTTTTCAAAATCTTCTTTACTGATTACCTCATCTACACTTAAAAATAAATCTGGTCTCCATTTTACATGTAGTTCGTGAACTTGTTTTGCTAATTCATTTACTTTATTAAAATCTTCTATTCTGGGTATTTCAATTATTGTTTTCATATTATTTTCACTCCTTTAACATATCGTTTAAATATTTATCTGTAAATTCTTGTAATTCTTCTTTTTTATTACTTAATCTATCTATTAATTGATTAGCTTCTTTATATGCATCTTCATATTCTTTATTTGTTATTTCCATTCTACTTAGAGCATTTTTTAATTCTTCTTCATCAAGTAATATTATGTTTCCTGTAGGTGTTACAACAACATCAAGATATAAATCATCTTCATAAGGTACATCTTTTTCTTTGCCAATTTCTCTTGCTATATCAAAATACCATTCTATTATTTCATTATTTTCATCATAAATTGCTGTTAATTTTACTTTTGAATTATAATCATAAAACTCTAACCATTTATAATTATTATCCATTATGCACTTACCATTTGGTATCACAATCTTATCTTCAACTTCAATAAAATTATAGAAATATATGTCTCCTGTGAAATATTTTTCTTTTACTGATATTACTTTCTGTTTTGATTTATTTGCTTTTCTACCTACATGTCTGTCTGCATATCTTTTCTTTAAACTTATCCAATATCTTTGGTCTATTTTTCCATCTTCGGTTGGTGTTCATTTTCTAAAACTCCACCATTATTCATAATGCTTTTTCTTGATCCAATATTATCTTTATAACAAACCATTAATACTCTATCTATACCTATTTTTTTACATTCTTCTAATGCTAATCTAATCATCTCTGTTGCATATCCTTTTCTTCTTTCCGATGGTCTTACACCATCTCCAATATGTCCACCGTTTTTTAATAATTGATTATTTAAATAATGTCTTATATTTACTGCTCCAACAAATATATTTCTTTCTATATCTAAAGCAAAATATGTAGAATCTGGAACACTATTTTTAGTTTCTTCTTTTACTTCTATACTTTCTCTATATAAATCAAAATTATGATAGTCTGCCTTTCTAATAGCATATGGAATAATTTTTTCTCCTGAATTACTCCATTCATCCATCATTTCAAATAATTGTTCTTTATATTTTTCTTCTAATTTTACTAATTTTAACATACTATCATTCCTTTCTTGTAATATAATCAAAAAAGTCTTGCCAAGAAACCTTTTAAGACTCCTTTGCAAGACTTTATAATCTTACTTTATAAGTGTAAGTAACATTTCTATTCTTGTTACCCTTTACCGCTCAAAGTTTATTACTTTTAGGTAAACTCTTAAATTATGTTTTTAATTGTAACATATTATTGTAAATCTGTCAAATTTCAAATTTACATAATTTTCTATTGTTTTATTTCATCATCTTCTTTTTTTACATAATTATCTAAATTTAATTCTTTCTTAAACTCTTCTTCTGTAGGTAGATATAACTTATATTTTGAAGCAAATATTTGATTATTATCTTCTGGTAAAGTATATTTTACAACTTGGTCACTTTTATCTGCACATAATACAATTCCTATTGGTGGATTATCTCCTTCGTTCATCATCTCTCTTGTATAGTAATTTACATACATTTGCATTTGTCCTAAATCTTGATGTGTTAAATCTCCCAATTTTAAATCAATTATTACAAAGCATTTTAGTATATAGTTGTAAAAGACTAAATCTATGAAGAAATTTCTGCCATCAAATGTTATTTTTTGCTGTCTTGCTACAAATGAAAATCCTCTTCCTAGTTCTAACAAAAACTTTTGTAAATGGTCTATTATTGCTTGTTCTAAATCTTTTTCATAAAAACTTGTATTTCCTTCTAAACCTAAAAATTCTAATACATAAGGATCTCTTATAATATTTTTAGGTTCTACTTTTT
>CAMUHU010000086.1 GCA_947088765.1 uncultured Clostridium sp. | reverse complement strand
CCTGTACAAGCTGTGCTTCCGCTACTGGTGCTTCCTGTACAAGCTGTGCTTCCGCTACTAGCGCTTCTACTACTGGTGGTACCTCATGTATAAGTGACTTGATAGCTGAAACACTATTTATTAATGCCTGTGCCTCTGTCACGATGCTTTCTACACCAGTCGTCAGATTTTGCACTGACTGCACTTTTGACACGAGCTCATTCACTGCCCGTGCTTCATTTACCAGTGCATGTACTGCCTGTGCTCCATTTGCCAACTCCTGCACTGCATCAGTTGGCATAGATGGCATTGTTGGCACATCATTTACTATAGTAGTATCAGCCACTATAGTTGGATCTACAGTTATAGCAGAGCCTAAGGTTGCAATAACCCCTACTGTGGCTACTGCATTTTTCATAGCTTCTTCCTTTTCTTCAAAGGAAGAGGCTATCTGCCTCCGACAGTACTCCGCCTGCCAAGTTGCCTTTCTCAGGCGATTTGTTTTGATCCTTAATGCTAATGTCATAATTATTCTCCTTTTTAAAAAAATTTTTTTATTTAATAGTTACATTGTGCACTTGGCACCACTTACTTTAATTTTAGCATATTTTACATAATATTTCAAGTGTATAACTCTTGATACAAGCCACTTTTGTTCTTATTTTTCAAATTTTACTTTTATACTTCCTATTCCACCATCTATTTTTATATAATTTTCTCCATTTCCATATATTGTATCATCTGAGATGCCTTCTCCATCTATTGTGATAGAACCTATCCCTTTGCTTGCTTTTATTTTATAATCTTCTTTTGGTGCATTAATTTTTACATCTAGTTCTCCTATCCCTGCTTCTATATCAGTGCTACCTGTTAATTTCGCATTTAATTCTACTTTTCCAACTCCCATGTCTAAATCAAGGTCATTTATTCTTCCAGATAAAATAGTAACTTTTCCTGCTCCTCCATCTATATCTGCTTTATCTTTTACCTCTAATTCTCTTATGTGTGTTTCTCCTGCTCCTATTTCTAATGATAGTTTTCTTGTTTCAATTCTCTCAATATCGATTTTTCCTGCTCCTGTACATATTTTTACTTTATCAAATTCTAAATTTTTAGGTATATATATTATTAATTCTCCACTGTTGTTTTTATGAAACCAATGATGATTTGTTTCTTCTATATGTACTGTTCTATTATCTTGTCTACATTTAATATAGTTGCTATCTCCTTCTACTTTAAATTCTTCTCCTGCCTTTATTATTAAATTACTAAATTTTACATCTATATCTAATGTTTCTATCTCTCTATTTAATGTATCTATATCAGTATATTCATAATTTGTTATTACACTATGTTCTCTAATTGTGTCATCTTCCCAATTCTGTAGTCCAAAAATAAAACTAACTCCAAATATTGCCCATAAAATTCCTGATATTATATTTATTATAAGAAATATCGCAAATGCTATTGCTAGATATTTTATTATTTTTTGTGCTGTTGTCATTTTATTTCAACACCTCCAAATATACATGTTGCATTAATATATATAATGTGTGATTGTTCATCTTTACTATAACTTGCCTTATCTGAAACTCCTCCAAATATTGGTGTTGATTTTATTTTTACTTTTACATTTTCTGGTACATATATTTCTATTCCTCCAAATATACTAGTTGCATTAATCACTTGATCTTCTTCTATTATTGCTTTTCTTATATCACATTTTACTCCACCAAATACTGCTGTTAAGTCTGCTCCTGTTAATTTTTCATCATCAAATTTTACATTTTGCTCAGAAAATGTAGCACAATATTCATTTGTTTCATTTCTGTTTTTATTTAGTTCTTTTATTTGTTTGCTTATTTTTCCTCCTATTTCGTCTCTAAAAATAAAGGATATTCCTATTATTATTAATATACCTGGAAATAATAGTTTCCAAACTAAATCGAATCTTAGAATACCTTGACATGCTAATAATAATGCAACTCCTATTATTAGTCCTATAATATTTCCTGTTCTACTATTATTTTTAAATAGTCCTATAAAACATGGTATGATTATAAATAATGTCCACCATCCATTAAAAAACATTTTGATATTAGTAATTCCTAATACATTCCCAGCTATTATTAGTCCTAATACAATAAATACTATTCCCCATAGAATGCTCTCTACTTTTTTCATTAAACTTCTCCTTCTTCCTTTTTGGCATAAGCCCAAAAATTTACTTTTATATTTTATTTTCGAAATATTTAATATATTTCTTAATCTTTTATTATTCTAAACTTTTTTATAGTTTTTTTCAATAGCTTTCTTTCATTTAGCTAATTTTTGTTTAATGCATGACAAAAAGGGCACATGCAATGTGCCCCTACATCTCAACTATAAATTCTCACATCTCACTTCTCAATTAATACATTCCTCCCATTTCTGGATTTGGTGTATTACCTCCACAGTTACATTTTTCTTCCTTTTTGTCTGTTACTATACTTTCTGTTGTAAGTACCATTGATGCTATACTTGCAGCATTTTGAAGTGCACTACGTGTTACCTTTGTTGGATCTACTATTCCTACTTTTTTCATGTCTACATATTCTTCATTTGCAGCATCAAACCCAAATCCTTCTTTGTTTGATTTTACATTTTCTAGTATTACTGCTGGTTCTAGTCCTGCATTTGTTGCTATTTGTTTTACTGGTTCTTCAAGTGCTTTTAATACTATTCTTGCACCTAATTTTTCATCATCACTTAATTCTTTTACAAGGTTTTCTACTTTTGGAATAACATTTACATATGCTGTTCCTCCTCCTGCTACTATTCCTTCTTCTACTGCTGCTTTTATAGCAGATAAGGCATCTTCTACTCTTAGTTTTTTGTCTTTCATTTCTACTTCTGTTGCTGCTCCTACTTCTATTACTGCTACTCCTCCTGCAATTTTTGCTAGTCTTTCTTGATATTTTTCTTTATCAAATGAACTCTTTGTTTCTTCCATTTGTACTTTTATTTGTTTTATTCTTTCTGCTATTTGCTCTTTGTCTCCTGCACCATCAACAATTATTGTATTTTCTTTTTGTACTTTTATTTGTTTTGCTCTTCCTAATTGTTCTATTGTTGTGTCTTTTAATTCTAATCCAACCTCAGATGTTATGACTTCTCCTCCTGTTAATATTGCAATGTCTTGTAGCATTTCTTTTCTTCTATCTCCATATCCTGGTGCTTTTACTGCTACTACATTTAATACTCCTCTTAGTTTGTTTAATATTAATGTTGATAATGCTTCTCCTTCAATATCATCTGCAATTATTACTAATTTTCCAGATTGTTGCATTAATCCTTCTAATAATGGTAATATTTCTTGTATGTTTTCAATTTTTTTGTCTGTTATTAATATATATGGATTTTCTATTATGGCTTCCATTTTTTCTGTGTCTGTTACCATATATGGTGATACATATCCTTTATCAAATTGCATTCCTTCAACAACTACTACATCTGTTTCAGAAGTTTTTGATTCTTCTATTGTTATTACACCATCTTTTGAAACTTTTTCCATGGCATCTGCTATTAGATTACCAACTTCTTTGTTATCTGCTGATATGCTTGCAACTCTTGCTATATCTTCTCTACCATTTACTGGTGAACTTATTTCTTTTATTGCTTCTACAGCAACGTTTACAGCTTTGTCTATTCCTCTTTTAATTGCCATTGGGTCTCCTCCTGCTGCTACATTTTTTACTCCTTCTTTTATCATACTTTGCGCTAAAACTGTTGCTGTTGTAGTTCCATCTCCTGCAACATCATTTGTTTTTGTAGATACTTCTTTTACAAGTCTTGCTCCCATGTTTTCAAATGCATCATCTAACTCTATGTCTTTTGCTATTGTGACTCCATCGTTTGTAATTAGTGGTGCTCCAAAGCTTTTGTCTAAAACTACATTTCTTCCTTTTGGTCCTAGTGTAACTTTTACTGTGTCTGCAAGTTTGTTTACTCCTTCTAATAATTTTTTTCTGGCATCTTCACCATATAGTATTTCTTTTGACATATTATTACCTCCCTATTTAATTATAAAAATAAACTGCGTCTCGCGTTGTTAAAATTCAGATAGAAAAATTTTTCTATTCTTCTAATTTATTCAACAATAGCGAGAATATCGCTTTGTTTTAAAATTATATACTCTGTTCCTTCGTATTTTACTTCTGTTCCAGCATATTTACTTGCTATAACTTTGTCTCCTTTTTTTAGGAACATCTTTACTTCTTTTCCATCGACTTCTCCACCTGGTCCTACTTCTACTACTTCTGCTATTTGTGGTTTTTCTTTTGAGTTTGCAGATAATATTATTCCGCTTTTTGTTGTTTCTTCTGTTTCTTGCATTTTAATTAATACTCTGTCTAGTATTGGTTTAATCATTTAAAATTCCTCCTTTTTTATGTACCTTTTATTATATGTTACAAATTTATATTTGATAATTTGGCACTCATATTTATTGACTGCTAATATAATATACCAAAAATTAGCACTTGTCAATATAAAGTGCTAATTTTTTTAATAATTTATTTTGTTTTGTATTCCTAGCCCATCACCATAACATATCATTGTTTCTACTTCTTTCTTTTTGGTTTTTGGTGTGTCTACTTTTAATGAATTGGCAAATTCTAATTTTTCTCTGCTTGTCTGTGTTTCAATAGGTGCTTGTATCATTTTATTATCAGATTTTTTATTAAATATATTTTTCATAAGTTCAAATAAATTCTTAATGAAACTCATTTTATCTTCCTCCTACGTTTTTTGCTTTTTCTAGTATAGAATTTTTATATAGGTGTTCTTGACTTTCTTCTATATCTTCCCATGGTCTATGTCCATTTTGCTTTTCTAAGTCTTTTTGATAACATTCAAATTTTTGCTCAAATTCCTTTTCTGGTAATTCTACAAACGATTTTGTTTCTTTGTCTGCAAAGTAAAATCTTTTACCTACTTCTGGTAAATCTGCATATACATATAATATTGGTTGTTTATTTTCATCCTCTCTCTCATACACTCTATTTACTACACATCTATTGAATTTTATATTGCTTAATATTCCTTTTAATATACTGGCTGTTTCATTTTGGCATATAGCAAATTCTGGACAATAGCTAGAAAGCAACATTAACTGAATTTCTATTGCTTTTTCTGCTGGAAATCCAAAAGCATCTATCTTATTAGACATACTCATAAACTTTTGTAATGGAAAATTTCCCTTTTTATCTGTAACTTCTATACTTTTGAATATTTCTCTTACATTTCTTTTATCTAAACCTAAAGTAACACCATTTTCATTAATCTTGTGTGTTTCTGTATCTATCCCCTTTGATTCTATTATATCATATTTTCTTATCTCTTCATAAGTATTACAAAAGTTTTCAGGTATTCCACCATATCTGTTAATTGCTAGATTCCAAGTAGAATCTAAATATGTATCTCCTTTAACTACTTCTCCATCTTTTTGGGAAAGTTCTATATTTTTTAACTCTAAAAAAGCATGTTCTTTACTTTTAACTACTTCTGCTTCAATTCCCATTTTGCTTAATATATATTTTTCAGCTACCGATATTCCATAACATATACCCATTTTTTTATTTATAAGATTCCAACTATTTTGTATTTCTTCGCTATTATATATTTCTGTATCCAGATATGGACAATAAGTTATGTTTTTACCCAATACATGATCTACATATGCTACTTTTTGGATATTGGTCCACTTTGTATTTATTCCTTTCAATATTGAGTCAATCCAATTTTCAGCCTCTTTATATTCTTCTAGTGTAACAGTTGAAAGTCCTATATCATCTGATATTCTTATATTTGGACAAATTTCTTCTAATTCTTGAATTTTAACTCTTTCTTCATCTTTCAATTCCATTGGATTTACATAAATTAGTTCGTCTAAGTCTTTATATATTTCTAAATCTTTGCTAAAATCAACTACAATTTTTCCATATTTACCTCCTATCTCATGACTAACTTGTAGTTTATACTCTGTTTCTTCTTGCATAAAAATAGATTTGTCAAGTTTATCTTTCTGTTTATCATCTAAAACAGTTAATATTCCCTTCTTTTCTTTATCAGTTATGCCTATCTCTAAAAGCTTTGATATAATTTTTAATTGCACATCTTCGCTTGCTCTCATTATAATATCATAAATTGTTATACTTTTTTCATATAAAACTTCTTTGTATTCTATAAAAATGTCTACTAATAAATCTACCTTTATACTACTAAGAATCTCTTCTATTACTACTTTACTAAATTTATATTCTTCTTTAATTATAATTGATATTATAGTATCTCTAGGACATGATTCTAAAATCATTCCTATCGCTTTTCTACTAATCTTATCAAAATATAAATTAATCATTTTTAACTTTATTTCGTTAAATTCAAGGCTCATGATAATTATTGCTATTACAACACCATCTAAATTTAAATCTTTTTCTACAAATTCTCTATCTAATAATAATCTTTGTTTATCTTCCTCTCTTAAATTTATAAGTAATATTATTATTCTCTCTTTTTTTTGTAGAATATTGCTTTTT
>CAMUHU010000085.1 GCA_947088765.1 uncultured Clostridium sp. | reverse complement strand
TTTTCTAAATAGTCGAATAAAATTTAGATTAGTTATGTTTCAAACTAATCTATAACTTGTAAGTTGTGTTACTCTTTGTCTTTTTTGCTATTCCTATATAATATACTAAATGTTAATGTAAATAACATTGGTATAACTGAATAACCAGCATTATCTAATTTATGAGTGATTACCAAGTATCCACCAATCAAAGTTAAAATTGCAAATACAAGACTTAAAATCAAAAATATTTTTACTTTTAATTTTTCTTTATTCATAACTTTTACATCTCCTTTATATATTTAGTTAATAGTTGTTATCACAAATACATTATCCGTTTTAAAATTTTCTTCTGTTATATCTTCGTTGTATAAAACCCAATATAAGTGATTATTATTTTTATATTCTGATATATAATTAAATTCTTTCAGTTCAATTATTCTATCAGTTTCTGCTGAAAATTTATCTCTTGTATTATCAGTAACTATATATAATTTATCTGATTTCTCGTAATATAAAATATCTGTTAAGATTAAATCTCCTTCAACAGTATTTTGTGCTACTCTAATAAATGCAGTTTTTTTATTCTTATAACTTTCCATAAATTCACTATATAGATTATCGTTATGAACCATTGCACCTATAACAAAGCAATTATCTTTTTGAGCATCAAATGAAGTATATTCCTTTGATAGTGTCCTAATATCTCTATCTTTTGTTAATTCGGTATTATAAAAATCTTCTATATTACTTATATTATCTTTTTGTTCTTTATTATTTTGGCTATCTATTGGCAATTCATATTTCATAAACCAATTTCCCATTTTTACCCCGATATTACTCTCATAAGGTTCATTTGGAGATACTCCCACATAGCGAATAACTTTATAACCTAATCCCCAATAAGTTACTTTGCTTCCGTCATTATTAACTACCTTTATGCAATACTTTGGCTCGTGTCCTGTTGCTACTCTACCACTATCTACATAGTTCGTTATAATTCCTGCAACTATAAGTATAATCAAAAATATTCCTACTCCAATACATATTTTCTTTTTCATAAGATTCCTCCTTAAACTTATCATAACGATACATTACTATAAATCTTTCAAACTACAAACTTGTAATTTTGCAGTTACTTTTAAATTTCTTTAATGATACTTTCTAAACTAGAAAAATCAACAAAATTAACTTTTTGATTATAAGTATCTATCATTGCTTTAACTTCTGCTGTTTTCTTTTCTTCTGGTAGTCCTTTTGCTTTTTTATAAAGTAAACTCATCATTGTTTTATGAGCAAAATTTAATTTTGAATAATCTATTCCACCTCTTAAATGATAAATAGATGCTTTTTCATATATTTCATTTGAAAGTTGTCTTTTCATACCATTTTCTATATTACTTGTATTTTCTATATCCATAGGGTCTGCTAATCCAACTGTTGCAATTATTATTTTCTTATTTCCATAATTAGATATTTTTTTGAAAGTTTTAGCCATTCCTAAAACTCCACCTGCATAAAGTCCACCTAGATAAATAATTTTATCATACTTATTTATATCTTTTATTTCTTCAAACGATATTGCTTGTATTTTAGTTATTTTTGATAATTCCTCTGCATACATTCTTGTTGTTCCATATTGAGAACCATATATTATAATTTCACTCATATAAATCTCCTCTATTTATTGTAATTTAGCGAATACTTTTATAATCAATATTGGCTAATTTTGCTTGCTTACACAAATCCTTTGTTTGTATTTTATATTGTTTTCCATCTTTTATTGTATAAGTTCCACATTGTCTAAACTCAAAATTAACATTCTTTCTTATACATTGTTCTCTAATATCTAATGCCCAGTCATAATTAAATACCCTAGCATTTATGTCAGATTCTCCACCGACAAACAACTAATTCAATATTATCAAGATATTTTTCGATATCTATTTTCTCTAATAATGGCTGTGCTGTTATACATTTATGTTTTATTGGTAAATCTTTAAAAATTGATAACTTATAATCAGCATTTTTTTGATTTTCAATAGTACAACATACAACTACATTATCATATCCATCATTCCAGTCATTTGGAATACATTTCATAAATCTATCAATTCTTTTTGTTAGAAACAGAAAAGTACAGTCCTGCCTTTCTTTAATCATTTTCCAACAGTCATTTCTCCACTCGTCTGCTTCTTCAATAAGAAAATCTGTAGAAAAACATAAATAAACAATTCCAGATTTCATTTTATAATTGCCATTTTTTAATTTCTCTATTGGCTTTTCAAAGTCTTTTGTTTTTATAATTTCATTTGTATCTACTTTTCTTTTAAAATCTCCTTTATGAATATAGCAATGTAAACAACCATCACTACATTTCTTACATCCTCGCCAAGCGTTCCACATTGCCATATTTATACCACCTTAAAATTTTGATTTTTCATAATTATAAGGAATACTTGTTCCTACAACTACATCTTCTATTTTCTCGATAATTAACCAATCGTCCATATTTCCTTGATGGTCAAAATCTAATGCTGTAATTTCTTCTACATTTTTAAATTCAACTAAACACAAACATTTTTTGTGCCATCTTTCTTTTTGCTTATCAGTTAGTTGTAATTTACTATTATTATCTTCAATAGTTTTTGTTATTTCTTCATCACTTAGCTTTACATAGTTTTGAACATCTGTTACAACTGCTTTTGCTGTAATCTTTTTTGTTCCTTTTTCCATAAAATAAAGTGTTTCGTCTTTAAATACTCTACTATGTGGTATTTTTCTTCCTGCTGCACCTCTTATAATCATTGTTTTACTACCATCTATAATCTTATTTAATTCTTTTGATTTATCATCACAATATACTAAATGCACCATAATTTTACCTCATCTTTCTAATTTTAAGTTGTATATCTAATACTTTTTTATTAATTTTGAAATTAAAGCTCTACAAGTATTCATTTGAATACAAGCATAAAAATTATTCGTTACTTCTTTACCTTTTCCAATTGTTGTTGCATTATTTGCATCTTCTTCCGTTTCCCAAAGAACAAAATCAGTCCAGATATTACCTTGTAAGTAATGCTCCCAAGAGATAAATCCCTTTGCTTTAGAAATAATTTCATCATGTAATTTTTGCGTTAATTTTACAAATTCCTCTTCACTTACACCTTTTTTAAGTTTATATGAAAATATCCATGCTGTTTTATTCATATATAAATTCCTCCCTACAAATTACTATAATTTGTTATGATTATATAATAAATGACAGATAATTTCAACTTATTACCTGCCCTATATATTGTAATTTTGTGTTTAACTTTAAATTTCTTTATTTAGGAAGTCCTAAATAGATTGCAAAAAGAACAAATACTATTCCAAGTGCAATTAAAATTATATGCCAACGATTACTCTTTCTACGATAAATTCCAAAACCAATAGAAAATATCCCCAACAACATTGATATGATCATTGCAAAAAATCCCATTTTATTTCCTCCTTTCAAGATGAATTACTCTATCATAGCGATTTGCCATTTCCAAATCGTGAGTTACAGTAATAATAGTTGTATTAAATTCTTTGTTCATTTTAAAAAGCAAGTTTACAATTCTTTCTCTATTCTCCACATCAAGAGATGCCGTAGGTTCATCTGCTAAAATAATTTGAGGCTTCATAATTATTCCTCTTGCAAATACTGCTCTAGCTTTTTCTCCACCAGAACATTCAAGTGGTTTCTTTTTTAATATAGATTTAATATCAATTGCATTAATTACATTTTCAAATTCTTCTTGCTCAAATTCTTTTTTCCTAGTTTCTGCATAAAGTAAAGGTAGTTTGATATTATCTTCAATTGTCAAAGAATTGATTAGTGCTGACTCTTGAAGAACAAAACCAATTTTTTGATTTCTCCATTGTGCTAACTCACTTGTATATAAACTATTAGCTCTCGAATCAAAAAGAGTATATTCACCATTATAATCTCTATCTAACAATCCAATAATATTAAGCAATGAGCTTTTTCCTACTCCAGATTCGCCTACAATAGCAATCTTTTCACCAGCATTAACTTCAAGATTAAAATTATTCAAGATTGAGATTTGTAACTTTTTATTCTTATAAATTTTTTCTTTAATTTTTAAATCAATAATTTTCGTCATTGTAACACCCCCAAAGAAATTGGAACTTTTTTGATTTTTCTTAACATATTCTCAACAATAATTATTCCAATAATAATATCTGAAAGAATTACTACCAATAAAGATAGCCAGTCCATTCCTATTAAACCAAATAATCCATAAGTAGCAAAAGTAGAGTCTTTTCTTAACCAACATCCATATCTGTTAAAAGCAGTAATTATAAAAATAACTATAAAATTGATAAATGAAAGTATCCCAAAATAACTATAAAATATTTTTCTCAACTTTGAATAACTTAATCCAACTAACAGATTAATTGTAAAGTCTTTCAACATTAAACGAACACTAACTAATGCATTCCATATAGAAAGACAAGTTATAACTATAAATAAAATAAATGTTGTTATTGCTATAATTTTTAATGAATGTAGATAATATTCATTAAAATAATCATAATTTTCCTGTTGGCTAAAAAAATTAAATTTTAATCCCATATTATCTTTAATAACCTTACTTAAATCTGTTACTTCTTCTTTTGTAGTATTCAGCGTTATAATATCCATAAGACCATTTAATTTAAGATCCATATTTGCATTATTGATAAAAGCCTCATTTACAGGAATAAGAATTGAAAAATTGTAGTATGTCTTGGAGTTTAGAGCATAATAATTAGAATGGTAAGTATTTTGTTTCAAAATCCCCTGAACTTTCAAAGTTACTGGTCGCCCCAAAACAAATTCATCAATTTTTATTGTTGACCCAACAGGATATGTTTTACTTAACCCTTTTCCTATTAAAACAGGGATTTCCCCATCTAATTGGTAATCAAAGTCTAAATCTGTCCCTTGTGAAAGCTCAAATTCATTTAATCTATAATACTGCTCGTTCATATAGCCTAACGATATTTTCATATCATAACTGTTGGGAACAGATACAATAAACCCGTCTGTATAAAACGCATAATTGAAGTTATTATTCAAATAGTCATATACTGCTTGTGTTCCATTTTCACTAATTACTCCCATATCAATATGACTATTTGGATCTAAGTTAGCAGTGTAAACTCCTTCTTGATTTATATATTTCGTTTCTCGATACCCTTGAAAAGTTGATAAAATCGAACGAGTAGCAGTAAAAGTTATATAATTCGCCATACAAAGTAACAAAATCGTACCTATACCAAGTATCGCTTTTCTCAAAAATATTTTTGAAATAATAAACTTAAAAATTTTCATATTTTCGCACCTCCCTTGTACTAATTAGTATGTATATGATAAAAATAAATGTTAAGTAAAAATTGCTAGTTAAATTGAATTTTAAATATACATTTGCTAAAGTTGATAAAAAGCAAACAAATATTAATATCATTAGACAATTCAGTGCATATCGAATTGTGATATTAAATATAGTATCTCCTACAAGCATTTTGCAAAATATTTCTGCTTTTTTTCTGTGCAACATTTGATAATGAAAAACAATCACAACAACTGTAAATATCAGAACGATTATCTCTTGATAATCAGTAAAATTTTTCAAAAATGCCTTTAGAATATAAGAATCCAAATCCATAATCTTTACATAATCGAAAAGCAAATTTAGAAAAAAGCAAAGCATATATGCAGTACATAGTTCTAATACATCTGAAATTCTAAATAAAGACTTTTTCATATTTTACTTTCTCCTTTCTCCAAAAATTATTATACAAAGAATAGTCCGTTGCTACAAGCAATGCTTATTAACATTCAAGATTTTTAACTATAAATTCGTAATTTTTGCTAAAAATAATTTCAATCTTTCTTTCGAGTCAATATAATACCAATAATTGATATAATAAAAATAATTGGTGCTGTCCTAACAAATAACCATTCAAATGACTGAAAAGCAACACCTAAAACAGCATATTCTGGATTATTATAATCCCAATTCAAATAAGGACTATTCAAAAAATATAAAGATATGAAAGTTATAATTGTAATAGCACATAATGAAATAAATAACCAATGAATTATTTTTCTTTTGGCATTATTCCTTTGTAATAGTTGTAAGTTTATTATTTCTAATTTTTCAGAAATTGCTTTTAAATCATCTACTTTTGATTCTGAAATATTTTCCCCTAGCAAAGTGCTTACTGGTGTTTCAAAAACCTCTGATATTGCAACTAACATTTCTGAATCTGGAACTGACAATCCTTTCTCCCATTTAGAAATTGTTTGTCTTACTACATTTAATTTTATAGCAAGTTCTTCTTGTGAAAGTCCTTTTGATTTTCTTATTGATTTAATGTTTTCTTTTAGCATTTTAATTAACTCCTTTCTTTACGAACTATTATATAAAAAATAGTCCGTTGCTACAAGCAATGCTTATTAACATTTAAGATTTATCCCTATAAACTACTGTCTTGTGTTTCAATTATATATATATAGGGCAAGTAATCTTTAATTTAATTACTTGCCCTATTTATTGTAATTTGTATTATACTAAAATTCTAAATACAAAAGCTAATAATAATGCTATT
>CAMUHU010000084.1 GCA_947088765.1 uncultured Clostridium sp. | reverse complement strand
CATTTTCTGGCAATCTGCCTTTTGTAATGGTTATATCTTCTAAATATAAGTTATAATCTTTAACTGTTGTTTTAGAATCATCTTCTGTTCCAAAATATATTCCCATTCCGAATTCGCTTTGTGTCATATTGTTTAATATGTTTATAAATACATTTTTGTTTGCATAGATTGATGCACTATAATTGTCTGTAAATCCTACTATGGTAAAATCTTTCATATCATTTATTGTTACAACTTTGCTAAGTAATTCTTCCTCTGTTTTTATACCCATGGTTGCAAATGATGAAAATCTACTATTTTGCATGTTATCTATAACCTTTTTATCTATTACAATTTCATACTCATTTTGTGGCATTCTTCCTTTTATTAATGAGTTTTCATTGATTTCATCAGTACTAACAAGTGAACCTGTAAGTTCAAATGAGTACTTTGATAATTGATAATAATTGTCCATTTTTATTTTGAAATTTACATTGCTATCTCCTGGCAATATATAATCTATATCTTCTAATTTTTCATATTTTAAATAATCATCTACAGCTACTTTTGCCATATCTACTTGAAGATAATTTTTGTCTATTTTAATATAATCAGATTCTTTTATGTTAGTTGTTCCTGCTATGTTACTTACACTGTAAACTACAAACATTGCAGAAGCAAAGAAACCTAAAAGTAGGATTTTCTTTAATACAGTATAGTTTAATATTCTATTAAATCCATTTTTTATTGATTTAAAAATACCATATATTGAACTATATCTTGCTTTATATTTTTTATCTATAACATCATCTAAATTATATTTATATTTTTCATATATACTTTTGTCAATTTTTTGATAATGTTCATTAATAAGTTCTATCGCTGAATTATCATCTACAACTTCAATCTTTCTATTTTCGGCCTGAATAAATATGTTTCCATTTTTTATTGCTATTTTTACATCTATTTTATCGTTATCATCTTCTGAATATATGTCAATATTAAGTTTTTCATTTTTTAAATTATTAATGTTTTGAAAATCTTTTAAATAAATTTTATTGTCTAGTCTGTATTCTAAAGATCCTTTTATCTCATTTTTATAATCTTTTTTTACATTACCATCTTGTACTTCTACTATTTTTGTTGCATAAAATTTCGC
Organism: uncultured Clostridium sp.; assembly: GCA_947088765.1. Taxonomy (GTDB): domain Bacteria; phylum Bacillota; class Clostridia; order TANB77; family CAG-508; genus CAKPSH01. The sequence goes on along the minus strand of CAMUHU010000084.1, from coordinate 5,517 downwards.
TAAGTCTACTTCATGTGTTACTAAAATAACTAATTTTTCTTTTGATATTGCTTTTATTATATTCATTATCTCTAAAGAATTTTTACTATCTAAGTTACCAGTTGGTTCATCAGCTATTACAATGCTTGGATTCTTAACTATAGCTCTTGCTATTGCTACTCTTTGTTTTTCTCCTCCTGATAACATTCCAGCTGGTCTATTTCTATATCTATACATATTTACAGCTTCTAAGACATAATTAACTCTTTTTTGTATTTCTTTTTTATTTTTTAATCCTATCATTCTTAAAGAAATTGCGATATTATCAAATACGGACATATTTTCTATTAATTTATAGTCTTGAAATATGTATCCAATATTTAGATTTCTTATTTTATCTACTGTATTTGGTGTTCTTTTAGTTATTTTTTGTCCATTTATGTATATTTTTCCTTTGTTTACTTTGTCAAGTCCTCCAATAGCATTTAAAAGTGTAGTTTTTCCACTTCCAGATTGTCCTAAAATTGCAACTAATCCTTTATCTTCTAATTCTAGTGAGATGTTATTAATTATATGTATTTCATTTTTTCTTCTTCTATTAAAATATTTATCTACATTTTCTATTTTAATCATAGCATTACACCTCCTCGTTATATGTATTTATTGCTGTATTCTTGAATAATTTTTTTGCGAATTTTATTGATATTAGTCTCGAAATTACAATTAAAATTATATACATTAATACATACTCTTTTATCTTTATAAATTCACTAAGTTTTGCTATATGTTCTAAGTTAATAATGTTCCATTTTACTAAGTAAATAAATAATAACAAAACAACATAGGATAGTGTAGAATTAATAAATAATTCTATATCTAGTATTCTTCTTACGTTTTTATATGTGGCCCCTAACATTCTTAAAGTTGTAAAATAGATATTTCTTGATTTTAATATTATTTTTATAATTAAATACGAAATGAAGAATAAGACTATTATTAATACAATAGTTACTACTACTTTTATTATTTTTATAATTCTTTGATATATTTCTCCCTGATTTATTTTAAAATCTGTTACTTTTTTAGGGTTTAGCCCTAAATTTTCAAGTTCTAGCATTGTCTCTTCTATAATTTTTTCGTCTTCTATATATACGCTAGATTGATATGATGGTTTATCATATAATGAATTATAATCGTTTGTATTTATAAAAACTGTATACCTATTGTTATCATATTTATCTAACCCTGTTAATCTTCTAAAATTTGATTTTGTATATGTATTTGATATAGATAAATTTAATTCTTCACTGTAATAAATATTACTTATATATATGTTTATAGGTTGATCTTTTATCTTGTAGTTTTTAAATTGATATTTAAGTTCATCATCAACTATTGCTTTTCCACTTTCTACATTCTCATTAGGTTCTACTCTATATTGTGCATATTTATTATTTAAGAATATTTTAATATTACTATAGTTTTTATTTATATTACTTCTTAATTTCTTTAACATACTTTTAGAAACATAAAATTTTTCCATATAGTCATTTGTATTCTCATCAGTCTTTATACCTACTATTGTTACTTCTCCTACTGTTTCGCTACTATATGCATTCATTCCTTCACTTTTTAGTATTGAAAAAGTTTTGTTTAATATCTCATCTACTCTATTTTTAAAATAGAAATTATCTTTATTTACACTTAAAATAATTTCATCATCGTTTTCTGGCATTCTACCTACATCTAAATTTCCATTAAAGTTATCTATATCTAACATATTTCCATAAAGACTTAGATCATTCCTTGATAATGGTACCATTGAATCCACAAATATATCATCTTCAACTATATAGTCTATATTTGATATTGATTTTATTTTTTCATAATCTTCTTTCGCAAAGGAACTTCTATCTTTCTTGTTTATTAAAATTCTTTTTTCTGACAAATCATTAAATCCACTACTATATCCAGAAGATACTGTTTCTTCTTCTGACATCTGAAAACTAGCATATTCTGCAAGAATAGCTGAACTCATAAAGAAAAACACTGCAAATAACAATAGAAATTTTGATACTATATTAAATGTATTTCTAATTCCTAGAGTATATTTATTAAATATACTCATATTGCTATATTCACTTTCTTCAATTTCTGGTTCGTTCTTTATTTCCTTTATTTCAGTGTTTTGTATTATTCTTCCATCATGCATTTTTATTATTCTTGTAGCTTGTTGTTCAAATTGCTCAATATTATGTGTTACAACTATAACCAGTTTATCTTTTGCAACTCTCTTTAATATTTCTATAACTTCTTTTGCAGATTCAGAATCTAAGTTTCCTGTCGGCTCATCTGCAACAATAATTGGAGTGTCCTTTACCATTGCTCTTGCTATTGCTACTCTTTGCTTTTGACCTCCTGATAGTTTGGATACTTTTGTATTCTTAAATTTTGTAAGTCCTACTTGCTCTATAATGTGTAATATTTTATCCTTTATTGTATGCTTTTTATATCCATTTAATAATAAAACTAATTCTACATTTTGATAAACTGTATAACTATTAATTAAATTAAAGCTTTGAAAAATATTTGCTATATATTTTCTTCTATAATCCTCAAAATCTTTTTCAGAATAATGACTAGTTTCTTGTCCTTTTATATACATTTCTCCTTCTTCATAACTATCTAATCCTGAAATAACATTTAAAAGTGTACTTTTTCCACTTCCTGATTCTCCTGTTATTGCAACAAATTCTCCAATTCTTAGTTCCAAATTTACCTTTGTAAAACCTGATGCTATAATTCCTCTGTTATAGTAGAACTTTGATACATTTTCTAATCTTAGCATTAACAATTACTCCTTCCATTGTTATATTTTCCTTCATATTTATTTACATCTTTATTGATACCATTAATTCATTATCATTAACTATTTTCGTAGCATTTTTATATACAAATTCTGTTCCAGTAAAATATGTTCTGTAGCTTATATTTTCTAATCTTATTTTTGCTAATTCTAAAAATCTATTCACGTGATATTCAGATAAGTTACTTTTTACTCTTAATTCATAAAAAGTAAATATTAAAATTTCTTCATTCTCATCTAACTTTTTATTTATATAATCATCTATAAATCCTAATGTCATTCTATCACTTCAAAATTTGTATTTTTTATAAATATCTATTATCTATCTAAAATAGTCCTTTACTTTTATCTAAAAAAAGCCAAAAAATTGCAATTCCTAATACTGTTGCTATGGAATTTACTATTAAATAAACTTTCAAATTTACTTTTGATTTTTCCTTCATATAAATGTTTATTGGTACTAATAATACTAGATATATTATTAATGTTATTACCCCTAGCATTGCATTAAATCCAGCTTCTGATGCTGGTACTTCATACCCATTTCCTTTAGGACGATTAGTAAAATATACATATAGTGATATAAAAACAAAAGTGTCTATATATCCTATTAATGCATTATATATACTCGATAATCCTATTAAAACTTTTCTTTTTTTATTCTCATTAAACTTTATTAGTCCTATTATAAAAACTGTTAAATTATATATTCCTAATGCTATTATTGTATAAGATATTATCATATTATTTTTCTCCTCAATTACTTTTAAATAATATCACATTTTTGTATTTTTGACAATGTTTTTAAATCATGTGGCAAATATCTCTTTGTATTTTTCAGATTTTGTAATATACTATTATTCATAAGTGATTTAAGTCCTTTCGTATAATTTAAATTTCAACAATTCAATTATACTACTGAATCACTTTTTTTCTATATTTTTTGTTTCACATCAATTGTAACACTACATTTTAGAAATTTAATTTTATCTTCTTAATTTTGTCTAAATCAGTTCTAATTTATATAACCTTTGTATTTTTTGTTCTTTATTGTATGTATCAATATCAAAAACATATTTCCACCCAAACTTTTCATATAAATTTATGTGTTTTGTATATAACCATAATTCATTAGAGTTTATATTATTTCGTGCATTTTCTTTTACACTTTCCATTAATTTTCTACAAACTCCATTATGTCTATATTCTTTATCTACATATACATTAGCAATCCATGGATATATATCAGGTCTAACAAATAAATCTTCATACGAAAATTGATACATACCTACAATTTCGTTATTTATAAATGCTCCATAAGTTTGTGGTAGTCTATTTTCTTGTAAACTATATTTAATAAACTCTTTTACTTGTTCAAATGTATGCATTTCATCTTTTCCCCACCCCTCATACATCCACTCTGTTATTTTATTAAGATTATTTTCATTTATCTCAGTTATTTTCTTTATTTCAATTTCTTCCATTCATCTCATTCCTTTATCAATCTATAATTCCATCTTCTTTCATCATTATTACGCTTTTTTCGTGAGAATTCTCATCTTCTGATATATTTATGAACTTGTTATTCCATAATCCTACTTTTTCATCACATAAACTGATACTAAATATCTTTGTTTTACCCTCAAATATGTCTTTATGTTCTTTTTCATTATAATAATATTCCCCTAGATCCATATTTCTTTTGTAAAATACCTGTGCTTCACTATTCCAGATTTCAAAAGTATACAGTCTCAAATACTTCTTATTCAGAGTCTTTGCCATTTCAATTGTATAATCTAGTATTTGTTTTCCATATCCTAATTTTCGATATTCTTTCTTTATTCCAAACCAACTTAACCATACTGTATCTGAATATTCTGGAATTTCATAAATGCCTGTTACTCCAACTGGTATATCTTCCATATAAGCTATATATCCTATGTACAAGTTTTTTCTTTCTCCTGTGATTTTCGATTTATATACTGAATATGCACTTGAATTAGGAAAAATCTCATATTGTAACTTTGCTGCTACTTTTATATTATCTTTGCTTATTTCTTCAAATCGTAACTTCTTTATTATTTTGCAATTTTGTTTTATTCTTTCTTTTCCTGATATTGATTTATAAATATTTAATATTTCATCAATAATCATACTTTCATCATCTTTTATATTTGAGAATAAATAAGGTGTATATATGACATCGAACAAAAATAAATCAAAATTTAATTTTTTAAAGCCTATTTTTTCATAGAAATTCTTTCTCTTTTCTCTTAATAAATTTTCTTCTATATCTTTGCCTAATCCAACTTTTTCAATCTCTATAAAAATGCCACTATTTTCTTTTTCTTGTTCTAATAAAATTTGTAATGCTTTAGTACCAAATTTACTATTTCTATATTGTGGTAATATTGCTAAATAATCTAAGACTGCATATCCTTTGTCTTTAACTCTATTTAATACCATAAATCCTACCATTTCATTTTTATATAAGATTTCTATAATCTTTGTGTATTGTTTTTCATAGGATAACTGTATTAATTCTAATGGTTTTCTTTCATCTTCTGGAAATATCTCTAAATAATATGAATATACTTCTTTTTTAAATTTGTCTATGCCTATATCTTTTAATTTCATATCTTCCATAATTTGTTTATTTTTCTCCTATTAAT